>NZ_JAEBEI010000004.1:0-448325 GCF_046548775.1 Amycolatopsis sp. cmx-4-61 | reverse complement strand
GGCAAGGCTGATGCGGTGGTCGGTGGCGAGCCGGTGGACGGGGGTGGCGTCACGGAACCAGCGCAGCACCAGGACCGCCTGCTGGTAGGGGGTCAGTGCGCGGCGGCCTCGGCGAGTGCCGCGCCGCTTGCGCTGCACCCTCAGAAGACGGGCGACGAACCAGACCAGCTCTCGCGCCACGTCGAGCGTGGCACCATAATTGATCACGTGGGGCCTCTGGAACCTCGGACTTGATCTTCGCAAATCCAGTCCTACCAGGGGCCCCACGCCTCAACCCCGGTCAACACGCGCACCCGGCCCCAGCCTTACTGAGAAAACCTCAATGTGGCCTTCGGTGCGTGAGACGCACCGAAGGCCGCCTTGGGTGCGTCTGACGCAACCAAGGCCGCCTTGGGGCGCTCGGGGTCAGCGGGTGACGGCCTGCCAGCGCTGGTTGGGGCCGTTCGTGGGCTTGTACAGGCCGATGCGGGCGCCGTCCTCGCGGGATTCGCCGATGACGTCGAGCAGCTGACCGCTCGCCGCGTTGACGAATGTCCAAGTACCGTCGCCCGTCGTGGACAACGTCCATTCCGCCGCCGGGTCGCACGTGCCCGCCGCGGCCAGCGTCACCGCGCCGCCGGCCGTGCCGAGCACCTGCCCGGTGCCCGCGTTGGTGATGGTGAACCGGTCGCGGTTGCCGTAGCGGCCCGTGCGGTCGGTGAGCGTCCACCGCTGCGCCGCCGCGGAGGCGTCCGTCGTGCGCTGGACCAGCGAGCCGTTCTCCGCCGAGAGCGACTTGCCGCTCTGCACCCCGGTGAGGGTGACCGGCTTGCCGGAGCCGATGCCCGTGCCGGCCGCCGTCGCGGAGACGCCGTCGACCAGGAAGCTCGTCACCGAGCGCGCCGGCACCCGCAGCGTCGCCCGGCCCGCGGCCACCCGCACCGGCTTGCCGCGTTTGAGCGCCCCGGTGACGTCGGTGACGACCGGCGTCACCGACGCGCCCGGCCGGACGTTCCGGAAGCCCGACAGGTCCAGCGTGACGTCCTGCTCGTCCGTGCCCGCGTTGGTGTGCACGACCGTCGCGAGGTCCTCACCGCGCACGGCGGCCGTCGACGCGGTGTCGTCCACCCCGATCAGGCGATCACCCGGCCGGATGTAGTGGGTGAAGTTCCGCATCGTGTTGAACTTCGTGTTCGTCTTGATCGGGCAGGTCCGCAGCGTGGCGTTCGCCGGGCAGTCGAACGGGACCTGGATCTCGCCCCAGTTCATCCCGGCCGCGCTTTCGCCGCCCGGCTTCATGTTGTCGTAGTCCTCGATCGGCTGCCAGCTGACCCACGCGCTCGGCTCGAGCAGCCGCAGGTCGTCGGTGATCTGCTTGGCCATGCCGAGGCCGGGGTCCATGTCGGTGAAGTCCTGCCGGTCGAGCCAGCTGCCGCCGACCTCGCTCATCCACAACGGCTTCCCCGCGCCCTTGGCCAGGTCCCGCGGGACCGGCCGGTTGCCGGTGCCGTAGGTGTGCACGTTGAGCCGGCCCGCCGCGGCGCGGGCGTCGGCCGACCAGCCGGCCCAGTCCGCCGCGAAGATGTCCGGGTTGGTCTCGTCCGGTGCCGAGACGATCGCCCGCGAACCGGCCGACTTCAGGGCCGAGGCCATCGCCGGGATCAGCCGGGACTGGACCGAGGGCCCGATGTGCGCGCCTTCCTGCCGCCCGCCGGTCGGGTTCCCGTCGGCGCCCAGGGTGGTCTTCCAGTAGTTCGTGTTCGGCTCGTTCATCGGGTTCACCGACGCGAACTTGATGCCGTGCGCCTTTTCCAGGGTGCGCACCGCCTGCGTCAGGTACGCGGTGAAGTCGCCGATCCGGTCGGACCGCAGCTGCTCGTCGGTGGCGGTGAAGCCGCCCGAGACGTACCCGGACACGGTCTGGAAGTACGGCGGCGAGTTGCTGAACGCCTCCCACTTCGTGACGCGGTTCTTGATCCGGTCGACCCACCAGCGCTGGTTAGGGTCCGCCGCCGGGTCGAACTCGGCCGGATCACCGGGTGTCCACCAGTCCCTGTCGGCGCGGGTGGTGCCGGCCGGCGCCTTCCACCAGCCGGGGACCGCGGCTCCCGGGCGCAGGTACGCCGGGACGTCCGGGGCGTTGCCGCCACCGACGTTGAACCGGGCGATGTTCAGGTTCAGCCCCTCGGGCCCGAAGACGAGGTCCGCCAGCTTGTTCCGGACGGCGTTCGGGTAGCCGCCGGTCGCCTCGGCCATCCAGGCCAGGCTGGCGCCCCAGCCGTCGAACGGCTGCTGCCGGTAGGTCGGGTCCGGCTTCACGGTCACGGTGGTGGCCGCCACCGCGGGCGCGGCCACGACCGCGCCGCCGACCAGAGGTACACAAAGGACGGTGAGCAAACGCCGCAGGTTCATCGTCGAACTGCCCTTCGGTGCGGTGGGGACTCTTCTCAGGCCTCGGTGTGGCCGAGCAGCGGCCGCGGCACGAACCGGACCGCGGGGTCGAGCAGCGTGCCCAGTTCGAGCACGACGAGTTCGTTGGCGCCCGCCCGGACCACCGGACGCGGCACGTACAGCGTCCGTTGCGGGCCCCGCCGCCAGTACCGGCCGAGCGCGAACCCGTTCAGCCAGGCGACGCCCTTGCCCCACTCCCCGGTGTCGAGGAACAGGTCGGCGGGCTCGTCGACGTCGATCCGGGCGCGCAGCACCACCGGCCCGGCCACCGCACCCGCCACCGGCTCCGGTCGCGCGGGCCGCAGCGACGGCAGGGCGGCCAGGTCGAACGGCAGCACGTCCCAGCCGGCCAGCGGTTCGCCGTGCAGCGCCGCCCCGCCGATGATGCCCTTCGCCTCGCCGATGCGCGGGCCGTAGTCGACCCGGCCCTGATCCTCGACCAGCACGAGCAGCTCACCGGCCGCGCGCGGCAGCGGGATCGCGCGCTCGTGGTGGTCACGGCTGAGCGTGCCCACGAGGGCGCCGTCGAAGAACACCGTGGCGCGGTCGCGGACCTCGCCGAAGGTCAGCACGCCGGGCCGCTCGCCCTGCACGGTCGTGCGCAGCAGCGCGAACTGCGGCATCGGCGTCAGGTCGTCGAACGCGGGCAGGTCCTCGTGGAACTCCCAGGTGCCCCAGCGGTCCGGGGCGTCGAGCAGCCGGACGGGGTCGCCGAGCACTCCCGACGGCGTCGGCGCGGGCCGCGGCGGCGGCGGGACCGTGTCGGGGACCTTGTGGTAGCGGGCGATCACGTCGCGGAAGGCGTGGTACTTCGGCGTCGGGTCACCGGCTTCGTCCAGCGGCGCGTCGTAGTCGTAGGAGGTGATCAGCGGCTGGTAGACGCCCTTGTCGTTGGCCCCGTTGGTGAGGCCGAAGTTGGTGCCGCCGTGGAACATGTAGAGGTTGACCGACGCGCCCGCGGCGAGCAGCGCGTCGAGTTCCGCCGCCGAATCCGCGGCCGGCGTCGTGTGGTGGTGGGCACCCCAGTGGTCGAACCAGCCGTTCCAGAACTCGCTGCACATCAGCGGCCCGGTCGGCTGGTGCGCGCGCAGGATCGCCAGCCGCTCCTCGGCGCCGGAGCCGAACGACGCCGTGCGGTGGAGCCCGTCGAGGCTGCCGGCTTCCAGCATTTCCGGGGTCGGCTGGTCCACTGTGGTCAGCGGCACGGTGACGCCGGATTCGCGCGTGTGCTCGGCAAGCGCTTTCAGGTAGCGCTTGTCGTCGCCGAACGCGCCGTACTCGTTCTCCACCTGGACCAGCAGCACCGGCCCGCCGCGGTCGACCTGGTGCGGGACGACGACCTCGTACACCTTCGTCAGGTAGTCGCGCACCGCGTCGAGGTACTTCGGCTCGGACGAGCGCACCCCGACCGACGGGTCGCGGAACAGCCAGGCGGGCAGCCCGCCGTTGTCCCACTCGGCGCAGATGTACGGGCCGGGCCGCACGATCGCGTACATCCCGGCCTCGGCGACGAGCCGCAGGAAGCGGTCGAGGTCGAGCCCGCCGGTCAGGTCGAACACCCCCGGCTCCGGGGCGTGCGCGTTCCACGCCACGTACGTCTCGATGGTGTTGAGCCCCATCCGCCGGGCCTTGTCGATCCGGTCGGCCCACAGGTCCGGGTGGACGCGGAAGTAGTGCAGGGCACCGGAGAGGATGCGGAACGGGCGGCCGTCGAGCAGAAAGTCGTGCTCCCCGATCACGAACTCAGGCATGCGGGCCCGCCTGCGGGGTCAGCTGCAGCACGGTCCAGGACAGCGGTGGCAGTGTCACGGTGATGGTGGTCCCCCCGGGGTCGGACGTCGCGGCGGCGCCGGGTAGCGGCACCGGCCGGACCGGTTGTGCGTCGGCGGTGTTCGCGGTGTGGCGGTTCTCGCCGTCCGGCGTGGTCAGCGTTTCGGCGGCGTAGACGCCGAACCGGGCGCCACGCAGGCGGATCCGGACCTCGGTCGCCGACGCCGTCGCGCGGTTGGTCAGGAACACCGCCCCGCGCCCGGACTCCCCGACCGTCGCGGCGACGTCGACGAGGTCGACTTCGCCGTGCTGCGCGGTCCGCAGCTGCTCGCCTTCGACGCTCAGGCGCAGGCTCGCCCCGCGGGCCAGCGCGGCGACCCGCTGGAACGGGTGGAACGTCGTCTGCCGCCACGCCGGGCCGCCGGGCTCGGTGCGGATCGGCGCGATGACGTTCACCAGCTGGGCCTGGTTGGCCATGGTGACGCGGTCGACGTTGCGCAGCAGGGAACCCAGCAGCGAACCGACGACGACCGCGTCGGTCACGGTGTAGGTGTCCTCGATGATCCGCGGGTGCTGCCGCCAGCCGCCCTCGGCGAGTTTCGCCTGGTCGACCTCGTTCCAGCGGCGCAGGTCCCAGACGTTCCACTCGTCGACGCTGATCCCGATCTTCTTGTCGAGGCCCAGCTCGGCGAGGGTTTCGTCGATGACACCCGCCGTCGTGCGGATGTAGCGGTCCAGCGCGGCCGCGCTGGCCAGGTAGCTGTCGGTGTCGCCGTGCAGTTCCTGGTAGTAGGCGTGCAGCGAGATGTGGTCGGCCAGCTCCGCGGTGTGGCGCAGCACCGTGCGCTCCCACTCGCCGAACGTCGGCATGTCGGCGTGCGAGCTGCCCGCGACGACCAGTTCGAGGTCCGGGTCGATCATCCGCATCAGCCGGGCGGTCTCGGCGGCCAGGCGGCCGTACTCCTCGGCCGTCTTGTGGCCGATCTGCCACGGGCCGTCCATCTCGTTGCCCAGGCACCACAGCTTGAAGCCGAACGGGCGGTCGGCGCCGTTGGCGCGGCGCCGCTCGCTCAGTTCGGTGCCGCCGGCGTGGTTGCAGTACTCGAGGACGTCGGCGGCCTCCTGGACGCCGCGGGTGCCGAGGTTGACGGCGTACATCACCTCGGCACCCGCGGCTTCGGCCCACGCGGCGAATTCGTGCAGGCCGAAGCGGTTGGATTCCACGCTGTGCCACGCCGGATCCAGCCGGACGGGCCGCTCGGGCCCGACACCGTCTTCCCAGCGGTAGCCGGAAACGAAGTTCCCGCCGGGATAGCGGAGCACGGTGGGGCCGAGTTCCCGGACCAGCTCGAGGACGTCGCCGCGGAACCCGCGTTCGTCCGAAGTGGAGTGCTCCGGTTCGTACAGCCCGGTGTAGACGGACCGGCCCATGTGCTCGACGAACGAGCCGAAGAGGCGACGCGGAACGGGGCCGATCACCTGAGCAGGGTCGCCGACGTCGCCTTCGATGTGGACGGTCATCCGGCGCTGACCGTGAAGCCCTGCTGGTTGCCGTAGTCGACGATGGCCTGCTGCCAGGCCGCCAGCCCGGCGTCGAGGCCGGTGCCGTTCAGGTAGGCCTTGCCCGCGGTGTCGCTGAAGACGCTGTTGGCGTAGGTCTGGTACGGCAGGTAGGTCCAGCCCGGGGCGACGTCCTTCGATGCCTGGGTCAGCACCTGGTTGATCTTCTGGCCACCGAAGTACGGCACGGCCTCGTCGACGAACGCCGGCGAGGTCAGGTCGGCCGTGGTGGACGGGAAGCCGCCGCTCTTGATGAAGGGCTGGACGCCGCCGGCGTGGTTGAGCCAGCGCACGAAACCCGCGGCCAGCGCCGGGTTCTTGCTCTGCTTGACCACGGACTGGGCGCTGCCGCCGTTCTCCGCGGTGACCGCCTTCTGGCCGTCGTAGGTCGGCATCGGCGCCACGGCCCACTTCCCGCTGCCACCGGGCACCGAAGAGATGAAGTTGCCCGGCATCCAGGCGCCGGTGACCAGGGAGGAGATGGTGCCGTCGCCGAGGGCGCGGAACCAGTCGTCGGACCACTCCTTCACCGGGGCGAGCAGCTTGCCCTGGATCATCTGGTCCCACATCGCGGTCCACTTCTTGGTGCCCGCGTCGGCGAGGTTGACCTTGACGTTGCGGCCGTCGACGGTGAACGGGTGGCCGCCGGCCTGCCAGATCATGCTCAGCACGGCCCCGGGGTCACCGGTGTCCGAGGTCATGTACTTGGTGGGGTCGGCGGCGTGCAGCTTCTTCGCCGCGGCGATGTACTCGTCCCACGTCTTCGGCACGGCGATGCCGTTCTTGTCGAAGACCTCCTTGTTGTAGAACAGCGCCATCGGGCCGGAGTCCTGCGGGAGGCCGTAGACGCCGTTGCCGTTCTTCACCTGCGCCCACGTCGAGGCGCTGTAGTCCTTTTCGAACGAGCCGAAGCCGAACTGGTTGAGATCGGCCAGCGAATCGGTCAGCGCGAACTGCGGGAGGGCGTAGTACTCGATCTGGGCGACGTCGGGGGCACCCGAGCCGGCCTTGATCGCGTTCTGCAGCTTGGTGTACTCGTCCTTGTTGGTGCCCGCGTTGACGTAGTTGACCTTGACGTTCGGGTATTCCTTCTCGAACGCGGCCACCTGGTCCTTCGCCGACGGCGTCCAGCTCCAGTAGGTGATCTCGCCGCCCGCCTTCAGCGCGGCGTCGACGGAGTCCTGGGTGCCGGTGGCGGCGGCGGGCGCGGACGACGAGCCGCCCCCGGACGAGCAGCCGGCCGCCAGTGCGGCGGCCAGCGCCACGGCGGCGAGCGCCTTGGCATTGCGGATGCGTGACATCGAGTGTCCCTTCACGACGGTGTGACGGCGGGTTTACTGCTTGACGCTTCCGGCGCTCAGCCCGGACTGCCAGAACCGTTGCATGAGCAGGAAAGCGAGGACGAGAGGGATGATGGTGAGCAACGACCCGGTGAGGACCAGGTTGAAGATCGGCTGGGCGCCGGCGCCGTTGGCCTGGGCGCTCCACTGGTTGAGCCCGACGGTCAGCGGGTACCACTTCGGCTCGCTGAGCATGATCAGCGGCAGGAAGTAGTTGTTCCACGTCTGCACCATCGTGAACAGCGCGACCGTGATGATCCCGGGGACCAGCTGGCGCAGCGTCACGGTGAGGAAGATCCGGAGTTCGCCCGCGCCGTCGATCCGCGCCGCCTCCAGCAGCTCGTCCGGGATGGCGTCGGTGGCGTAGACCCAGACCAGGTACAGGCCGAACGGGCTGATCAGCGACGGGATGATGACCGACAGCGGCGTGTTCGTCAGCCCGAGCTTGCTGAACATCAGGAACGTCGGCACGGCGAGCGCGGTCGGCGGCACGGCGACGGCCCCGAGGACGACGGCGAACACCGCGCGGCGGCCGGGGAAGCGGTACTTGGCCAGGCCGTAGCCCGCGGCCGTGGCGAGGATCGTCGCACCGCCGGCCCCGACCACGACGTACAGCAGGGTGTTCCCGAGCCAGCGGAAGAAGATCCCGCCGTTGTAGGTGAACGTCTGCCCGATGTTGTCGAAGAGGGCGAACGAGTCGCCGAAGGACAGCCCCGAGGTCGAGAACAGCGACGGCTGGGTCTTGGTCGCGTTGATCACCAGCCACACCAGGGGCACCAGGGTGTAGAGCAGGTAGAGCGCCATGAAGCCGGTGAGGACACGCGACTTGCGGGGTCTGGTCACGGAAAACTGCGTCCTGGAAAGAACGGCCACGTCACACTTCCTTCCGCGAGCCGCGCAGCTGCACGACGTAGGCGATGACCGCGGTGATCACGCCCATCACGATCGCGACGGTGGCGGAGTAGTTGTACTGCTGCCCGTTGAAGGAGAGGTTGTAGGCGTACATGTTCGGCGTGTAGAAGGTGCCGATCGTGTTCGGGACGAGGTTGCGCATGATGTTCGGCTCGTTGAACAGCTGGAAGCTGCCGATGATCGAGAAGATCGTCGCGACCACGATGGCGCCCCGGATCGCGGGGAGCTTGACCGACCGGATCGTGCGGAACGTGCCGGCGCCGTCGATCGCGGCCGCCTCGAACAGCTCCTTCGGGATCACCTTCAGCGCGGAGTAGAAGATGAGCATGTTGTAGCCCACGAACTCCCACGTGACGATGTTGCCGATCGACGTGAGCAGCCAGTTCGGCGACAGCGGCTGCACCGCGGTGCCCAGCAGGTGGTTCAGGTCGGCCGCGAGCCCGAAGTGGTCACCGTAGATGAAGCCCCACATCAGCGCGGCCACCACGGCGGGGACGGCGTAGGGCAGGAAGATCACGATCCGGAAGAACCCGGCGGCGTGCAGCCGGGCGCTGTCGATCGCCAGTGCCGCGATCAGCGCGAGCAGCAGCATGATCGGCACCTGCACGGCGAGGAAGACCAGCACCCGCCGGAAGGCCTCCCAGAACTTCGGGTCGCCGAAGACCTGCACGTAGTTGTCGGCGCCGACGAAGACCGTGCCGCCGAAGAAGGCCTGGTCGCGGAAGAGGCTGAGCACGAACGCGTAGACGACGGGCGCGATGAAGGTCAGCGCGAAGACCAGCATGAAGGGGGCGACGAAGAGCCAGCCCCGCCACTTTCGCCGCGGCCGGCGGGCCGCGGGCGCCCGGCGCGCGGGCACCGGGGCGGGCGGAGCCGCTGTGGACGTCATCGTCTCTCCGAGTGTTCGCCTCGCCAGGCGCGGGACCCGGCGAGATGTTTACGTCAACATGAACGGCCGCAGAGTAACGTGTTGACGTAAACATGTCCAGGACACCGTGTGACAGCCGGGGCTTCGCCCCGGGCCGGGGGCTTCGCCAGCCGGACCCCCGAAAGCTAAGGAGTGACCGTGCCGCGCCAGACAGCGACGTCATCCGCATCCGGCCCCGCCCGGCGCCGGGGCCCGTCGATGGCGGACGTGGCCCGCGAGGCGGGCGTGTCGGGCCAGACGGTCTCCCGGGTGGCCAACGGGAAGACCAATGTGGACGACGCGACCCGCGAGCGGGTCCTCGCCGCGATGCGCCGGGTCGGCTACCGCCCCAACAGCGCGGCCCGCGCCCTGCGCAACGGCCAGTTCCGCAGCATCGGCGTGATCATTTCGGCCCTCCCGACGTTCGGCAACAGCCGCACGCTCGACGCCATCGCGGCGGCGGTGGTGACGGAGGGGTTTTCGATCATCCTGATGCCGGTGACGCGCCCGACGCAGGGCGAGGTGACGGGCGCGTTCAGCACGCTGAACGAGCAGGCCGTCGACGGCGTCATCATCCTCATCGAACAGCACCAGCTCGACCAGAGCGAAATCGAGCTGCCGCACGGGCTCCCGGTGGTGGTGATCGACTCGAGCGCCCGCTACGACTACCCGGTGGTGGACAACGACCAGGCCGACGGAGCCGCCCGCGCGACGAGCCACCTGCTGTCACTGGGCCACTCGACGGTCTGGCACATCGCGGGCCCGCCCCAGTCGTATTCGGCCGAGCGCCGCCGGAAGTCCTGGCAGGCCACTTTGGAGCGGGCGGACCGGGTGGTCCCGCCGGTACTGGCCGGTGACTGGTCCCCGGAGTCGGGCTACCGGGCGGGGTTGCGGCTGGCGGCGGACCCGACGGTGACCGCGGTGTTCGCGGCGAACGACCAGATGGCGTTGGGATTGCTGCGCGCGTTGCACGAGACGGGTCGCGGGGTGCCCTCGGAGGTGAGCGTGGTGGGCTTCGACGACATGGAGGAGTCGGCCCATTTCTGGCCCCCGCTGACGACGATCCGCCAGTCGTTCGAGGCGGTGGGTCGCCACGCGGTGGAGGCGTTGTTGACGGAAATCGAGACGGGCACGGAGGCCGGAGAACCGGTGCTGCTCCCGACGGAGCTGGTGGTCCGCTCCAGCACGGCCCCGCCCCCTGCGTGAAACGAAACTGTCGGTGCCGTCCGGTGGCGTGGAAACGCGGGCGCCGCCGCGGACGCGGCTCGCTGCAGTGATCAGGCGGGCCGGGCCGGCGGCTGCGCGAGGCGGGTGGTGGGCCGCGAAGGTGGTCGGGGAAAAGGTCGTTTCAGGCGGGCGGGGCGGGGGAATTACCGGCCACCAACGCCGGGACCCCCCGTCCCGCGAACGTCGCAGTGGTGTGGACCATTCGGGCGCACCCCCACGGAAACGAGGCCTTCATGCTCGCCATTCTCGCCGCCGTGCTCTTCGGGCTCGCTCTGCTCATGGAGCTGGCCGGGTTCGGGCTGGGCCCGGTGATCACCACCGGGACGCTCACCACCGCCGGGCTGTTGTGCGTGGCCCTGCACCTGGCCGGGGTCGCCACCGACCGGTCGCGGTTCACCCGGCGGCGGCGCCGTCGCTGACTCGCCTCAGCACCTGCGCGAACACCTCCGGCGACTGGGCTCCCGCCACGCCGAACCGCTGGTCGATCACGAAGAACGGCACGCCGGACGCGCCGAGCGCGCGGGCCTGCTCGCCGTCCGCCGCCACTTCCGCTTCGTACGCGTCGGACTCGAGCACGGCCCGCGCCTCCGCAGCGTCCAGGCCGGCTTCCGCGGCCAGTTCCACCAGCGAGTCGCGGTCGAACAGCGAGCGCCGCTCGGTGAAGTGGGCCCGGTAGAACCGGTCCACGACGGCGTCGGCCAGCCCCCGGTCCGCGGCGAGGTGGACCAGGCGGTGGCCGTCGACGGTGTTGCCCATGTGGACACCGTCGAGGTGGTACTCGAGGCCGTCGGCGGCCGCGCGCTGCTCCATCCCGGCTTCCATCGCGTCGGCTTCTTCCAGGGTCCGGCCGTACTTCTCGGCCAGCACCTCGCGCGTCGGCCGCGAAGTCCCGCGCGGGAACGACGGGTCGAGCTGGAACGAGTGGTGCACCACCTCGACGTCCACGCCGGCTTCGGCCACCGCCTGCTCGAAGCGGCGTTTGCCGAGATAGCACCAGGGACAGACCAGATCGGACCAGATGTCTACGCGCACGAAACCCACGCTAACCGAAGGGGCGGCGCGCACTTCAAGGTAACCGGCGGCCACCTGCGGACCGCACCATGCGGGCCCGCTCCGAAGCCGGCGAAGCTAGGGTGAGCCGGTGACCGTCTCGACCGACGACATCGTCCGGCACGCGGCCCGGCTGCTGATGGCCGGGACGCGCCTCGACCTCGGCCGGATGGCGGCCGAACTCGGGATTTCGCGCACGACGTTCTTCCGGCGCGTCGGCAACCGCGACGATCTCATGGGCGCCGGGCTGCGGCTGCTCTCCGACCGGACCTGGCAGCGGGCGCTCGACGGCTGGCGCGCCCGGCACGGCGACGCGGTGCGCACGCCGGAGGGCCGGCTGCGCTGCCTCTGGGTCATGGAGGAGTACCGCCGCGAGGTCGCCGGCAGCGACGGCATGCGCAAGCTGATCGAGGCGGAGTCGAGCGTCGCCCTGCGCGTGCTGACCGACCCGCGCGGCGCCGTCCAGCCCGGGCTGGTCGACGCGCACGTCGAGCTGTTCCGGGCCGACACCGAAGCCGCCGGGCTGGCCCCGCTGGTCGGGCTGCCCGACCTGGCCTTCGCGGTGGTCCGGCTCGGCGAGTCCTTCCTCTATTCCGACGTCCTGGCCGCCCGCTCGGTGGACCTGACCGTGGCGACGACCCTGGTCGACACCCTCGTGCGCGGCGCGCTGGATCCGGTACCGGTTCACTGAGCGACCGCCCAGTTCGTCACCCCACTCCCCCATTCGGAGGATGTGGAACATTTCGCCAAGGTGTTTCATAGGCGACGGGAAAGCGGTTACCCCGCCCCCCGCCCGCGGCACCCCCTTTCCGTTGCCGTGCACCAGTTCTCCGATCCGCCCGTCTGTGTCCGGGCGAGCTTTCGCCTGCCCGGGGAAAGAGAGCGATCCATGTCCGCACTCACCAGCCCGCCGACGTCGTCCGGTCCGGGTGAGAAAATTTCCCGCCGCCGCGGGTGGCGTGCCAAGGCTGCCGGCGTCGTGCTGGCCGCACTGGCGCTGACCACCGGCGTCGCCGCGCCGGCGCCCGCCGCCGCGAACCCGTACGAGCGGGGTCCCGCCCCCACCACGGCCAGCATCGAAGCCACCCGCGGCTCGTTCGACACGAGCACCGTGACGGTGTCGCGGCTGGCCGTCTCCGGCTTCGGCGGCGGCACCATCTACTACCCGACGACCACGACGGCCGGCACGTTCGGCGCCATCTCGATCGCGCCCGGCTTCACCGCCACGCAGTCGAGCATCGCCTGGCTGGGCCCGCGCCTGGCCTCGCAGGGGTTCGTGGTGTTCACCATCGACACCCTGACCACCAGTGACCAGCCCGACAGCCGGGGCAGGCAGCTGCTGGCGTCGCTCGACTACCTGACCCAGCAGAGCTCGGTCCGCTCGCGCATCGACAGCACCCGGCTCGGCGTCGTCGGGCACTCGATGGGCGGCGGCGGCACCCTGGAAGCGGCGCGCTCGCGCCCGTCGCTGCAGGCCGCGGTGCCGCTGACCGGCTGGAACCTGACGAAGAACTGGTCGACGCTGCGCGTGCCGACCCTGGTCGTCGGGGCGCAGTCGGACACCGTCGCGCCGGTGGCGTCGCACTCGATCCCGTTCTACACGAGCCTTCCCTCCACTCTGGACCGCGCGTACCTCGAGCTGCGCGGGGCGAGCCACTTCGCCCCGAACTCGCCGAACACGACGATCGCGAAGTACACGCTGTCCTGGCTCAAGCGCTTCATCGACAACGACACCCGCTACGAGCAGTTCCTCTGCCCGATCCCCAGCACCAGCTTGTCCATCTCGGACTACCGGGGTAACTGCCCGCACAACGGCTGAGGCGCGAAGGGTCTTCGGGGCCGGCGCGGGTGACGACTCCCGCGCCGGCCTCAGATCGCGCACGAGGACCCGCACTCGACGGCCTGGACCGGCTCGAGCAGCGGTAGTCCACCAGCTGGAACACCTCGCCGGCCGGGGGCAGAATCGGCACTGTGCCACGACCACTGCGGAAGCTCGGCTTCCTGACCATCGGCCTGTTCGACGCGGCCGACCCGCGCCGGGGTCACGAGTCGACGCTGGAGATCATCGAGCTGGGCGAACAGCTCGGGTTCGACAGCGCCTGGGTGCGCCACCGGCACCTGCAGTACGGCATCTCGTCACCGGTCGCCGTGCTGGCCGCCGCGTCGCAGCGGACCAGCCGGATCGAGCTCGGCACCGCCGTGATCCCGCTCGGCTGGGAGAACCCGCTGCGGCTGGCCGAGGACCTCGCCACCGTCGACCTGCTCTCCGGCGGCCGGCTCAACCCGGGGATCAGCGTCGGGCCGCCGATGCGCTGGGACGAGGTCAAGCACGCCCTCTACCCGGACACCGCGGACGCCGAGGACTTCTCCTACGACCGCGTCCAGCGGCTCCTGGACTTCGTGCGCGGCGAGCCGGCGACCGGCTTCAGCGGCACCCAGGGGTTCGAGGTGTTCTCCGACCGGGTCCAGCCGCAGGCACCCGGGCTCGGCGACCGCCTCTGGTACGGCGGCGCGAGCCTGCGCTCGGCGGAGTGGGCGGGCAAGCACCGGATGAACTTCCTGACCAGCAGCGTGGTCAAGGCCGAAGGCGAGAGCACGGACTTCGCCGAGATCCAGCTTTCGCACATCCGGACGTTCCGCGAGCAGCACCCCACCGGCCGCATCTCGCAGGGCTTGGTCGTGATCCCCACCGACCGCGCGACACCGGAACAGCGGGCGAAGTACGCGGCCTACGCCGAGAAGCGGCTGCCACGCACCGCGGAACCCCAGGGCCCCGCGCGGATGCTGTTCTCCCCCGACTTCGTCGGCACGTCCGCGGAAATCGCCGAGCGGCTGCACGCGCACCAGGCGTTCCGCGAGATCGACGAGGTGGCTTTCGCCCTGCCGTTCACCTTCGAACACGAAGACTACGTGCAGATCCTCACCGACATCGCGGAACGCCTGGGCCCGCTGCTGGGACGCTAGATCACTTGTTGGTGCCCGGCGTCAGCACCTTGTCGATCACGAAGACCGTGGCGTTCTTCGTGGGGATGTTGCCGCACAGGATCTTCGCGCCGTTGATCGTCATGTTGTCGCCGGTGCCCTCGATCTTGACCGGGCCGCCGGCGGTGTTGAGCGTGTCGACGGAACCGGCCGCGGCGAGGCTCTTGGCGTCGTAGCGCTTGCCGACGACGTGGTACTGCAGGATCGGCGCCAGCTCGGCGGGCTTGCCGGCCAGTTCGTTGAACTTGGCGTCGCCCAGCGCGGCGAACGCCGGGTCGGCCGGCGCGAACACCGTGATGGCTTCCTGGCTGTTGAGCGTGTCGACCAGGTTGGTGGCCTTGACGGCCGCCACCAGCTTGGTCAGCAGCGGGTTCGTCGACGCGGCCGAGGCGACCGGCTGCGGGCCCATCGAGTCCAGCGAGCCGGGGGCGGAGCCCTGCGGCAGCTGCGAACAGGCGGGGCCGAACACGTCGGCGTTGGTCGTCACGCCGTTGGCGGTACCGGAAGCCATGCTGGACGACGGCGCGGGCATCGACGACGACGGCGCCATCGAGCTGCTGGAACTGCCCGACGAAGCGGTGTCGCTGCCGCTGCACGCGGTCAGCGAAAGGGCGGCAACGGCGGCGACGCCGATTCCGGCGACACGAAGCTTGGTCACTTGAATCACTCCCATATGCGGCTGAGAACTTCTTCTTGATGGGTATTCGGAGCTGTCCGTTGAACGGGTTGGCCCCCATTCAGGTGATCCGGGTCACCGTGCGGTGAAGGCGATGCCGTGCCACCCGGTGGCGCCGTCGGGCACGGTACCCGCGCGCATTTCCGTCTGCGGGTAACCGCTTTTGTCGGTCGCCCGGCAGCTGGACTTCGGCGATCCCGGTGTGCTGCGCCCACGCGATCCCGGCGACCCGGACTTTCCCGGCCGGGACGGTTTCGAAACCCTTGGGCGGGTCGATCCGCGATTCCGTCTTGATCGGCGCTTCGCGGCCCCAGCCGCGTTTCAGCCAATACGCCTGCCGCACGGCCCAGGTCGTGACTTCGAGGTCGGTCACCCATTTCGTGGCCGACACGTACCCGTACAACCCCGGAATGACCAGCCGGGCCGGAAAACCGTGTTCGAGCGGCAGCGGCTCGCCGTTCAGGCCGATGGCGAGCATGGCCCCCCCGCGAGCGGTCCACGGCCGCGGCGACCGGGCTGCCGGACGTCCACCCGTCCACACTGGACGGATAGAGCGACCGCGCCGAGGTCGGGACGCACGTACACCGCGACGAGCCCGACGAGCCCGAGCCCGGTGATCACCACCAGCCCCGGCACCGGCGTGCGGCGCGACAACAGCCCCGCCACCGCCGCGACGAGCACCAGCACCACGGCCATCTCGGACAGCAGCACGAGCTTGTCGTACGTGCCGACCGTCCGGACGGTGAAGTCCTTGAGCCACACCGGGGTCAGGTCGATGGCGCCGTTGCCGACCGCGAGGTACGGCGACGCGTTGACCCCCACGAACCCGGCCACCAGGTGCCCCGCCGCCAGGTGCCCCGCCGCCGGGGCCGCGACGAGGGCCAGGACGCCCAGCAGGGCGGCCGGCCCACGGCGCAGCTCGCCGCTAGACAAGGGCAATCCGGGTGACGGCGGGGGTCGTCGGACCGGCCGAACCGCCGGCCGGCTCGACGGTGATCCCGATCCGGTCGACGTCCGCGGGCAGGTCGGCCACGAGCATCCGCTGCGACGCCGCGGGCGTCATCAGCCCGGCCGACCGCGCGCCGCCGGTGCCGATGAGCCACACCTGGTAGACGTGCCCGGCGTCCAGCGCGGGCAGCTCCGAGGCGAGCAGCACGGCCTGGTGCCGGCTGCGCGAGACGACGAGCGTGGCGTGCCCCTCGCCGACGCCCTGGATGGCGGACGCGTCCGGCGCGCTCAGCACCGAGTCGACGGGCGCGGGTGCCCTGGTGACGCCGAAGACGACCGCGACCACGGCCGCGGCGGCCGCCCCGAAGAGCGCGGTCCGCAGCTGCCACGTCTTGGCCCGCGCCTTGCCGTCGAGCGCCACCGGCACCTTCGGCGGCAGCTGGCGGGTGCGGGCGACGTCGGCGAGCACCACCAGCTTCAGCTCCGGCGGCGGGTTCACCGCGGCGGCGACGCCGAGCCGCGCGCCGGTCGCTTGCAGCTCCGCCACCTCCTGGCGGCAGGCGGTGCACTCCCCGAGGTGGCGCTCGAACTCGGCGCGCTCCGCCCGGGAGACGGCGTCGAGGGCGTAGGCCCCGGTCAGTGTGTGCAGTTCGGCGGTCACCGGTCCACCCCCAGGCAGTCGCGCAGGCGGATCAGGCCGTCCCGGATGCGGGTCTTCACGGTGCCCGGCGCGACCTTCAGCACCTCGGCGACCTCGGGGTAGGTGTAGCCGTTGTAGTAGGCCAGCACGATCGACTCGCGCTGCAGTTCGGTCAGCGCGGACAGGCACTGCCGCACCCGCTGCTGCTCCAGCCCGGCCAGCGCGGACTCGGTGACCTCGTCGAACGGCCGCCGCACGTCCATCAGGCCGGCCCGCTCCTCGCGGTCGACGCCGGCCTGGTGCGAGCGCACGCGGTCCACGGCCCGGCGGTGGGCGATGGTCAGCACCCACGACAGCGCGCTGCCGCGCTCCGGCTCGTACCTCGTGGCCTTGCGCCACACCTCCACCAGCACCTCCTGCGCCACTTCTTCGGCCTGCGCGCGGCTGCGCAGCACCCGCACCGCCAGGCCGAGCACCGGCCCGGCGACGAGGTCGTACAGCGACGCGAACGCCGTCTCGTTCCCCGCCGCCACCCGCCGAAGCAGTTCTTCGGCGCTCGGCGCGGGCGCCGGCGCCTCGTCCGGCTGCAGCCGCAGCCGCCCACGCTCACCCATGTCCGGCACCCTCCACGTCACCCACCACTTCCTCGGCAGGGGTTCGCGGCCGGGCGGCGGGGCGGACTGGTGTGCGGTGACCCTTCCCACCCGGAAGGCGCAACTCCGGCGCGGGGACCCATCCGGCGCCGCCGCCGCTACGAAAGACTGTGACCGTCGATCACCGTCGGTGAGGGAGTTGCCCGATCGGCCACGCCGCCGGTGACCTCGGACACTTCTTGATCACCCCAGAGTGTGAAAGTTATTCGGAACGCTGGGCGTTGAACTGACTATGGGTTATCCCTGGAAGCAACCGAAGTTAACCGACGAGTAGCAAAGGCGGTCCGATGACCGACCCCGACAACCTGATCAACGTCCGCATCGACTTCGCCCTGCGCACCTTCGGGGCCGCGCCGCGGCCGGTGCCGGCCGAGCTGGAGTACGACACCCTCGACCCGTACGCGGTCGCCGTGGTGCTGCACGCCGGCCCGAGCGCGGTCCGCTGGCTCTTCGGCCGCGACCTGCTCGCCGACGGCCTCCTGGGCCGCTGCGGCGACGGCGACGTGCGGATCGGGCCCGCCGGCGACCCCGCGCTGGTCGTCGTGGAGCTCAGCTCCCCCGACGGCGCCGCCGTGCTCGAAGCGCCCGCCAAGGAGATCGCGGCCTTCCTCGACCGCACCTACGACGTCGTCCCGGCCGGCAGCGAGAGCGACTGGTTCGACTTCGACGAGGAGATGGAGAAGCTCTCGTACCAGGACTGAGGCCTGTTCTGGTCAGCCCGCCGCGCCCCCGCGCGAACCGGCGGCCGGAGCAGTGAAGTCATGCGGCGGGCGACGGCGGAACAAGCCTCACCTGAGTACGGTCCTCGAGCGTGAGCTTCTTCCTGACGAAGGTCCTCGCCGCGTTCGACGACGGCGGTGACCGCCCCCTCTTCATCCAGGACGGCGTCACCACCTACCACCAGGCCCGCGACCGGCTGCGCCGCCTGCACGGCGGACTCGGCACCGTCGGAACGCTCGCCGTCGACCTGCGCAACCAGCCCGAAACGGTCCTCGTCCAGCTCGCCGCTCTCCTCCGCGGCGCCACCGTCCTCCTGGTCCCGGCGTCGGCCCCGGCCCGCGACCGGCTCGCCGCGGCGAGCGGCGCCACCGTCGTCACCGACCGGCCGCAGGACTGGCCCGTCGGCGACGTCCGCACCCTCGGCGACCTCGACGGCGAACCCGAGCCGCTGCACCCGCCGGAGAACGTCCGCCTCCTCTTCCCCACCGGCGGCACCACCGGCGCGCCCAAGCTGATCCGCCACAGCGGCATCTACGACGGCATGGCGCACCTCTTCACGCCGGCACCGGACGGCCCGGGCCGCACGTTGCTCGTCGCCCCGATGACGCACATGACCGGCAACGCCACCGTCCTCGGCGCGCTGCTGCGGCAGGACACCGTGGTGGTGCACGACGGCTTCGACGCAGGAGCGGTTCTTGACGCGATCCAGGCACACCGGATCGACACGCTCTCGCTGACTCCGCCCCGGCTGGCCGCGCTCCTGGACCACCCGAAGCGCCCGGAGACCGACCTCGGCAGCGTCCGCTCGCTCTCCCTCGGGGCTGCGCCGCTGCCGCCGCACCGGCTCGCTCAGGCCCTCGACGTCTTCGGCCCGGTCGTCGGCCAGGGCTACGGCCTCACCGAGGCGCCGATGATCGCCAGCATCTCCGCCGCCGAGCTGCTCGACCGGCCGGAGCGGCTGGGCTCGGTCGGCCGGATCGTGCCCGGGA
Source organism: Amycolatopsis sp. cmx-4-61 (assembly GCF_046548775.1). Classification (NCBI taxonomy): domain Bacteria; kingdom Bacillati; phylum Actinomycetota; class Actinomycetes; order Pseudonocardiales; family Pseudonocardiaceae; genus Amycolatopsis; species Amycolatopsis sp. cmx-4-61. The sequence goes on along the minus strand of NZ_JAEBEI010000004.1, from coordinate 429,521 downwards.
TGGAGGCGCGCATCACCGACGCCGGCGAGGTCGAGGTCCGCGGGCTGGCCATGATGGAGGGCTACCTCGGCGGCCCGGAGGTCGGCGCGGGCTGGCTGCGCACCGGCGACCTCGGCCGCTTCGACGACGAGGGGTACCTCTACCTGCTCGACCGCGCGGACGACGTCGTCGTGGTGGGCGAGCACGGCACGAAGGTGCCCACCACCGTCGTCGAACACGCCCTCGCGGCGCACCCGGCCGTGCGGGCCGCGGCCGTCTTCGGCGTCCCCGGCCCGGACGGCCGGCTGCTGCACGCCGTCGTCGTCGCGGCCGGGGAGGTGACCGGGGACGACCTCAAGGCCCACGCGCGGGCCGCCTTCGGGCAGGAGCACTACGTCCCGGCGGCCGTGGACTTCGTGGCGGCGCTGCCGCTGACCGACGTGGGCAAGGTCGACAAGCGCGCCCTCGCTCAGCTCGTGACGGCCCCGTAGGACGACGACTGCACCAGCTTGACGTACTTGCCGAGCACGCCCTCCGGGAACTTGTTCGGCAGCGGCTCCCAGCCCTCCCGGCGGCGGGCCAGCTCGGCCGCGTCGACCAGCAGGTCGATGCTGCGGGCCTTGATGTCGACGGCGATCCGGTCGCCGGTGCGGACGAAGGCGATCGGCCCGCCGTCGACCGCCTCCGGCGCGACGTGCCCGATGCACAGGCCGGTGGTGCCGCCGGAGAACCGCCCGTCGGTCAGCAGCAGCACGTCCTTGCCCAGTCCGGCGCCCTTGATCGCCGCGGTGATGGCCAGCATCTCCCGCATACCCGGGCCGCCCTTGGGGCCTTCGTAGCGGATGACGACGACGTCGCCGGCCTCGATCCGGCCCTCGTTCAGCGCTGTCATCGCCTCCTGCTCGCGCTCGAACACGCGCGCCGGGCCCTCGAAGCCGGCCGTGTCGAAGCCGGCGGACTTCACGACCGCCCCCTCGGGGGCCAGCGAGCCGCGCAGGATGGTGATGCCGCCGGTCGGGTGCAGCGGGTTGTCCAGGCCGCGCAGGACCTCGCCGTCGATCGGGTCCGGGTCCAGCTCGGCGAGGTTCTCGGCCACCGTGCGGCCGGTCACCGTGAGCGCGTCACCGTGGATCAGGCCCTCGTCCAGCAGGGCCTTCATCAGCACCGGGATGCCGCCGTGGCGGTCGATGTCGTTCATGACGTACTTGCCGAACGGCTTCAGGTCGCCCAGGTGCGGGACGCGGTCGCCGACCGTGTTGAAGTCGTCGAGCGTCAGCGGCACCTTGGCCTCGTGCGCGATGGCCAGCAGGTGCAGCACGGCATTGGTCGAACCACCGAGGGCCATCACGACGGTGATGGCGTTCTCGAACGCCTCCCGCGTGAGGATGTCCCGCGCGGTGATGCCGCGTTCGAGCAGGCCGATGACGGCTTCCCCGGACAGGTGGGCGTAGTGGTCGCGACGCCGGTCCGCGGACGGCGGCGCCGCCGAGCCCGGCATGCTCATCCCCATCGCCTCGGCCGCCGACGCCATCGTGTTCGCGGTGTACATCCCCCCGCAGGCGCCTTCACCCGGGCAGATGGCGCGTTCGATGCGGTCGAGGTCGGCGGTCTTGAGCCGGCCGGCCCGGCAGGCCCCGACCGCCTCGAAGGCGTCGATCAGCGTGACGTCCTTTTCCGTGCCGTCGGTGAGCTTCACCCAGCCGGGGGCGATCGTGCCCGCGTAGAGGAAGACCGACGCGAGGTCGAGGCGCGCGGCGGCCATCAGCATGCCCGGCAGCGACTTGTCGCAGCCGGCCAGCAGGATCGAGCCGTCGAGCCGCTCGGCCTGCATCACCGTCTCGACGGAGTCGGCGATGACCTCGCGGGAGACCAGTGAGAAGTGCATGCCGTCGTGGCCCATGGAGATGCCGTCGGACACCGAGATGGTGCCGAACTGCAGCGGGTAGCCGCCGGCCGCGTGCACGCCTTCCTTCGACGCCTGCGCCAGCCGGTCCAGCGACAGGTTGCACGGCGTGATCTCGTTCCACGAGCTGGCGACGCCGATGATCGGCTTGCCCCAGTCGCCGTCGCCCATTCCGACCGCGCGGAGCATGCCGCGCGCGGGCGCGGCCTCGATCCCGTCGGTCACCGTGCGGCTGCGGGGCTTCGGGTCGATCGTCATCGCGGGCCTCCGATTGCGGCGTTCGGGCGCTGAAGCATGTTACCAACGGACGCGCGGTCCGCTGGCCGGAACGATTTCCTACCCGCGGGCGGAACCACCGGCGAAAACTCGGCGCCATGATCTCCACAGTGGTGTGGGGCACGGGCAACGTGGGCCGTGCGGCAATCCGGGCCGTCGACGCCCACCCGGCGCTGAAGCTCACCGCGGTGCTCGTCCACGACCCGGCGAAGGTCGGCAAGGACGCCGGCGAGCTGGCCGGCGTCGGCGCGCTGGGGGTCGCGGCCACCGACGACATCGGGGCCGTCCTGGCGGCGAGTCCGCGCGCGGTCGTGTACGCCGCTTCGGGAGACGTCCGGTTCGACGACGCGCTCGCCGACATCGTGCGGGCCGTCCGGGCGGGCACGGTGGTCGTGACGCCGGCCCTGTACCCGCTCTACGACCAGCGCAACGCGCCGCCGGAGCTGCGCGACCCGGTGCTCGCGGCGATCAAGGACGGCGGCGGCTCGCTGTTCGTCTCCGGCGTCGACCCCGGCTGGGGCAACGACGTGCTGCCGCTGCTGGTCAGCGGGCTCGGCACGGAGATCGACGTCGTCCGCTGCCAGGAGATCTTCGACTACTCGACGTACGAGCAGCCCGACTCCGTCCGGTACCTGGTCGGGATGGGCCAGCCGATGGAGTACGACCCGCCGATGCTGATGGCCGGCGTGCCGTCGATGGTGTGGGGCGGGCAGGTCCGGCTGATCGCGCGCGGCCTCGGCGTCGAGGTCGACGAACTGCGCGAGACGCTCGACCGGCGTCCGCTCGGCGAAACCGTGTCCACGCGGACCATGGGCGAGTTCGAGAAGGGCACGCAGGGCGCGGTGCGGTTCGAGGTGCAGGGCATCGTCGGCGGCGAGCCGCGGATCGTCATCGAGCACGTCACCCGCATCCACCCGTCGTGCGCGCCGGACTGGCCGACGCCGCCCAGCGGCGACGGCGCGCACCGCGTGATCGTCGAAGGCCGGCCGCGCATCGAGGTCACCGTCGAGGCGACGGACGAAGGCGAGAACCGGTCGGCGGGCGGCAACGCCACCGCCGTCGGCCGCCTGGTCGGCGCCATCGACTGGCTGGCCGCGGCCGAACCCGGCCTGTACGACGCGCTCGACGTCCCGCTGCGCCCGGCAGCCGGCAAGCTCGGAAGGAGGCGCTCGTGAACATCGACATCCCCGAGGGCAAGGACCCGATCGGGTACGTCTGGGGCGAACTGGTGCCCGGCATCGGGATCGCCGCGTCGCAGTTCTCGCTGGCCGTGTACGAGCACACGACGCTGGGGCTGCGGGAGTTCGAAGCCGCGCGGCTGCGGATCGCGCAGCTCAACGGCTGCGCCTTCTGCCTCGACTGGCGCACCGAACGCGACGGCGTCAAGGTCGAACCGGAGTTCGCCGACGCGGTGTCGGAGTGGCGCACCACGGACCGCTTCGACGACCGGACGCGGCTCGCGGCCGAGTACGCCGAGCGGTACACCTCGGACCACCACAACCTGGACGACGAGTTCTGGAAGCGGATGTCCGAGCACTACACGCAGCGGGAGATCGTCGAGCTGTCCATGAGCCTCGGTGCCTGGCTGGCCTTCGGACGGCTCAACCACGTCCTCGGCCTCGACACCGTCTGCGTCCTGCCGTCCCACCGGGGGTGAGGGGCGGGCCCCGCCCCGCACCCCCCGCGGGTCAGAAGTCCTGCGCGATGATCTTCTCGATGTTGCGTTCCGCCAGCGCCGTGATGGTGACGAACGGGTTGACGCTCGTGTTGCCCGGGATCAGCGAGCCGTCGATCGCGTACAGGCCCGGGTGGCCGGCGAGCCTGCCGTAGTTGTCGGTCGCCTTGCCGAGCACCGCGCCGCCGAGCGGGTGGTAGGTGAGGTGGTCGCCCCAGATCTTGTACGTGCCGAAGAGGTCGGTCCGGTAGATCGTGCCCTCGGTGGCGTTGATCTTGTCGAAGATGGTCTTCGCCATGTCGATGCCCGGCTGCTTCCACGCCGTCTGCCAGTTCAGCTCCACCGCGCGGGTGGCGGGGTTCCAGGTGAACTGCGCGCGGTTCGGGTTCTTCGTGATCGACAGGTAGAACGACGCCCACGTCTCGATGCCGGTCGGCAGCGGCGCGACCTCCGCGAAGGCGCCGCCCGCGGCCCAGTTGTCGATGCCGCCGCACGGGATGGTCGACTGCGAGGCCCCGGTCGGGTCCCAGATGTGGTTGGCGCGCCCGCACATCACGTTCCCGTTGTCGCCCCAGCCCCGGCCGACCTCGTCGTTGAGGTTCGGCAGCGCGCCGGTCGCCTTGAGCTTCACCAGCAGCTTGCTCGTGCCGACGCTGCCCGCGGCGAAGAACACCGTGTCGGCCGTGACGGTCTTGATCGCGGACACCGCGCCGGCGGTGGTGAGCTGCTCGATCGTCACGGTGTAGCCGCCCCCGGCGGCCGGCACCACCTGCGTGACGCGGTGCAGCGGCGAGATGCCGACCCGGCCGGTCGCGGCGATCTTCGGCAGGTAGGTCTTCTGCAGCGACTTCTTGCCGTAGTTGTTGCCGTACAGGATTTCCCCGGCCAGCGCCGACTTCGGGACGGTGCCCGCCGCCTCCTGCTCCATGTAGTTCCAGTCGTACACGTCCGGCACGAAGACGAACGGGAACCCGGACCGCTGGGCCTGTTTCCGGCCGACGCGGGCGAACTGGTACCAGTCGGTGGTGTCGAACCAGGCCGGGCGGACGCTGGCGACCCCGAGCCCGGCGTTGGCGCGCGGGTAGTAGACGTCGTACATCTCGTTCGCGTCGACCGTGGGCAGGATCGCGCCGAAGTTCTCGCGCTTCGGCGTCACGGCCATGCCGCCGTTGACGAGCGAACCGCCGCCGACCCCGCGGCCCTGGTACACGGTGATCCCGCTGAACTCCTCGGCGTCGAGGATGCCGGTGTAGCGCGGGATGTCCTTGTCGATCGGGAACCCGAGGAAGTTGGACAACGGCTGCTTCGTCTTGGTGCGCAACCAGTACGAGCGCTGGTCCGGGCTGGTCGTGGCGCAGAAGATCCTGCCGTCCGAGCCCGGGGTGTCCCAGGCCATGCCCATTTCGACCAGCTGCACGTCGACGCCGGCCTGGGCGAGCCGCAGGGCGGCGACAGAACCGCCGTAACCGGACCCGATCACCAGCGCGGAGACGCGGGCGCCGTCGTTGATGGCGGCCGGTGAAGCCGTCGGCTGCGGCGCGGCGGCCGACGCTCGACCGGCCAGCGCGGCACCCGCCAAGATAGAACCAGTTCCAGCGATGAAGAGACGACGGGATATCGAGCCAGAAGTTGTTCTCCACAGGGGTTCGTCGCTCATGCCTTGTTCCTCACCGTTGAGGTATTTTAGAACAAGTTATAGCTCGGTGGTGCAGACAAGTCGACATATACCCACGGGTAACCTGGCGGGGTCGCGGGGTGGTGCCGCTGAATGGGCCATGATGGACGACTGTGGAGTCCACCCGAGTGGACCGCTGGCTCTGGGCGGTCCGGCTGACGAAGACCCGCCCGGACGCGGCGGCGGCCTGCCGCGGCGGCCACGTGCGCGTCAACGACAAACCGGCCAAGCCGGCGACCACGGTCGTTCCGGGCGACGAAGTGCGCCTGCGCGTCGGCGGCACGACGAAAATCTTTGACGTGGTCCGCGTGATCCAGAAGCGCGTGGGCGCCCCGGACGCGGCGACGTGCTACGTGGACCGGACGCCGAAGCCGCCGCCGGAGACGGCGATCCCGGTCGCCCGCCGGGACCGCGGCGCGGGCCGGCCGACCAAACGGGAGCGCCGGGTGCTGGACGCGTTCCGGTTCGGGCAGGAACCCTAGGGCCGCAAGCCGTCCGGGACGTCCGGCCGGGCAGGCCTAGGTCATTTTCCCCGTCGATCAAGGGATCGCCGCTTCTTTCCCGGCCGTTCCGGAAATAGCCGGGAATCCGCGCCGGGCCGATCGGGCCCGCGGGAATGCGGGTAGTTCCTCCGCACGGAGGGAAACCCATGACCGACCCGGACATCCTGCTGGCCGCGGCGCGCCCGCTCGTGGTGCGCTACTGCCGCGCGCGCCTGGACCCCGATTCCGCGGACGACGTCGCCCAGGACGTCTGCGTGGCGCTGCTCGAGGAGCTGCCTCGGCGGCCGCCGGAACGGCCGTTCCCGGACTTCGTCCGCGGCATCGCGCGCACCGAAGTGGCGGCCGCGCGCAAGGCGGCCGCCCGGCCGGACGAGCCGGTGGCCGAACTGCCCGACGAGCCCGACTCGGCCATGGGACCCGAACACCACGCGCTGCGGCGGGAACTGCGGGAGCGGATGGCGAAACTGCTGCGGGTGCTGTCGCGCAAGCAGCGGGAAATCGTCGTGCTGCGCGTGGTCGTCGGCCTGTCGGCGGAAGAAACCGCGGCGGCGGTGGGCTCGACGCCGGGCGCGGTCCGCGTCGCCCAGCACCGGGCACTCGGCCAGCTGCGGCGGGTCGTGACCAGCCCCTGACCGCGCCGCACTAGAACCCGCCCTCACCGATCATGCCACGCAGTTTCGTCAAGGCGCGGAACTGCGTGATGCGGACGTTGCCGGCGGAGATGCCCAGCGCTTCCGCCGTCTCGTTCGCCAACAGGCCGGCGACGATCCGCAGCGACAGGATGTCCTGGTGCAGCGGCGGCAGGGACGCGATCAGCCGGCCGAGCCGGGCGCCCAGGTCCAGCTCGAGGACGTGGTTCTCCGGCTCGTTGCCGCCCAGCGGCCGGTCCGGCAGCTCCGGGACCGGCTTCGACCGGTCCCTGGCCACCGAGCGGAACGCGTCGGCGACCTTGTTCGCCGCGATCGCGCGCACGAGGTACACGAACGAGCCCCCGCGGTCCTGGTAGTTGGGCAGCACCTTCAGCACCGCCAGGCACACCTCCTGGGCGACGTCGTCGGCCGAAAGGTACGACAGGTCCCGGCCGCCGATCCGCGCCCGGCAGTAGCGCACGACCATCGGCTTGATGAGCTCCAGCAGCGCCTGGACCGCAGCCGGGTCGCCGCCGCGGGCCGCCGCCACCACCGGGTCGAGCCGCTCCTTCGCCAGGCCGCCCTCCGGCCTCGGCGCATCCTCCAGCACGGTGTAGCCGTCGACAGCCGCCGCCACCACCGGCGCCGCCTCCGCGATCATGGTTTCCACGTGCCCTCCTCGTGTCCGCCGGCGGGGCCGTCGTCCGTCCACAACGGACATTACGGTGCCTGGACGGTTCCCGGTCCGACATCCGGAGTAATCGAGGCGCTGACCAGCAACGTTGCAGTGCGGGAGGGGTTGTCCGGATATTGTCCGTTAATCGTTCACACCCCCGCGGAAGTGATCGACGGACATGGGCGCCGCACCGGGCGAACAGCGGACAAATACCGGACAGATCCCGGAAGATTCAGCTCCAGCGGATTCCGTACGCGAAGCCGGGAGCGAGGTTCCGGAACCGGACGTGCACCTCGCCGGCGTCGTCGGCCGCCAGCGCGGCACCGGTTCGCGTCCGCTCGTCCGCCCCGGCCGGGGAAACCTTTTCCTCGCACACGATCCGCTTCGGCACGCGCTCACCGAACCGGACGTGCAGGTCGAACAGATCGCACGGGTGCCGCGGCACGCAGACGTACCGCGGTTCTCGCAGGTTCGCGCGGAACCGCAGCCCGACCTCGTGCCGCGCGCCGCGGCGCAACGGCTCCGGCAGCCGCAGCGGCAACCCGATCCGGTCACTCGATTCCATCGCCCGGCCGGCCAGCACACCGCCGTGGAACACGTCCACGCCGAGATCCGATTCCCGCACCGGACCACCGGAGCCGCCGGTGGCCGGCAGGGTCAGCGCGAGGTCGAGCACGGCGATTTCGTCGGCGTCGGCGATCACCCGGCGGAATTCGAACGCCTCCGCCACCGGCTGGTCGAGCGCCAACGTGACGCGCAGTTCTTCGGTGTGCCAGCCGCGGCCCGGCGTGCGCCGGTCCGCCGGCCGGGCCGCCACGGCCAGCGCGGCGACCTGCTCGATCCCCTCGTCGATCCGGCGCCGGACCGTCCGGTCGTCGCGGTCGAGCGTAATCGCCGCCCAGTGCACCCGTTCCTGGTAGAACGGTTTCCGCGCCCGCTCGTCGAGCGCGAATGCGGCGAGCAACGCGATCTTCAGATCGTCCGGCAACGACTCGACCAGCGGGCGCAATCGCTCGGACAGCTTGCGCCGCATCTCCACGGTTCCGTCATCTTCCAGAATGCCGCAAACAGCGCGCAATGCGGGACCGATCCGGTCCGCGAGCGGTGTCGTGAAAATTGCCCTCCCTTTGCGCAGGGCCTTGAGTTCGCCGACCACGTCCGCCGCACTGAGGCTCACCGTTGTCTCCCCTTCCTCGCACGGGCATCAATGCTGGCCAGCGCCACCCCCCGATGTCCAGTCGAGCACGCGCCGGCAAACGGATCGTTATCCCGCGGTTTCCGTTCCGGCGGCCACACCGAAAGGCCGAAACTCCTTGGCAATCGGCTAACAACGGTCGCATTGCACCACCGCGATTTCCCGGTGGAAACCCACGCGACCGGAGCGGTCGAAGTGCCGAAATGACGAACCGCACACCGGGTTTCCGGGCCGCCACCCCCGCGGGTGAACGTGTCCGGGCCCGGTTGGCGGCGCCGCGGCGCGGGTATTTGTTGATCATGAGCCCGACGATGTGGCGCCTGCTGATCTCGGGGTCGCTGCGGCTGTTCCTGATCACCGCCGTGCCGGCCGCCGCGCACCTGTCCGTGTTCGCCGGGCTGGTGGCCGGGGTGATCGCGTTCGTCGTGCCGGCCCCGCACAGCCGCCACGACGACCGCGTCGGCCCCGGAGGCTGACGCAGCGCGCCCCTGCCGGTCACCGCCGGCGGCACGGCCGCCTGGCACCGCCACGACCTCGTCCGACGGCCGCCGGTGCCGGTGCGTTTGTGGATGATCACGCGCGGTGTAGTGTTTGCCGGTCCGACCGGCGTGCGTGACCACGTGAGGTGCCATGACAGTGCGGCGGTACCCAGCGGCCATCCTGCTCGTCTTCGTCACGGCGGCCGTGGTCGTGGTCAACGGCTTCGCCTTCTGCGGCGACACCTTCGCCCAGTGGGTCGACGACGGCATGCAGCTCGGCGCCGGGCTCGCCGCAGTGGTCTGCGGGGTCGTCGTCGCGCGGCGGGTGCGCCGGCACCAGCGCTGGTGGCGGGTGCTGGTCGCGCTCGGCATGGCCGGCTGGTCGCTCGGCCAGTGCGTCTGGTCCTACTACCAGCTGATCGACGGGCGCGGGCTGCCCTCGCCGTCGCTGGCCGACGTCGGGTACCTGAGCTTCCCCGTGTTCGCGCTCGCCGCCCTCTTCGTCCTGGCCAGGGCCCGGGTGCGGCCGGACCGCGAGCGCTGGCAGCCCGCCCAGTGGACCGCGCACTTCGGCGTCGCGGTGGTGCTCGACGGGCTCGTCGTCACCGGCTCGCTGTTCATCCTCACCTGGACCGCCGCGCTCGGGCAGGTCGTGCGGGCCACCGGCCCGGACGCGCTGACCTGGGCCGTCGCCATCGCCTACCCGCTGTCGGACCTCGTGGTGGTGGTCGTCGCGGTGCTGCTCGTCGTGTTCGACCGGGTGGACCGCCCCTACCGCGCGAACCTGCTGCTGGCCGCGCTCGGGATCGTCGCGCTGGCCTGCTCCGACAGCGTGTTCGCCTACCTGGTCAGCATCGGCGCGGAGAGCATGAAGCCGTGGTCGGACGCCGGGTTCGTGCTCGGCCCGCTGTTCATCGCCTTCGCCCTGCTCGTCACGCCCGGTACGCGGCGGCGCGACGACACGGGTCAGCCCGTCGGCGTCGACTGGTGGCAGGTCGCGCTGCCGTACCTGCCGGTCACCGCGGTCGCGCTGCTGATCACCGTGCAGATCGTGGCCGGGGCCGGCCCGGACGGCGTCGAGGTGTTCGTCGGCGCGCTCGTGGTGTTCCTCGTGCTCGCCCGGCAGCTGCTTTCCCTGCTGGACAACCGGTTGCTCCTGCGCCGGGTCTACGAGGGCCAGCAGCAGCTGACCCACCAGGCCTACCACGACCCGCTGACCGGGCTGGCCAACCGCGCGCTGTTCGCCGACCGGCTGGACCGGGCCGTCGAGCAGGGCGCCGAGGGCGGGCACCGGCCGCTGGTGCTGATCTTCGTCGACCTGGACGACTTCAAGGAGGTCAACGACCGGTTCGGGCACGCCGGCGGGGACGTCCTGCTGCACGCGGTCGCCCAGCGGCTGCTGAGCTGCGTGCGGGCGGACGACACGGTCGCCCGGCTGGGCGGCGACGAGTTCGCGATCCTGCTGGAGGGCGAGGTCGACGCCCCGCAGGCGATCGCCGACCGGATCCAGAGCGCGCTGCGGCGGCCGTTCGCGGTGCACGGCACGCTGGTGCCGGTCCGCGCGAGCATGGGCCTGGTCGTGCCGGACCCGGCGGAACCGCTGGTCACCGCGGACGTGCTGCTGGGCCGCGCGGACACGTCGATGTACGCGGGCAAGCGGCTCGGCAAGGACACCACCGTCGTGTACCACCCGTCGCCGGACGGGCCGCCCGACTTCCCGTCGGCGCTGCGCCGCGCGGACGGCGGTCTCCCGGAGGGCTTCGCACTGGTGTTCCAGCCGATCGTCCGGCTGGCCGACGAGACGCCGGTGGCGGTGGAGGCGCTGGCCCGCTGGACCACGCGGGACGGCACGTCGGTGTCACCCGAGACGTTCGTCCGCGCCGCCGAAGGCGCCGGTCTGGGCGCGGAACTGGACGCGCTGGTGCTGGACCTGGCCTGCCGCGAGATCACCGCAGCCGGGCTGGACCTGACCGTGCACGTCAACGTGTGCGCGAGCCGGCTCGGGGCCGCCGCGCTCGAGGAGAGCGTCGGGTCGGCCCTGGACCGGTACGGCCTGCCGGCGGAGCGGCTGATCGTCGAGATCACCGAGACGGTGCCGGTGCCGGACCTGGCGGACGGTGCCGCCGCAATCCGCCGCCTGCAGGACTTGGGGGTCCGGGTGGCGCTCGACGACTTCGGCGCGGGGTACAGCTCGCTGACGGTCCTGCACGCGCTGCCGGTCGACCTGATCAAGCTGGACCGCGCCCTGACGACCGGCGTCCGCCCCGATCGCGACGCGGCCCTGTGCCGGTCGCTGGTCGGGCTGTGCGCGGACCTCGACGTGGCCGTGGTGGCCGAGGGCATCGAGACGGCCGAGCAGGCCGAACTGGTCACCCGCGCCGGCTGCACGACGGCCCAGGGCTACCGCTTCGGCCACCCGGCCCCGCTCTCCTCGCTGCGGCTCTCGACGCTGTCGGCCGGCTAGTCCGGACCCGAGCGCCCCAATGTGGCCTTGGTTGCGTCTGACGCACCGAAGGCCGCCTTGGGTGCGTCACACGCACCGAAGGCCACATTGGGGCGCTTGAGGCCGGGCTGACCGTGGCTAGTCCGCCGGCAGGCCCGGGGGCAGGACGCCGAAGATCGTCGCCGTCGAGCCGGCGCCCCTGCGGTTGATCGGGCCGCCCGCCAGCACCCAGGCGCCCGTCGTGGGCAGGGCCTTGAGGTTCGCCAGGATCTCCAGGCTGATCCGGTGGCGCCGGTAGACCAGCTTGGACACCGTGTACGTCTCGTCGGTGCCGACGTCCGGGCTGAACGTGTCGGTGCCGGTGCCGCCGCGCCGGCCCAGGCGGCCCGTGTCGATCAGCCACTGCACCGCCGGGATGGCGAACCCGGGCTGGTGCAGGACGCCGTCCGCGTCCGTGTTCGGGTACGCCGGGGTGCCCCACTTGGCGTCCCAGCCGGTCCACAGCACGACGACCGACTCGTCCGGGATCCGGCCGTGGCGCTTCTCCCACGCCTTGAGGTCGTCGATCGTGACGGCGTAGTCCGGGTTCGCCGCGGCCTTCGCCCGGACGTCGATCTTCACGGCCGGCCGGAACAGGTCCGCCGGGTCCATGTCGTCGGCGAGCGGTTCCCCGGTGTTGAAGTGCCCGGGCGCGCCCCAGTGCGTCCCGGTGTGCTCGCCTTCGCGGACGAACTGCAGGTAGTAGCCGTCTTCGGGGATGGTGGCGATGGTCTCCAGCTCGAAGGCCGGGTCGCCGGGGAAGACGTTGGTCGTGGCGGGGTCGTTGACGTGCGACAGGTTGACCAGTTTCAGCTGGTCCAGCCGCGGCGGCGGCGCGGCTTCCGCGGCCTGCGCCGCCCGGCCCGACAGTGCGGCGCCGAACACCCCCGCCAGTCCCGCGGCCAGCACCCTGCGTCTCATCGGCATGAGGGATCACCTTTCACCGTGCGGGGCGAGAACCCCTGGGTATGGCACCGACTTCTTTCGGAGGTCCGGGTGGCGGAGCCCCCGGTATGACACCGTCTTATCACCCGGACACGGAACAGCCATAGGGCTTGCGCGAAGATGGGTGCGTGGACGACGACATCGAAGACAACGCCGACAACGGCCTCCTCGACCCCGAGGACACTTTGGACGACCGCGACGAACTGTCGGAAGGTTATTCACCGCCGGAACGCGCGCAGGCGACCGAAGGCTGGGGCACCACCGCGCACGAGACCGCGGAGGGCGAAAGCTGGGCGGGCCGGCTCGCCCGCGAGGTCCCCGACCTGGCCGACGACGCCGGCGACGACGGGCTCGGCGACAGCGAGGACACCGACGGCGAGCTGATCGACGACGAGGTCGGCGACGTCCGCGCGGGCCGCCTGGTCGCGTCGGACGAAGGGTTCGGCGAAGACAGCGACGAGGAGCTCTACGCCTCGGACGCCGGCATCGACGGCGGCGCGGCGTCGGCCGAGGAAGCGGCCGTCCACGTGATCGACCCCTCCCGCCGCTGGTGAGCTGCCGGGCCGGGCGTACCGCTCACGCCGGCTGAGCGCCGTCGTACGCCCGGACCGCGGCCAGGTACTCCCCGATCGCGTCGCGGTTGCGCAGCAGGCATTCCGCCCGCCGGGTCATCCGGTCGCGTTCGGCTTCCAGCGTCGCGATCATCTCCGGGGTCGCGTCCGGGAAGTAGATCGCCCGTGGCTTGTCCAGGCACGGCAGGATCTGCTTGATGATCCGGGTCGGCAGGCCGGCGTCGAGCAGGCCGCGGACCTGGATCACCCGGTCGACCGTCGGTTCGTCGTAGTCGCGGTAGCCGTTGGGGCCGCGGCCGGCGATGATCAGGCCCTGCTCCTCGTAGTACCGGAGCAGGCGGCGGGACGTGCCCGTGCGCTCCGCGAGTTCGCCGATCCGCATGTGCGCCACCTCACAGTCTCCGCGGTAGACCTTCACATCTGTGTGAGGGTTCGAGCATAGCGGCATGACGAGCCTCCGCACCCGCACTCTTCCCCTGACGGCCCTCCTCGCCCTGACCACGGCCGCGTTCGTCACCGTGCTCACCGAGGCGCTGCCCGCCGGCGTGCTGCCCGGGATGAGCGCCGGCCTCGGCGTCGGCGAATCGGCGGCCGGCCAGGCCGTGACGATCTACGCGCTCGGCACCGCGCTGACCGCCATCCCGCTGTCCGCCGCCACCGCACGGTGGTCGCGCAAACGCTTGCTGCTCACCGGGGTGGCCGGGTTCGCCGTGGCAAATACCGTCACCACCCTGTCCGCGGACTACGCGCTCACGATGGTGGCCCGGTTCGTCGCCGGCGTGGCCGCGGGCGTCGTCTGGGCGCTGCTCGCCGGCTACGCGCGCCGGCTCGTGCCGGGCAACCAGGGCCGCGCCATCGCGATCGTGATGGCGGGCATCCCCCTGGCGCTCTCCCTCGGCATCCCGGCCGGGACGTTCCTGGGCGGCCTGCTCGGCTGGCGCTGGGCCTTCGGCGTGATGTCCGCGCTCGCGGTGGTGCTGCTGGGGTGGATCGCCGCCGCCGTACCCGACCGGCCCGGGCGGGCGAGCGGCCGGACGCCGGTCCTGCGCACGCTCACCGTCCCCGGCGTCGTGCCCGTGCTCGCCGTGACGCTCGTGTTCGTGCTGGCGCACACCGTGCTCTACACCTACATCGCCGCCTTCCTCGCCCACGCCGGCTTGGGGGACGCGGTGGACGTCGTCCTGCTCGTCTTCGGCGTCGCGTCGATGGCGGGCATCGGCGTCGTCGGCGCCCGGATCGACCGCGCGCTGCGGCCGCTGATGGTGCTCAGCACCGTCGGGGTCGCGATGGCCGCCACGCTGCTGGCGGTGTTCGCGAGCAGTCCGGCGGCGGTCTATGCGGCCGTGGCGCTCTGGGGGCTCGGCTGGGGCGGCGTCCCGACGCTGCTGCAGACGGCGGCCGGGAACGCGGGTGGCGAAGCGGCGGACAACGCCCAGGCCATGCTCGTGACGCTGTGGAACGCCGCGATGGCGGCGGGCGGGGTGGCCGGCGGGGTCCTGCTCGACGCGGCCGGGGCGGCGTCCTTCCCCTGGACGCTGCTCGTCCTCCTGCTGCCGGTGCTCGCCGTCGTCCTCGGCGCGCGTCGGCACGGGTTCCCCGCTCGGTCCTGAGTGGACGAAGGGCCCGGACGCGCTCGCGCCCGGGCCCTCCAGCTTGTGATCAGCAGCGGCCCGCGATGGCCCGCAGCAGTTCGGCGTTCGCCGTGTCGCCGGACAGCTCCCAGGCGAACACGCCGCCGAGCCCCTGCGACTTCGCGTAACCGGCCTTCGCCGACGCCGTTTCGGGCGTGTCGTAGCTCCACCACTGCGAACCGCACTTCGCGTACGCCGTACCGGCGACGCGGCCGTTGGCGGGGCACTTGGTCTTCAGGACCTTGTAGTCCTCGACGCCGGCTTCGTAGGTGCCCGGAGCCGGGCCGGTGGCGGTGCCGCCCGGCTGCTTCTGCGTCACGCCGTCCCAGCCGCGGCCGTAGAACCCGAGACCCAGCAACATCTTCGCCGGCGGAACGCCCTGGTGCCGCAGCTTCTGGACGGCCGCGTCGGCGTAGAACCCGGCGGTCGGGAGGCCCGGGTAGGCGCGCAGCGGCGAGTGCGGCGCGGTGGGGCCGGTCGGGCTGGCACCGGCGACGAAGTAGTCGTAGGTCATCACGTTGTACCAGTCGAGGTACCGGCTCGCGGCGCCGTACTCGGTGGCGTCGATCTTGCCGCCCGCCGAACCGTCCGCGGTGATCGCGGCGGTCACCAGCTGGCGCCCGAACTTCGCGCGCAGCGCCTTGACCAGCCCGGTGAACGCCTTCGGGCCGCTGGTGTCGCAGGTGTTCCCGCAGGCGTTCGGGTACTCCCAGTCGACGTCGATGCCGTCGAAGACGCCCGCCCAGCGCGGGTCGTTGACGAGGTTGTAGCAGGATTCGGCGAACTTGGCCGGGTCCTTCGCCGCCTCGGTGAACCCGGCCGACCAGGTCCAGCCGCCGAACGACCACAGCACCTTGAGCTTCGGGTGCAGCTTCTTGAGTTCGAGGAGCTGGTTGAAGCTGCCGTGCAGCGCCCCGGCCTCGGTGCTGTCGGCCTGGCCGCTGACGCTCGTGGCGGCGTCGTAGGGCATGTCGTGGTCGGCCCACGGGTCGCCGACCGCGCACCCGCCGCCGGTGACGTTGCCGAAGGCGTAGTTGAGGTGGGTCAGCTTCGCGGCCGAACCGGACGTTTCGATGTCCTTGACGTGGTAGCCGCGGGCGTAGACGTCCCAGTCGGCGAAGTAGGCCATCACCTTGCCCTGGTGCTGTCCGGCCTCGGCGGGTGGCGCGACGACGGCGGCGCCGGCGAGCGCGAGCGCGACGATGGCGATGCGTTTTCTCCTGCGGAGCACGGAATTCTCCTCACCGGCCGGGCGGGCGGACGTGCCGAGGCTAACAGGTCCAGACCACTGCGGACCAGAGCGAATCGGGGTGGTCAGCGCCTTTCGCGGTACCTCCGCAGCCGGGTCCCGATTCACGCGTGCGATGATCGGCCGATGACCGAGTTCGGCTGCGCCCGCTGTTCCGGCGAGGACGCCCTGACCGCGCTGGCCTTCTGCACGACCCGGCTGGACAAGACCCACCGGCTGGTCGAGCGGTCCCGGTTCAGCGTTTCCCTGCGCCGGTGCCCGGAATGCGGCCAGTCGTTCGCCGCGATCTTCACCGAGTTTGTCGACCGGGCCGGCGAAGACGCGCAGTACTTCGAGTTCGTCCCGCTCACCACGGCCGAGGTTTCCTCGCTGGCCGCGCAGGGCGCCCAGGTGGACCTCGCCGAGCTGGGCGCGCTGGGCAGCGTGCGGCGCCGGCTGTCGTCGAGCTGGCCGACGGGCGGCGAGAAGGAGATCGCCTGGCGGACGGACTCACTTTCGGTGCGCGAAGGTCACTGAGCCAGGCGGAGGATCGCAGCGGCACCGCGGTCGACGTCGGCCTCCGTCGTCGACCAGCCGGACACCGAGATCCGCAGGTACCGGCGGCCGCGCCAGGTGGTGCCGCCCAGCCGGCACGTGCCGTCGTCCTGGACCTTCCGGATGAGCTCGTCGGTGTCCCCGCGGACGGACACCAGGACCTGGTTGAGGACGACGTCGTTGCCGATTTCGGCACCGCCGTCGGCGAGTTTCCCGGCGAAGCGGCGCGCCAGCCGGCACGAGCGGCCGACCAGCTCGGCGACGCCGTCGCGGCCCAGCTCCCGCAGCGCCGCCCAGACGGCGAAGCCGCGGGCCCGGCGCGACGACTCCAGGGTGAGGTCGCCCATGCCGGACACCTCCCCGGCGCCGGTGAGGTAGGCGGCCCGGTAGGCGATCGCGGCGGCGTGGACGTCCGGGCGGGCGCAGAAGGCGAACCCCGAGTCGTACGGGACGTTCAGCCACTTGTGCCCGTCGCAGGCCCAGGAGTCGGCGAGGTCGATGCCGTCGAGGAGCGGCCGCGTTTCCGGGTTGGCGGCGGCCCAGAGCCCGAAGGCGCCGTCGACGTGGATCCAGGCGTCGCCCACGGCTTGCCGGGCGGCGCGCAGGTCGTCGCACGCGCCGGTGTTCACGTTCCCCGCCTGCAGGCAGACGATCAGCGGCCCGGTCCCGGCCGCGCACACCCGGCCGAGGTCTTCGACGTCGATCGCGCCCTGCGGGCCGGTGGCCACCGGTTCGACGGCCGCGGTGCCGAAGCCGAGCAACCGCAGGGCGCGGTCGATGGTGGCGTGCCGCTCTTCGCTCGCGACGACGCGGACGCGCGGGGCCCCGGAGAGCCCGTCGCGCTCGACGTCCCAGCCCGCTTCGGCGAGGACGTGGTGGCGGGCCGCGGCGAGCCCGGCGGTGTTCGCGGCCTGGCCACCGGTGACGAACCCGGCGGACGCGCCGGCCGGGATGCCGAGCAGCTCCTTGAGCCAGCCGCCGGCCACGTCTTCGGCAGCGGCCGCGGCGGGCGAGAGGACGGCGTTGAACCCGTTCTGGTCCCAGCCGGCGGCAAGGACGTCAGCGGCCGTGGCGGCCGGGAGGGCACCGCCGACGACGAAGCCGAAGAAGCGGGGCCCGGCGGTGGCGACGAGCCCGGGATCGGCGGCGCGGGCGAGCTGTTCGAGCACTTCGGACGGAGCGGTCGGGTGCCGCGGGAGCGGACCGCCGAAGCCGGCCCGCAGGGCGGCGGCGTCGATCGGCCGGGCGACGGGCCGGTCCGCGAGGGAGGCGCGGTAACCGGCGGCCAGCTCGGCGGCGCGGGCCAGGAGAGCGTGCAGTTCGTCCACGAGCCGACTCTAGGCCGGGTCCGCGCCGGAGCGTGCCGTCCGGCGTTCACCTTCGGGCGGGAACAATCGGCGGTCTCCCGGCGTAGCGTCCTGGTATGGAGACCCCGTTGAGCACCGACCGGCTCGTGATCCGGGACTGGACGCCTGCCGACGCCGAAGCCGCGTTCGCCGTCTACGGCGCGGAAGACGTGACGCACTGGCTGACCCCGGCCATGGACCGCGTCGGCGACATCGGCGCGATGCGCGCGGTGCTGAACGCCTGGCAGGAAGCGCAGCCGAACCTGCCGCCGCCGCGCGGGCGGTGGGCGATCGAGCGCAAGGAGGACGGCGCGGTGATCGGCGGCCTCGGCATCCGGCTGCTGCCGCCGTTCGAAGAGGACCTCGAGCTGAGCTGGCAGCTCGCCCCCGGCGTCTGGGGCAAGGGCTACGCCTCCGAGGCGGCGACCGCGCTGATCGGCTGGGCCTTCACGCAGGACACCGAAGAGCTGTTCGCCGTCGCGCGGCCGAACAACACGCGGGCGATCGCCGTCGCCAAGCGGCTCGGCATGCAGTGGGTCGGGGAGACCGACAAGTACTACAACCTGCGGCTGCAGGTGTACCGGATCCGGCACACCGACCTCATCGACTGACCGGCTCCAGCAGGAACACGCGGATTTCGCGGTGCTCGGCCCGCACGGCGTAGCGGTCGTACGCGGGCCAGTACGCCGCGACCGCGTCCCACGTCTCCCGGCGCTCGTCCCCGGTCAGGAGCCGCCCGGTGACTTCGATGGTGCGGCCGTGCAGCGCGACCGTCGCCTTCGGCTGGGCCAGCAGGTTCGCCGACCACGCCGGGTGGGCCTCGCCGCCCCAGTTCGAGCCGATCACGACGTACCCGCCGGCCCGCTCGACGTAGAGCAGCGGCACCTGGCGCGGCTCGCCGCTGCGCCGCCCGATCGTCGTGAGCAGCAGCGTCCGCAGCCCGACCGCCGCGCCGACGCCGACCCGGCCGCCGCTGATCCGCAGCAGCACCCGGTCGGCGGGCACGAGTGCCCGCCCGAGCACCGCGAACGCCCTGCTCTTGCCGAACCCGGCGAAGACACCTCGCAAACCGGTCACGGCGTGATCCTAGGTCCGGCAGAGCGGGCGATCATGACCCGCCCCGAAGACGGTCGAGATCGCGCGGAACCAGGTGCCCGCCGCCCGGTTCGAACGCGCGGACATACGTGAACTGTCCTTCGAGGACGCGACCTGGGACGCGTTCTCGATGCTGCAGCCGCCCCGGGCCGAACCACCCGGTCCGGGCGTCCAGCTTCGCCGCCGGTCCGCTCGAGGAGCTGCTGCGGGAGGGCTGGAACCCGCCCGCGAGGAGGAAGCCGAGTTCGTGCCCGACCACGACGACGCCGGCCCGGAGCCGCACGTCCACCTCACCGCGCGCACGCCGGCCTGAGCCGTCGAGACCACCCTGCCGTCGACCATCCGGCGGAGCTGAATTTTGCTCAACTTCGTGCATGTCCCGTGCGGCGGACCCGAGCTAAAGTGAGGGATGGGCATCGACGCTCTGGCCAGGCCGGTACCTCGCGAACACCGCGAGCTCGTGCGCGAAATGCTGGCCAGGCTCCCCGAGTTCGCCGATCGCCTGGCCCGGCTGCTCAGCGAGCAGGACGAGTTCTACCGGCAGGTCGAGGACGTCGCCCCGGGCGAACTGCGGCAGGTCTGCCGGGCCAACCTCGAACGCGCGCTGACCGCGCTGGCCGAAGGCCGCGGCCTCGCCCTCGACGCCGCCCGCAAGACCGGCCTCGCCCAGGCGCGCCAGGGCATCCCGCTGCCGGCCGTGCTGCGCGCCTTCCGGATCGGCGGCACCTTCGTCTACGAAGGCCTCCTCGAGCTCGCCGGCCCGGAATTCCTCAACCCGACCCGGACGATCGAGATCAACTCCTACGTCTGGAAGGCGATCGACCTCTACTCCGACGCGCTGACCACGGCGTACGACCAGGTCGCGGCCGAGCCGTCGCACGCGGACGCGCGGCTGCTGGACGACCTGCTGCGCGGCCGGCTCGCCGGCCAGGCGGACATGGAGGCCGCGGCGCGCGAGCTGGGCCTGCCGACGGCGGGCATGTTCGTCGCCGTCGTCACCGAACGCGTCGAGCCGGACGAGCACGACAGCGTCGAGGCGCTGCTGCGGGCGCGGCGCTGGCGGTCGGCGTGGCGGCCCGGCGGCGAGGCCGGCCTGGTCGCGATCGACCGGATCGAGGACCTCCGGCGGCTGCGCGAGGTCCTCGGTTCGCTGCCGGTGGCGGCCGGGATGAGCCGGCCGTTCAGCGGGTTCCCCGACGTACCGGACGCCCTGCACCGGGCCCGGATCGCCCGCCGCTCGCTGCCGTCGGGAACGGCCGGGGTGGCGGTGTTCGGCGACTCGCCGGTGACGACGCTGGTCGCGGCCGCGCCGGAGATGGCCCGCGAAGTCGTGCGGTCGGCGCTGGCGGGCGTGCTCGCGCTGCCGGGTGCGGAACGCAAGGTCCTGCTCGACACGCTGCTCGCGTGGTTCGCCGGCCACGGCTCGGCGAAGGACGCCGCGGACCGGTTGTTCGTGCACCCGAACACGGTCCGCTACCGGCTGCGCCGCGTGCAGGAGCTGACCAAGCGCGACCTGAGCGACCCCGTGGACATCGGCGAGCTGTACGTCGCACTCGAGTCCGTCCGCTTGGAGCCGGCGCCGAGTTGATCGAATTTCGATGTCCACCGATTGACTTTCGATAGGTATCGCGCGATAGTCGGCGCATGGTTACCGAGAAGTGGGCCGTGGCCGCGCTCCGGGTGTTCCTCGTGGTGCTGTTCGGCGTCCTCGTCGTGTTCCAGACGCTGTCGCTGCCGGGCGGAATCGCCTACCACGCGCAGCAGAACCCGCACGACGCGCCGCTGCGCTGGCCGCTGACCGCCATCGCGGTCTTCCTGGTGCTCTGCGTGGAAGTGGTGGTCGTCGCGACGTGGAAGCTGCTGACGCTGGTCAAGAAGGACCGGATCTTCACCACCGCGTCGCTGAAGTGGGTCGACGTGATCGTCTGGGCAGTCGCCGCGGCGTGGCTGGTGCTCGCCGGGATGCTGCTCTTCGTGGGCTTCAACGCCGATGACCCGGGCATGCCGATGCTGCTGTTCCTGGTGACGGTCGCGACCACCGTGCTCGGCCTGCTGATGGTGGTCATGCGCGCCCTGCTGCGCCAGGCGACGGCGCTGCGCTCGGACCTGGAAGCGGTCATCTGATGCCGATCGTCGTGCGCATCGACGTCGAACTGGCCAAGCGCAAGATGAGCGTCGGGGAGTTCGCCGAGCAGGTCGGGCTCACGCCGGCCAACGTGGCCGTGCTGAAGAACGGCCGCGCCAAGGCGGTCCGGTTCAGCACCCTCGAAGCGATGTGCCGGGTCCTGGACTGCCAGCCCGGCGACCTGCTGGAGTGGGTCGAAGACGAGGCCTAACCCAGGTCGGCGGGCCGCACCCGCAGCTTGGCGGCGATCCGGGCGAGCGCCTGCTGATCGGCCGCGGTGAGCGGGTCGAGGACGTCAAGGACACTGCGGACGTGCGTGGGCGCGGCCCGCTCGACCACCTCGAACCCGGCGTCGGTGAGGGTGACGAGGGTGTACCGGCCGTCGCCGGGATCGGGCGTGCGGCGCACCCAGCCGCGGTGCTCGAACCGCTTGACCACATTGGACAGCCGGGACAGCGATCCGTTGGCCAGGTAGGCGAGTTCGCTCATCCGCAGGCGGCGCTCCGGCGCCTCCGAGACGTGGCTGAGGGTGAGGTACTCGAAGAGCGTCAGGCCGGCTTCGTGCTGCAACGGCGCCTCCAGCCGGCCGGGGAGCAGCAGGATGAGCGACACGAGCCCGGTCCACGCTTCCTTCTCGGCCGGGCTGAGCCAGCGCGTGCCTTCTTGATCCGTGGCCATACCGGGAGCCTATCCACCGCGGGATGACTTCATGCTTGAAGTCGTGCTAGGTTGACTTCAAGCATGAAGTGAACGGAAGGAATCACCATGTTCTTCGTGACCCCGGGCTACGGCCCCCGCCACCTCGCGGCCCTGCACTACAGTCAGGCGGTCCGCATCGGCGACCGGGTCGAAATCTCGGGCCAGGGCGGGTGGGACGACGACACGGTGTTCCCCGCGGACCTGGAGCAGGAGATCATCCAGGCGTTCGACAACGTCGAGCGCACGCTGGCGACGGCCGGTGCCACCTGGGCCGACGTCGTCGCCGTCGATTCGTTCCACATCCCGACGGCGGCCGACACCATCGGCGACGACCACACGCGGGTGATGGTGGAGCAGTTCCGCAAGCGGATGGGCGACCGCGCACCGATCTGGACGCAGCTGGGCGTGGCGGCACTGGGCGCACCGGGAATGCGCGTGGAGATCCGGGCGACCGCGATCACCGGCCAGCACTGATCCCCGCCCGCCCCCACCCAAGCGCCCCAAGGCGGCCTTCGGTGCGTCAGACGCACCCAAGGCGGCCTTCGGTGCGTCTGACGCAACCAAGGCCACATTGGGGCGCTCGGGGACCGGGGGTGGAGCTAGGCCGCGTCGGCCTCGACCAGGCGGGCCAGCTCCAGCAACGTCTCCTCGAAGCCCGGACCCGCCGTCAGGGCCACCGTGAGCGGGCCGCCGCGGCGGTGTCTGCCCACCGGCAGCGTCACCGCCGGTTCCGTCCATTGCGGACGATCCACACCGGCCGAAACCACCACGTCCGTGCGGGCCGGGCGGTGGCGGCAGCCGCCCGCGTCGAGGTCGAGCACCACGTTGCCGTGCAACGAAAGCAGGGCCGCCACGTCCGCCACCGCATCGCGCAGCTCGCGGTCGGCGATCGAGTCCGAATGGGCGCCGATCGCCGGCCGGGGCGGGTCGGCGTCGCGGGCGAGGCGGGGCACGATCGCGCCCAGATCACCCGAAGCGCACGTCAGCACCCGGATTCCGGGCACGCCCGCCCAGGGGTCGGTGAGGGTGATCCCCGCGCTCGCGGCGGCCGCCACGATCCGGGCCCGCCAGCGCGCGGTCGCCGCGATGGCGACCATCGATGGGTCCTGGAGCAAAAGGGGCGTTCTCCTTCACGGTCGGGCGCGGCGGCGGGGATCGTCCGATGGTGGGCCCGCGCCCGTTGTGCTGGGGAACAAACATGTTTGGCCCCTTGGTCCGAACGGCGGCGCCCGTGCGACCTTCCGGTCGCACCGGACATCTGTGACCGCCGGTCACACTTTGACGCGCGACGTGGCGCGGGCCACTATCCGTGCACCTGATTACCGCCGGGTAATTTGCGTGTCCGGAGTACGACCCAGGAGGACCGTTGCGACGAGCTTTGGGCCTGATCTTGCTGGCGCTGGGGGTCTTCGCGGTCGCCGGGGCGGTGCTGCTGCCGACCTACGTCTACCCGAAGCTCGCCAAGGTGCCGCTCGACCAGGATTCGACGTCGGTGCTGGAAGGCACCGCGAGCAAGGTCCTCGCCGTGACCGACAACGGCGCCGGCCCGGTGACCGAGATCCGCAAGGACGCGAAGCTGACCGCGACCGCCCGCGTCCAGGCGAACTTCGCCCGGCCCGAGATGCACGAGGACACCGACTACGCGGTGTGGCTGCTCGGCGTGCAGGTCAAGGACGACGCCGACGGCACGGTGCTCAGCGCGAGCAAGCGGCAAGTCTGCTTCGACCGGCGCACCGCCGAGGGCTACGACCCGCGCGGGGACGCGGACCCGAAGTGCACCAAGGAAAGCAGCTACGTCACCGAACTCGGCGACAAGGCCGACAAGGCCGGTGCCAAGCCGCCGGAGCAGAACGTCTACAAGGCCCAGCCCGGTCTGAACTTCAAGTTCCCGTTCGCCACCGAAAAGAAGGACTACCAGGTCTACGACGACAACACCGGACAGGCCGTCACCGCCCGGTACACCGGCACCGAAACGGTGAACGGGATCGAGACCTACAAGTTCGTCCAGGACATCCCCGACACGAAGCTCGAGACGAAGTCGGTGCCCGGGTCGCTGGTCGGCGCCACCGGGTCGGCCGTCGACGCCGACCTGTACTACCGCGGTGTCAACACGATGTGGGTGGAGCCGGTCACCGGGGTCGAGGTCAAGCAGCAGCAACAGCAGCACCAGGAGCTGCGGCCCGCCACCGGCAACCCGACCGTCGTGTTCGACGGGACGCTGACCTACAACGCCAAGACGATCGCGCAGATGGTCGACCAGATCGACGCGAACAAGGGCAAGCTGGAGTTCCTGTCGAGCACGGGCCCGCTGTGCCTCGGCATCGGCGGCGCGGTGCTGATCCTCGTCGCGATCTACCTGCTGGTCCGCCGGCGCCCGGCCGCCCCGCCGGCCCCGCCGCGGCGGCGGCAGCGGGTGCCGGTGGGCGCGGACCGCTAGCGCCTGCGCATTACCAGGACCAGGTTCCAGGACGCGATTTCACGGAGGCCGGGAATCCGCACGATCCACATCGCCCAGCTCGGGTGGTAGCGCGGATACCCGGCCACCAGATCGGCCAGCGGTGACTTCTTCGCCCAGCGGAGTGCGGCGCCGACGGAAACCGGGAAGAGGCTTTCCCCGAATTTGTTCTTCGGCTGCTTCCCGAGTTTCCTGGCATAACGCTGCCGGGCGTAGTAACCGCCGAGGAAGTGCCACGGCGCCGTCTCGTGGCCGCCCCACGGCGAATACCACGGCGTGAACGACGCGAAGACGGTGCCGCCGGGTTTGGTCACCCGGCACATCTCGTCGAGCATGACCCACGGCTCGGCGACGTGCTCCAGCACGTTCGACGAGTAGCAGACGTCCACGGACCCGCTGCGCATCGGCAGTTCCGTGCCGCTGGCGCGGATCATGTTCTCCCCCGGCTCGCCGCGGGCGGACAGCTCGCCGACGTCGGGGTCCAAGCCGAGATAGACCGCGCCGGCCGCGCGGAAGGCGTCGGAGAAATAACCCGGGCCGCCGCCGACGTCGAGCACCGTGCGCCCGGACAGCGGAGCGTGCGCCGCCAATTGCCGGACCGAGTCGGCGGCGAGTGCGGAATAGAAGCCGTCCGGGTCGGTCTGTTCGGTGAGAAATGTCCGGAACAGGGTGACGGAACGGCGGAGCGTCGCGCGGTGGGGCTGCGCCGTCGCGACGAGAACCGGATTACCTACCATTGAACCGTCGCTTTCCCGAATACGTTCATCTAGGGTGTACGCACCAGTAACCTAGCACCGTCGCTACAGTTTGGATAACCCGATGGAACGTCCTCGTGTGCTCCTCCTCAACTGGCGCGACACCGGCCACCCCGAGGGCGGCGGGTCGGAGCGGTACGTCGAGCGGATGGCCGAAGGGCTGGCCAGAGCGGGGTACCGGGTCGAGATCCAGTGCGCGGCCTACCCGGGCGCGACGGCGGGCGAGTGGCGCGACGGCGTCCGGTACCGGCGGCGGGGCAACAAGTTCAGCGTCTACGCGCACGCGCTGCGCGCGATCCGCCGGTCCCGCGCCGACCTCGTGGTCGACGTGCAGAACGGGATGCCGTTCTTCGCGCGGCTGGTCGCCGGCTGCCCGGTGCTGGTGCTCGTGCACCACGTCCACGAGGAACAGTGGATCAGCGCGCTCGGCGAGACGCTCGGGCGGATCGGCTGGTGGATCGAGTCGCGGCTGGCGCCGTGGCTGTTCCGCGGGTGCCGGTACGTCACGGTTTCCGAGGTCACCAAGGCGGAACTGGCGGAGCTGGGCGTCGAGCGCGAGCGGGTGACGGTGGTGCCGAACGGGCTGGACGCTCCGCCACCGTGCGCGTCCGGACGGGACAGTGAGCCGATGCTGGTCGCGGTGAGCAGGCTGGTGCCGCACAAGCGGATCGAGCACGCCATCGACGTCGTGGCGCGGCTGGGGCGGCGCTGGCCGTCGCTGCGGCTGGAGGTCGTCGGCCAGGGACCGTGGGACGAGGTCCTGCGCGCCCACGCGGCTTCGCGCGGGGTCGCGGACCGGGTCGTCCTGCACGGCTGGGTCGACGAGCAGGCCAAGCACGAGATCCTCGCGCGGTCGTGGCTGCACCTGTGCCCCTCGGTCAAGGAGGGCTGGGGCATCGTCATCATGGAGGCCGCGGCCCACGGCGTGCCCTCGGTCGCCTACCGCGCGGCCGGCGGCGTGACGGAGTCCATCGTGGCGGGCCGCACCGGACTGCTGGCGGACGACTTCGACGATTTCACGGCCCAGGTGGACACGCTGCTGGCCGACGGCCTGCGACGCGCGCACATGGGCCTGGCGGGCGCCGAGCGGGCCGGGAAGTACAGCTGGGACACGAGTGCCGGGCAGTTCGAGTCACTGGTGCGGGAGGTCGCCGGGAAGCCGGTGCCCCGCCCGCGAACCCTGGTCCCGTACCGCGGCCCGGAACTCGCCCAGCAAGCGGACAGCGGCCGCCTCGTCGAAGTCCTTGCGGCGGGCCCGCACCGTGACCGTGGTCCGGCCGCCGGTCGTCGCCACGCCGAACGCCACGCCTGAGCGGCCGCTCGCCGCCGGGTGGAACGCCAGCGTGCGGACCTTCTCCCCCGCGGAGACCACGCCGAGGTTCGACACCAGGAACGTCGACCCCAGCCTGCCCGCCAGCAGCCGGGTGCCCAGGCGGGCCAGGCGGCTGCTGCGGGCCGGGAAGTCCGGCTCCGGCGGCTGGGCCGCCAGCACCGCGGCGACGTCCGCCCCACGGCGCAGCCGCAGCCGGAAGAACGCGCTGTCGTGCACCGGTTCCGGCGCCGCACCCGGCCGTCGTGACGCGCCCAGTGCCGCCACGACCCGCGCCGTGCGGGCGCCGTGCGCGCGGTTCCAGCGTTCCGTGGCGTGCGCGGCCGCCGCGACGAATCCCGCGGCCCCCAGCCGCAGGCACGGCTCGTCAGCGGCCGCGAAGACGTCCCCGGCGGCCGCGAACCCGCCGTGCGGGGTGATCCGGCCCGGTGGCGCGAAAAGCGCCTCAGCGAGCCGCTGGAGGGCCGACAGGGCAAAGGGTTTGCCGCCCGTGCGTTCGCCGATACCCCGCGCTCCCGAGGAAACCGGGACGTCGAGGAGGATGCCGAGCAGGGACAGCAGGCCGAGGCCGTCGAGCGCGCCGTGGTGGGCGGCGATGAGCAGAACCGGACCGCCGGCGGCGACGCGGATCAACGGCGCACCGCGTTCGTAGGGTGCCGAGGCGAAGCGGTCCCGCACCGTGGGCAGGTCGGTGATCCGCTCGATCTGCGGCACCACACCGAGATGCGGGTACTGCTGGACCGCGGCCGCCAGGCGCGCGCGGAGCTTCTCCGGTTCGGGTGCGGCCGCGACGAGCTCCGCTTCGAGGAGGATGCTCCAGGAAACGGTGGGGTCGCCGTAGAGCCCGACGACGCGGTGGGCGTGGTCGGAGGCGAGCGTCAGCGGTCCCCGTAGATCTTGAGCGGGTGGTCGGCCGGGTTGTACTTCACCTGCGCGTTGAGCTTTTCCTGCACCGGAGCCGCGGTGTCCGGATCGGCGCTGGTGATGAGGGCGAAACCCCCCGCTGTCGCCGCTCCGCCGCCGATGATGACGGCGACGATCACGCCGATGACCGTGCCCACGTGTCACTCCTTCCGCGGCGGGAGAATCCTGCCGCGGCCCAATGTACGCATCGGTAACATGCGGCACAACACCGCGACGCACAGCAACGTGAGCGCTACTCCGTTCGCCAGCAAGGCCGGCGTCCACGAGATCGCTTTCACCGCGGGCACACCCGGGGTCCGGTACAGCGTCAGCCAGTCCCCCGACCACACCGGCGCCGCGTCGGCGAGCAACCGCGGGTCGACGTAACCGGGTGTCCCGTGCTCGACGAGGATCCAGCCGATCCCGGCGGCGGTGAGCTCCTTCGCCGACGTCGCCGCGCGGACGTCGCCGATCCGCGGGTCCTCGCCGGTGATGCGCTCGGCGCCGACCTGCAGGGTGTCGTCCACCAGCACGGGTTTCGGCAGCACGCGCGGCGCCGGGTCGAGCTGGGTGCGGTCGTCGTTCCAGGCGAACCCGCGGAACGCCGAGAGCGGCAGCACGAGCACGTCGCCGGGCCGGTCGCCGAGCTCTTCGGCCACCGCGCGCCAGTCGGCCGGGTACTGCGCGGTGCCGAGCCGTCCCCAGCCGCCCCACGCCAGGTCCGGCATCGTCAGCAACGGGAAGACGACGGCCGCCGTCACCAGGGCGACCCGGCCCCGCCCGGTGTTGAGCTTCGCCGCGGCGGCTTCGACGGCCAGCGCGAAGCCCAGTGCGAGCGGGAGAGCCCACCACGCCACCCACTTCTGGGCGTCACGCAGCAGTCCGGCGCCGGGCACGTGCCGGGTCGCCGCGGTGAGGACGGCATGGCCGCCCGGCAGCGTCGCCAGCGAGGCCAGGAGCACACCCAGGACGCCGAGGGCGGTCAGGGAACGGACCGGTGCCTTCCCCCACCGCTTCGCGAGCGGCCGGAGCCCGGCGATCGCGAGCGCGACGACGAGGAGCGTCAGCACCGGCACCAGCGGCACGGCGCGGCTGCCGGGCACGGTTTCGGCGTTCCAGATTCCGCCGAGCCCCAGCACGCTCAGCAGGGCGGGCCCCCAGCTTTCGGCGCGGGCGCTGAACGCCGTGACGCCGTCCGGGTCGGAGAACGTGCCGCCCGCGTTGAGGAACGTCGGGACCAGCCACGGCAGGTTGAGCGCGATGGCGAGCGGGACGGTCTGCCAGAGCCGCCGCGAGCCGGCGGCCACGACCATCACGGCGGCCGCGAGGACACCGCCCGGCGGAGTCAGGACGGCCGGGGCGCAGGCGAGCACGAGTCTCGGCAGGGCACCGGGTTCGCGCTCGCGCGCGGCGAGCCCGGCGCCGGCGATCCACGGCAGGCACGCGTAGGTGAGCAGCAACGGCCAGTGCCCGATGAACAGCCGTTCCGCGAGGTAGGGCGTCCAGGCGTAGGCCGTCGCGGCGACGAGCCGGGTGCCCAGGTGCTCGGTGGGCACGAGCCGGCCCGCGCCGAACGCGGCGAAGAAGAAAGCCAGGAGCAGGACGATCTTCTGGACGATGTCACCGGGCAGCACGGTCGTGGCGAGCGCGACGGCGGCGTCGGCCGGGACCGAGCGCGGCAGCGTGCCGCCGATCCCGAAGGCGTCCGGCACGAAGTACTGCCGCGGTGCGAACACCATGTCGTAGCTCAGGACGAACCCGCGCCCGAGCAAGGGCGCGCACACGGCGAGCGCGAGCGCGGCGGACAGCACGGGGAGGGCCGCCCGCCTGCCCGGTGCGTTCACGGCCCTTCCTTTCCGTTGCGTGCGCGGTTAGGGTCCCTGGTCATTACCCGCCGGTAATGGGAGCCCGCCGTTGAGCGTAGACACCGAAGTCCCGGCGCGGACCGGCAACCGGGTCGCGGCGATCCTCGTCTCGCTCGCGCTCGCGGGCAACAACGCGGCCAGCTACGTGCTCAGCCTGGCCGCCGCGCGGCTGCTGGCACCCGGCGCGTTCGGGGAGCTGAGCTCGCTGCTGGCGGTGCTGGTGATCGGCGTCGTGCCCGCGATGGGCCTGCAGACGGTGGTGGCCCTGCGGGTGGCGCGTTCGCCGTCGCCGGCCCGGGGTTCGCTGTTCGCGCTCGGCCTGATGACGAGCGCGGTCGTCGCCACGGCGGCGTTGACGCTGAGCCCGCTGCTGGTGCTGCTGCTGCACCTCGGTTCACTGGCCCCGGCGCTGCTGGTGACGGCGGCGCTCGGGCCGTTGACGCTGCTGGGCGTGTTCCACGGACTCCTGCAGGGCAGCCACCGGTTCGCCGTGCTGGCCGGCCTGATCGCGCTGGAGGGCGTGGGCAAGGTCGGCGGTTCGCTGGCGGGGCTGGTCGTTTCGGGCACCCCGACCGGCGCGCTGGCCGGAGCGGCGATCGGTTCGCTGGCGGTGGTCGTGGCGGGCTGGCAGATCTGCGGCCGTCCGCGGCCGCGCTGGGCCGACCGCCACGGCGGCGAGGTGCTGCACACGGCGCAGGCGATGCTGGCCCTGGTGCTGCTGGTGAACCTGGACCTGGTCCTGGCCAGGCACACGCTGGCGTCGGCGGAGGCGGGTGAGTACGCGCTGGGGGCGATCGTCACGAAGATCGCGTACTGGCTGCCGCAGGCGGTGGGGGTGCTGGTCCTGCCGCGGTTCGCGGTGGCCGACGGCCGACGGCGGGCGCTGCCGGTGGCGCTCGCGGTTTGTGCCGGCCTGGACGCCTTGGTGCTGCTGGTTTCGCTGGTGCTGGGACCTTCGCTGCTGGCCGTGATCGGCGGGTCCCGGTACGCGGGGAGCACGACGCCGGTGTGGCCGTTCGCGCTGGCGGGTTCGCTGCTGGCCCTGGTCCAGATCCTGCTGTACGCCCGCCTGGCGGACGGCGACCGCCGCGTGACGGTCCTGATGTGGTCGGCGGTGGCCGTGGAGGCGGTGCTGATCACGACGTGGCTGCACGGTTCACCCACCCAGGTGGTCACAGCGGCTGCGTGCACCGCGGGGGCGTTGGCCGCGGCGGGGGGGATCTTGGAGTTGCGGCCGCGCAAACCGGCCTGAGCAGCCCCCGTCTTCCACGCTACCGTCCGGCGCCGACACTTCCCTTCTCCGCAGTTCCCGGGTCCCGTGCGCCCCCAATGTGGCCTTGGTTGCGTCTGACGCACCCAAGGCGGCCTTCGGTGCGTCTCACGCACCGAAGGCCACATTGGGGCGCTTGCCGGGAGGGGAGGGGGTCAGGGGGTGGGGTTGGTGGGGTTTTCCTTGCGGGTGAACCAGTCCACGCAGGTGGCCACCGTTGCGGCCGCCGCCAGCAGCAGGGCCGCCTGGGTCACCGGGCCGTACGCCCACTCCTGGCCGTGGCCCAGTACCCGGCCCGTCACCGACACCGCCGCCGCCGCGGCCATGCCGCCGAACGCCAGGAACCTCGGGGCGCGCTCGGAGAACTGGCGGGCCAGCAGGCAGGCGATCAGCAGCACCACCGGCAGCATCCCGCCCAGCGCCACCAGCAGCCCGATGAGCGCGACCGGGGTCCACGAGCCGCCCGGGGCGATCGCGACCCGGCGTCGGCGCGCCGGCCACGCCACGCCCACCAGCAGCACCAGCACCGCCGCCGCGCCGATCAGGAGGCTCAGGCGGTAGTGCGCGTCCGGGGTGAACGACAGCGACACCACGCCGCCCGCGCCCGCCGGGACCACCCACGCCTGCTGCCAGCCGTCCACGCGGGTGCGGGTCAGCTGCTGTCCGTCCAAAGTGGCCGTCCAGCCCGCGTTCGCGTTCTCCGGGACCGCCAGCACCGCCTCCGCGCCCGGTCCCACCGTGACCGACCGCGAGGCCGCGCCCCAGTCGCCCACCTGCACCGCGCGGTGCACCGGCGGCGGCGAAACAGCGGCCGGGCGCAGCCACAGGTCCTGGACCACGAACGACTCCGACCGGTCCGTCCGCAGCTCGTGCCCGCCGGCCGGCAGCACGATGCCGCCCTCGGAGTCGCGGCACATCCCCAGCGCCAGCGGCCGGTGCGCGGTGAGGTCGGACAGCTTGCCCCGCACCGACGTCCGGTAGTCGAGCCCGTCCAGGTGGACGTTCGGCCCCGACCCGCACGGCACCGAGAACGCCGGGTCCGGCGCGGGCAGCAGGTCGTCGCTCCCGGACAGCGAAAGACTGCCGATGCCCACCACCGCACGCGCCGCGGGATCGTCGTCGTCGCCCGGCAGCACGATCTGCAGCTGGTCGGTGTCCAGCGGCTCGAAGGTCGCCGACCCGCTCGCGTCGAGCTGCACCGTCCGCGTCCCCGACCGGCCGGTCAGCTGCACCTGCCGCGGTGCGCGGGCCCCGCTCGACGGCGAAACCTCGATGCGCAGCCCGGAAATCCGCTTCGGCGACGGCCAGCCGAGGGTCAGCGCCGGCCGCAGATCGGTGACGTCGGGGCGCCACGCCGTGCCCGGGTCGCCGTCCACGGCCGCGAACCCGCCCGCCGCCGGGTCGCCGCCCAGCTGGGACGTCGAGGCCACGGTGACGCCGGGCAGCGACACCGGGTTGCGGCCGCCGCCCGCGGGCAGCACCGTGCCGCCGACCAGGTACGTCTGCTCGGCCGGCGTGCTGAACAACCGCCGGATGCCGTCGGGTTCCTCGCCGTCGCGGGCGGCCGAGGCGTCGCAGCGCACGGCGTCGCCGACCGGCAGGCAGGCGAACCGCGGCTGGGCGCCGCGCGTGAACGCGAACCCCGGCGCCGGGCCGGTCGGCAGGTCCGCGGGCACCTCCAGGGCGCGCTGCGGCTCGGTGCCCGGGATCTTCAGCTCCGCGATCCCCACGTTCCCGTCCTGCCGCCCGACCACCAGCGAAAGCAGCGTCACGCGCACCTTGCGGGTGACGCCGGCGGCGACGGAGTACTCGTGCGGCCCGGCGCCGCGGATCACCTGCTGGTCGACCGAGCCGTTGTCGGTCGTGATCCGGATCCGGGTCGCCGGCCAGCCCACCCGCAGGTCGTCGACCAGTTGCAGCTGGAGGGAGGTCACCAGCCGCGGGGTGTCCAGTTCGACCTCGAGCCACTGCCCGATCGGCCCCGTGAACGAAGACGAGTGCCACGCCGTGCGCGGGTCGCCGTCGATCGCGGCGAACGGCTGGTGCGAGGGGTCGGACCCGCCGAAGGCGTCGGCGAACGACGCCGCCGTCGAGGCCGTCACCGCACGGATGCCCCGGTAGGCGGCCACGGTCTGGTGCTCCTGGCCCGGGAACGGCAGCAGGTCGCCTGCCGCGCGTTGCTGGCGGTAGGCCTCGCCGGCGGTCAGGGTCTGGCTGAGGTTGTCGCGGACGCCGCCGACGTTGCGCTCGGCCCGGCGCAGGCCGTCGGTCACCAGCCGCGGGCCGCCGGGCGACCCGCCGTCGCCGGTGAGCACCGCCGGCGTCGCCGGGTCGAGCTGGCCGGAGTCGATCAGCGGCAGCAGGTTCTCCGGGCCGCCGCTGACCGTCGGGACGTCCGTCGCCGACGTCGCGGTCACGAGCGGCACCGGCTTCCGGACCTCGTAGACCTCGAGCGGCCCGAACTGGGCCGCCTTGGCGATGCCCGGCGACCCGGCGAGCCCGGCCCGCAGGGTCGCGACGGGCGGGGCCGCGGTCCGCGCGCGGTCGATGTCGTTGCGCAGCAGCAGGAACCGGTACCCGGAGCGGGCGAGCAACGCGGCGAGCCCGGCGTCGCCGCGGCCGTCGGCCAGCGCGGCGTCCACGGAGTCCATCAGCCGCGTGTTCCCTTCGGACCCCAGCGGCACCTGGTTGCGGACCGCCCACGGGCTGCGCGCGATCGCCTGCGCGGGCTCATCCACCGTGCGGCCCCACTCGTACTCGCCGAACCCGGTGGCCGGCAGCAGCAGCGTCCGCGCGTGCGGATCGGCCTTGGCGACGTAACCCATGGCGTCGTACCAGTAACCCGGCACCGCGTCCCAGCCCGGGCCGGAACGCAGGTTCAGCAGCCACGCCGGCGCGGCCATCACCAGCACCAGCAGCAGGCCGACCGCGGGCCGCAGGAACCGCCGCGCGCCGGGTACCCGGGCCGGACGGGAGATGCCGTGCGCGAACGCCAGCATCAGCGGCAGCCGCAGCACCGGCTCGAACTTGTGCACGTTGCGCAGCGGGGCCAGGGGCCCGTCGAGCAGGTGCCGGACCTGCTCGGCCAGCGGGCTGTCGAGCGAACCGACGTAGCCGACGGTCAGCAGCGTCAGCCCGGTCACCACGCCGAGCACGAGGAACCGCCGCTCGGGCAGGCCGCGCCGGGTCAGCCCGAACAGGCCGACCCCGGCGACGAGCCCGGTCGCGAGCATCAGCACCGGGTTGTCGATCAGCGACCAGCCGCCCGGCCACCACGGCGTGCCCTGCACGACGTAGGCGACCCACTGGTTGGTCCCGCGCAGCACCTCGAACAGCGACATCGGCGCGGTCGTGTTCGTCGCCGACTCGATGTAGTCCAGGAACGGCAGGCTGTACTCGCCGAGCAGCAGCAGCGGCAGGATCCACCACAGGGTCGCGCCGACGACGAAGACGAACCACCACAGCACGAGCTCGACGTGCGCCCGCGTCCAGCGGCGGGTCAGCAGCCACAGCCCGGGCAGGACGAGCGCCATCACGACCATCGCGCCGTTGACCCCGCCCATGGCCAGCACGGCCAGAGCGGACAGCCCGGCGGCCCGCCGCGGTGAGCCGATCGCCCCGGCCCGCACGAGCGGCACCAGGACCCACGGCAGCAGCACGGCGGGCAGCATTTCCGCGGACAGGCCGCCGATTTCGGTCAGCATCCGCGGGGCGAGCGCGTACCCGAGCGCGCCGATCAGCCGCGTGCGCTCGGTGCCGATCTTCATCGCCCGCGCGAGCAGCAGGGCACCGCCGAACGCGGCGCTGAGCAGGACCGCGCCCCACAGCCGCTGCGCGATCCACGCGGGCACGCCCACGGCCTGGCACAGGGCGAAGAACGGGCCCATCGGGAAGAGGTAGCCGTACGCCTGGTTCTGCAGCTCCCCCGCGGTGGCTTCCGGGTTCCACAGGTGCAGGGCGCGCCCCAGGAAGGCGAGCGGGTCGACGGCGAGGTCGAGTTTGGTGTCGAACGTCGTCTTCCCCGGCATCTGCAGGAACGACAACGTGGTCAGGGCCAGCACGATCCAGGTGCTGGGCCGGCGGAAGAACGCGCCCACCGAAAACTTCCGGGCGCCGCCGGAGGGCGGGGCGTCGTCCCGGGACCGTTCGCGGGTGGCGGTTACCATCCGGTAGATACTAGGCCGAAACCTGGCTACCATGTGCCGACAGTTTTGCAGAAGGCAGAGTTCCCCGGACTTCAGGCAGGTGCGCCATCTCCTTCGACGATGCCTGGGCGTTGGCCGAGCCGGTCAAGGGCTGGATGACGCGCGCGCAGGGCGAAGCGCTGTGGAACGCCGTGTGCCGCTTGGAGAAGGGTGACGTCGTCCTGGAAATCGGCAGCCACCAGGGGCGGTCCACGATCGTCCTCGGCGCCGCCGCCCGCACCGTCGGCGCCACGGTGATCGCCGTCGACCCCTTCGTGGACGGCCGGTTGTTCGGCGGATCGCCGACGCGGCAGTTGTTCGAGCGCAACATCCGCCGGGCCGGCCTGGACGACGTCGTCGAGCTCGTCGCCGGTTACAGCACGAAACTGCGCCCTGACTGGGACCGGCCCTTACATCTGCTTTACATCGACGGCAAGCACGACTACTGGACCTACACCGACGACCTGCGCTGGTCGGCACACCTGCCGCCGGGGGCGGAAATCCTGGTCCACGACTGCTTTTCCTCCGTCGGCGTCACGCTCGGCACGATCGCGAAGGTCCTCTTCGGACGGCGCTACACCTATGTGGACCGCGCCACGTCGCTGGCGCGGTTCCGGCTGGCCCCGCCGTCGGCCCGCGACCGGCTGCGCGTGCTGGCGCAGCTGCCGTGGTTCGTGCGCAACGTCGGGATCAAGGTCCTGCTGCGGCTGCGGTTGCGGCCGGTGGCGCGGCTGCTCGGCCACGACAGCCCGTACGACCCCTACTGAGTCACCGGCTGCCCGATTTCGACCTTCGCGACGCACACGGGCGCGCCCGGGCTCGACAGCTGCACGCCGATGTGGTCGAACAGGCCGTCGACCGGCAGGTACAGCGAGTGCAGCCCCGCCTGGAACCACACCGGCGTCCGGTCGACCAGGCCTTCGCCGCCGTCCGAGGTGAAGTAGTCGATCTTCAGCAGGTGCCTGCCGAGCACCGGTTTGTCGAGCGGCACGCTCACGAGCGTTTCGCCGACCGTGTACCCGCAGTCCCGCACCGGCCCCGGCACCCCGCGGGATGCCACGGCCACCCCGGTGATCAGGTGGGGAGTACCGGTCGCGTCGAGCTGGTGCATCCGGTTCGTCGGCTGGTCGAAGTGCGTGCCGGGCAGCAGCCCGACCACCCGCGACGCCCGCGAGTCCGCGCCGAACCATTCGTGGACCACGTCGGACGGGACGAACGTGTCGTAGAAGACCAGATCCGGGTCCTCGGCGACGGCCGCCCGGACGTTTTCCAGGTACTGCGCGGAATGCCCGAACCGCAGGGCCGGGGCCAGCCGCCAGAACCCCACCGCGGAACCGGCGAGCAGAAGCACGCACACCACCAGCGCGATCGGCCGTTCCCGCGTTCCGCCGGACGGCGCAACCCCGGCCGGCGGGAGGAAAGCGAACGCACCGCACAGCGCGGCCACGAAGGCCAGCTCGGCGAGGTACCTCGGGTCGTCCCCGGCGGCCGGGCCGACTTCGCGCAGCCGCGTCACCGCCAGCAGCCCGACGTCCACGGCGAACAGCAGCCCGAGCAGCGCCCAGGCGCGCCAGGCCCGGCGGCCACCCGCGCGCACACCGGCCACCAGCAGGGCCGAAGCCGCGGCGAAGAGCAGGACCACGACCGCGAACGGCGACGGCGCCCAGGTCGCGCCCGGGCCGGGCCCCGACCACGGCCCGCCGGCCAGCCCGGGCAGGAAGGTGTCGCCGAGCATCCGGCCGGTCAGGTCGGCGACGGTGCCGGCCGTCATCGGCGGGCCGCCGGCCCCCACCTGGCTCGACGTCAGCGCCAGGTAACCCGCGACGAACGCGGCGAGCAGCACCGCGTGTCCCGCCCAGTAGCGCCACCGGTCCCGGAAGGACTGTCCGAGCAGGACGGTCACCCCGGCCAGCAGCACCGGTACCACCGCGGCCTTCTCGTAGAACGCCAGCCCGAAGAGCGTCCACGCGAACGCGCCGATCCACCACCGGCCGCCGTCGCGCAGGTAGCGGACGTGCCAGTACGCGGCACCCGTGGCCGCCAGCACCACCGGGACGATCTGGACGCCGTAGGCCCACCACAGCGTCGGGACCAGCAGCAGCGTCGAGGCGGTGAACACGGTGAACGGCACCAGGATCGCCCACCGGCGGCCGAAGCAGCGCACCAGCAGGCACCAGAACAGCACCGTCGCCACGGCCCGCATCAGCAGCAGCGGCAGCACCATCAACGGGAAGTTCAGCGGCACCCACCACGTCATCACCGCGGCGAGGAAGAACCCGCCGGGGGTCAGGTGCCCGTGGTAGTCCTGGAAGAGGTAGCCGAGGTCGAACGGCCCGGCCACGGCGGCCCGGTAGGTCATGACGAAGTCGTCCTGGGCGAAGTTCCCGTGCAGCGCCGCCCAGGTGTGGAACGCGAAGGGCACCATCCCGGCGACGAACGCGGCGACGACCAGCGCGGACGGTCCCCGGGTCACCCGTGGCGCGGGCTTTTCGGTGTCCAGCAGCACGGGGATCCTCACTTCTTGCACGCGGGCGGCTGGCACATGAGCTTGCTCAGTGCCTGGTAGAAGACGTCGGAGATCTTGCGCGGGTCCGGCGTGGTGAAGGAGTCGCCGCCGGTCGCGGCCGAGATCTGCTTCAGCTCGCTGGAATCGATGTCCGGGCCGATGCCGATCCCGATCACGGGCAGCGGTTTCCGCGGGTCCTGCAGCCGGTTCAGCTCGGCGAGCAGGCCGGGCAGCCCGATCGAGTCGCTGTCTTCGTTGCGCCCGTCGGTGAGCACGACGACGACGTTGATCCGGCCGAGCTGCCAGCTCTGCCGGGCGTTCTGGTACGCGGCGAGGATCGAGTCGTACAGCCCGGTCGCGCCGCCGGGTTTCGGCTTGACCGCCTGCAGCGTCGCCACCCCGCCGGAGGCGAGCTGCTCGGAGATCGGCCGCATCGGCAGCAGTTCCTTGTAGTCCTTGTCGCCGTCGAGCTTGGTCGAGAACAGCCAGAGCCCGATCTCGGTCGTCGGCTTGAACAACCCGAGCCCCTGCGTCGCCGCTTCGAGCGTGAGTGCCATCCGGCTGCGGCCGGTGCCGGGCACGGTGGCGGCCATCGAGCCGGACACGTCGAGCAGCACCTGGACGCGCGCGCTGAGGTTCGCCCCGGCCCACGCCTGGAGCACGCCGTACACCGCTTCGGGCGCGGGCGGTCCGGCCGGGCGCGGTGCGGCGTCGAAGCGGGTGTCCCGGGGCCGGTCGCCGAGGAGCTGCCCGGACGGCGTCCGGAAGCCGCCGTCCGCGAACGCCTTGGTGGCGGTCTGGTCGAGCAGCAGCCGCAGGAACCGCTCCGCCGCCGAGCGGGACGCCTCCGACGCCCGCGGCAGCACGACGTACGGGTAGTCGAAGCTCGGCACGCCGGCGGCCGGGTAGGCGGCGACGAGCTTGCGGGCCAGCACCGACTGCTCCGACGCCGGCCACGCGGTGAACGGCTGCTTCACCGCCGAGAGCTCGCGGATCTCCTCGGTGAACGCCGCGGCCGGGTCGGGCGCGTCCTTGCTCAGCTGCTGCAGCCCGATCAGCGCGCCGATGGCGGCCGGGTCCCGGCCCGGGTCGGGCAGCCCGACCGGGCTCCCGGCGAGGACGTCCGACCAGGACGGCGACTTCCCCGGCCAGCCGGCCCGCTTCGCGACGTCTTCGGTCAGCGCCAGCACGACCGGCGAGCTCGCCACCGGCTGGCCGGACTCGGGGAGGTTCCACGCGCCGCCGTCGCGGGCCTGCAGCAGCCAGGTGCTGGACTCCGGCACCCAGACGTCGGGGCCGTTCGCGCCGTTGGCCTCGAGGGCGGTCGCGGTGGCCGCCGACGGGCCGGCGGTGACCTCGACGGCGTAGCAGTCGCGTGGCGGCACGGTCCGGGCGAGCTCGGTCAGCACCGGCGCGATGTCCGGCGCGGCCGTGAGGTGCACCGCGGTGGTCGTGTCGCAGCCGCTGCCGGCCAGCCGGTCCTTCAGCCAGTCGACCCCGGCCCACGCGAGCAGCGCGACCACGAGCAGCGCGCTCAGGACGACGACCCGCGCGTCGATCCGCCGGGCCCGCGCCGGGTGTGCCGCCATGCACGTCCTTCCCTCATGAGGTGCTGGCAGCTTGCCAGCCGGGTGAGCGGGAAGCCAGTACCGGAAGCGGAACGTCACCATCGGCGCGTGAGCCGGGGGTGAAGGACGGGCCGGGTGCGGCCGTTTTGGTGATTCACCGTGCGGTGACGCGCTTTTCGCTTGACGGGCACCCCACGGGGGTAATTGCACGATGGCGGACCGCGAGAACGATTCGCCGTCCCTTCCACGGCGATGCGGCACGAACGGAGGCCGAAACCCGTGCGCACGATGTACGACGCGGTGACGGCCGCGAACATCCCCGCCGACGCCCGGATGGTCGCGGGCTACATCGACCGGATCAAGCTGGCGCCCTGGTCGGCGGCGGACTGGGCGCGGTTCCCCTACGCGGTCAAGGTGACCATCGTCAAGAAGGCGTCGACGAACGACGGGCACGTCCTCGACGTCGAGCCCGGCGACGCCACCCCGGCCGAGGCGCCCGGCTGGGTCCGGATGCGGCGCGCGGCGGGCGCGGACCCGACGGTCTACTGCAACCTGTCGACGTGGCCATCGGTGCGGTCGGCGTTCTCGTCCGCCGGCGTCGCCGAGCCGCACTACTGGATCGCCCAGTACAACGGCGATCCCGCCATCCCGGCCGGCGCGGTCGCCAAGCAGTACCGCGGGAACGTCGCCCCGGGCTACGACGTGTCGTCCGTCGCCGACTACTGGCCCGGGGTGGACGGCCCATCGACGACGACTGGAGTGGAGATCATGGAGCGCATCACCGTCACCCCGCCGAACGCCGCGGAGAACGCGGTGCGCGTGTTCCTGTCCGGCAGCCCGGGAGCCGCGGTCATCATCCGCCCCCGCCTCGGCGGCGACGGCTACGCGACACCGATGTGGGTGGGCGACATCTACGCGTGGGGCAACGACCACCAGGGCGTCGGCCACAACCCCACGAAGACGGGCGGGTACGACTCGAAGCTGACGTCGCACCGGAGGTACGACCTGCCGGGCGCGGTGTGGGCCGACATCAACTACAGCGCGGCCGAGCCGTTCGAGATCGACATCGTGGGGTAAGCCCTTACGCGGGCGGCAGGGCGCGGCACAGGGCGTCGAGCGCCGCCGGGTAAGCGTGTTCCGGCGGGGTCGCGTAGCCGACCACCAAGCCGTCCATTGTGGACGCCGTACTCTCCGGATGCCGGAACTCCGCCAGGCCGTCCAGCGCCAGTCCCTGCCAGGCCGCCGCCTTCAGTGCGGTGGTCTCGGTGCCCGGCGGGAGACGCAGGACCGCGTGCAGGCCCGCCGCGATGCCCGTCGGCGTCACGTGCGGGGCGCGCTCGGCCAGCGCCGTCACCAGCTGGTCCCGGCGGCGGCGGTAGCGCTGGCGCATCCGGCGGATGTGCCGGTCGTACGCCCCCGAGGTCAGGAACTCGGCCAGGGTGAGCTGGTCGAGCACGCTCGCCCAGGCCTCGCGCTCGCCCTTCGCCGCGAGCACCGGATCGACGAGGTGTCCCGGCAGCACCAGCCACCCCAGGCGTACCGCGGGCGACAGGCTCTTGCTGACCGAACCGGCGTAGACGACGTGCTCGGGGTCGAGGCCCTGGACCGCGCCGACCGGCTTGCGGTCGTAGCGGAACTCGCCGTCGTAGTCGTCTTCGAGGAGCACGCCGCCGGTTGCGCGGACGTGGCCGACCACCGCGGCGCGGCGGTCGTGGTGCAGCGGGCCGCCCGTCGGGAACTGGTGCGCGGGTGTCAGCAGCACGTTCGGGACGTCGAGGTCGTCCACGCGCGCGCCGCGTTCGTCCAGCGCCAGGGGGATGGTGCGCACGCCGGCCGCGGCGAGGATCGAGCGGTGGAACGCCAGGCCGTAGGACTCGACGGCGAGCGGGCCCCGCAGCACGGCCGGGAACAGCAGCCGCAGGGCGTGCGCGAACCCCGAGCACACGACGATCCGCTCCGGGGCCGTGCGCACGCCACGCGCCCGCGCGAGGTACTGGGCGAGCGCCTCCCGCAGTTCCGGCCGTCCCCGCGGATCGCCGGGGCCGAAGGCGTCGGGCGGGGCCACGTTCAGCGCGCGGCGGGCGGCGGTGAGCCATTCGGTGCGCGGGAACGACGTCGCGTCCGGCTGGCCCTGGCGGAGGTTGTACGCCGGTGCCGGTGCTCCCGGGGCCTTCTTCGGCGTCCGGACCGGTTTCAGCGGCTCGGCGCGCCCGGCGACGCGGGTGCCGGACCCCTGCACGGCGGTGAGCCACCCTTCCGCGACCAGCTCGGCGTAGGCGTCGGCGACGGTGTTGCGGGCCAGGCCCAGGTCCGCGGCCAGCGACCGGTAGGGCGGCAGCCGGGTGCCCGGCGCGAGCCGTCCGGCGCGCACGGCGTCCCGCAGCGCGGTGCTGAGCGCCGCCCGCTTGCTGCCGGCTTCCGACAGCTCAAGGTGCAGGTCCGCGCCGAGCCGCTCCCCCGAATTGACCCAGGATTCCGCCACGGAAATGCACCCTACACACGGGTCAAACCGGCCCTAGATTTCTGGTCATGACGCACCGAGTGAACTTCGCCAAGACCGCCCCGAAGGCCTTCAAGGCCCTGATCGGCTTCGACGCCGCCGCCCGCGCCGGGCTCGACCCCGCGCTGGTCGAGCTGGTCCAGATCCGCGCGTCCCAGCTCAACCGCTGCGCGTACTGCCTGCACATGCACACCGCGGACGCCCGCAAGGCCGGCGAAAGCGAGGAGCGGCTGCACATGGTCGCGGTGTGGCACGAGGCCACGGCCTTCTTCAGCGAGAAGGAGCGGGCCGCACTGGCGCTGACCGAAGCCGTCACGCTGATCTCGGGCGGCGTCCCCGACGAGGTCTACACGCGGGCCGCCGGCCAGTTCGGCGACGAGGAACTGGCCCAGCTGCTCGCGCTCATCTTCACGATCAACACGTGGAACCGCATCGCCATCACGACGGCGAAGGTGCCGGGCGCGGACGAGCGCGCACTCCGCTGAGCGCGCCCCAATGTGGCCTTCGGTGCGTGAGACGCAACCAAGGCGGCCTTGGGTGCGCGAGACGCAACCAAGGCCGCCTTGGGGCTCGAGTCAGTCCGCGAGGGCCAGCAGGTCGTCTTCCACGACCGGCTCCTCGGCCGGTCGCTTGCGGGCCACCAGGCCGCTGATCGCGACCAGCAGGCCCAGCACCGCGATCGCGGTGACCACGGTCAACGCCGGTGTCAGCCCGGTCAGCAACGCCGCCGGTGAGGCTTCGCGGCCGCCGTTGGCGGTCAGGACCGCCGTCACCACCGCCAGGCCGATCGCCCCGCCCACCTGCAGCGACGTGTTCAGCAGACCGCCGGCCAGGCCCTGTTCGTCGTCGGAAATCCCGGCCGTGGCCTGGATGTTGAGCGACGAGAACGCCAGCGTGAAGCCGATGCCGAGCAGGATCATGCTGGGCAGCACGCTGCCCGCGTAGCCCGAGTGCTCGTCGATGCGCAGGAACAGTGCGTAGCCGATCACGTGCGCGACCACGCCCGCGAAGATCGTGCGGGATGTGCCCACCCGGTCGATCAGCGGCTCGATGCGCGGGGAGCCGAACGCCACGATGAGCGCCGCCGGCAGGAAGCCCAGCGCCGTCTGTAGGGCCGACCAGCCCAGGACCCGCTGCAGGTACAGCATCACGACGAACTGGAACCCGATGTACGCGCCGAAGAACAGCGCGCCGCCGAGGTTGGCCCTGGCCAGCGGGCCCGACCGCAGGAT
Organism: Amycolatopsis sp. cmx-4-61; assembly: GCF_046548775.1. Lineage (NCBI taxonomy): Bacteria > Bacillati > Actinomycetota > Actinomycetes > Pseudonocardiales > Pseudonocardiaceae > Amycolatopsis > Amycolatopsis sp. cmx-4-61. Next base: position 387,285 of record NZ_JAEBEI010000004.1, on the reverse strand, counting down.
GCCCAGGCGCAGCAGCGGGTGGCGGCTGCGCTTCTCGATGACCACGAACGTCACCAGCAGCGCCAGCGCGACGGCGAACGTGATCAGCGTGCGCGGCGCGGCCCAGCCGACCTCCGGCGCCTCCACCACGCCGAACACCAGCAGCAGCGAGCCGGCGGCGCCGGTGATGGCGCCCGGGAAGTCGTAGCCCCGGCCGGTTTCGGCGCGGTACGACGGGATCAGCTTCCACGCCGCCACCAGCGCGACCAGCGCGATCGGGGCGGGCAGCAGGAACGTCCAGCGCCAGCCGACCTCGGTCAGCAGGCCGGAGAACACCAGACCGGCGGAGTAGCCGCTCGCGCCGAACACGGCGAAGATGCTGATCGCCTTGTTGCGGGCCGGGCCCTCCTGGAACGTCGTGGTGATGATGGACAGCGCGGCCGGCGCCGTGAACGCGGCGGCGAGGCCCTTGATGAACCGGCTCGCGATGAGCAGCGCGCCGTCGTCGACGAGGCCGCCGAGCAGCGAGGCCAGCGCGAACACGGCGACGGCGACGAGGAACACGCGGCGGCGGCCGAGCAGGTCGGCGGTGCGGCCGCCGAGCAGCAGCAGCCCGCCGTAGCCGAGCACGTAACCGCTGACGACCCATTGCAGCGCGTTGGTGGACAGGCCGAGGTCGGCCTGGATGGCCGGGAGCGCGACCCCGACCATCGACACGTCGAGCGCGTCGAGGCCGATGACGATCGAGACGGTGAGCAGGACACCCCAGAGACGTGCGTCCCACCGGGTCGAGGTGGTGGACAGGGACACGGAAGAACTCATGGCGGCGACATTACATGCACACGCATCTAATGTCCAAGCATTAAATGCGTTTGCATCTGATGTGCGCGCATGCTAAGTTGGTCGCCGTGAGCGACGTCGCTGTTGAGCAGGGTCTGGTCCGGGAGTGGCACGAGCTGCTGGCCCGCTACTCGGCTGTGTTCAGCACGCTGGAGTGCCGCCTGCAGGAGCGCCACGGCATCGGCGCGAACGAGTTCGAGGCCCTCGAGCGCCTCGCCACCTGCGACTTCAAGTGCCGCTCGGCCGACCTGATCAGCACCATCCACCTGAGCCAGAGCGCGACCTCCCGCCTGGTCGCCCGCCTGGAGAAGGAGGGCTTCGTGGAGCGCGCGCTGTGCGAGGTGGACCGGCGCGGCATCTTCGTCACGATCACCGAGGCCGGCCGGGAGAAGTACCTCGCGGCGAAGAAGACGCACCGCGAGGTGCTCGCGGAGACCCTCCGCTAGCCCGTCGGCCCTTCGGCCGCCTTCACCTGGATCTGCTGCTGACCACCGTCGGCGCCGGCCACCGTCAACGTCAGCTGGTCGCCCGGGTGGTGGGTGTCCATCACGTTCGTCAACGCCGTCGCCGAGGCGGTCGGCTTGCCGTCGATGGCCGTGATCACGTCACCCGCCGCCAGGCCGGCCTTCTGGGCCGGGCCGCGCTGGACCACCTCGCGGACCCTCGCCCCGCCCTGGCCGTCCGAGACCGAAACGCCGATGAACGCCGTCTTGCCGATGTGGATCCTGTCGGACGCCTGGCCGGCGACGATCTTGTGGGCGATGTCGACCGCCTGATTGATCGGGATGGCGAAGCCCTGGCCCGCACCGCCGCTGCGGCGCCCGTTCAGCTGGTAGCCCGTCGACGCCGCGGTGTCGACGCCGATGACCTGGGCGTCCGCGTTCACGAGCGGGCCGCCGGAGTCGCCCGATTCGATGTTCGCCCGGACCTGGATCAGCCCGGTGAGCTGCTCGGACGACCCGCTGGACTCGTCCGACGCGGTGATCGACTGGTCCAGCGCCGTCACCGTGCCCGGTGCGGGCACGGGGTCGCCGCCCTTGCCGCCCGCGTTGCCCAGACCCAGGATCTGGTCACCGACCTTCACCGAGTCCGAGTCGCCGATGGCGGCGGTCGGCAGCCCGGACGCGCCCCGCAGCCGGATGACGGCGACGTCCTCGGTGCGGTCGTAGCCGAGCACGTCCGCCTGGTAGGTGTCGCCGGTGCCGATGCTCGTCACCTTGATGCTGGTCGCGCCGGCGACGACGTGGTTGTTGGTCAGCACCTCGCCGTCGGCGGTGAGCACGATGCCGGTGCCCGCCGCGGCCGCGCCCTGCAGGCCGAGCTCGGAGTTGATGTTGACGATCGCCGGGTCGACCTTGGCCGACACGGCGTCGACGTCGAGCACCGTCTTCGCCGCGCCGGGCTGGCCGGAGAAGCCGAAGTTCTGGTTGCCGCCCGCGGTGGGGGCACTCACCCCGGAGATCAGGCGGCCGATCCCGAGCCCGGCGACCACGGCCAGCGCGATCGCGACGACGGCGACGGTCAGGGCCCGCAGCGGGTGCCGCCGCGGCGGCGGCGGAACCGGGGGCGGGTAGCCGTAGCCGTAGGGCGGCCCCTCCTGGCCGTAGAAGCCCGGCGGCTGGGGGTGCTGCGGCGGGTACGGGCGGCCCCACTGGTCACGGGGCTGGTAGGGGTCCTGCGGGTAGCCGTTCTCGCCGTAGTACTCGGGCGGGTACCCGCCCTGGCCGTAGCCGTACGGGTACTCGCCGCCGCGTCCTCGGTCGTACTCGCTCATGCACAGCTCCAGCTCTCGACAAGCCTCCGGCTCGTACCAGCAAACGCCCCGTTCCTGAGAATTTCCTGGTGCACCGCCATGGACTTGCTGTGGATTACCCGCCCGAGAGCCGGGCGTGACCCGACGTGACCGGTGTTACGCCGCCGCTTCGGGATCAGCCGGGCGCGCTCACCGCCGGATCCGGTCCATGCCCGGGTCGACCAGCGGCTCGGCGGCCACGGTGGCCGCGACCCGGCGGCCGAAGTACTCGATCTCCACGCTGCTGCCGATGTCCGCCGACGCCGGGAGCCACGCGTAGGCGATCGGCCGGCCGACGGTGTACCCGTACGCCGCACTCGTGACGTAACCCGAAGGCACACCGTCGACGAACACCGGTTCCTTGCCCAGCACGACCGTGCGGCCGTCGTCGACCGTCAGGCACCGCAACCGGCGCGACGGTGTCCGGCCCTCGAGCGCGTCACGGCCCAGGAACTCGCCCTTGGCCGGCCGCACCGCGAAGTCGACGCCGGCCTCGTACGGGTCGTGCTCGGTGGTCATGTCGGTGCCCCAAAGCCGGTAACCCTTCTCCAGCCGCAGGCTGTTGAACGCCGCCCGCCCGGCCGCGATGACGCCGAGGGGCTGCCCGGCCGCCCACAGCGCGTCCCACAGCCGCAGTCCGTTGTCCGCGCTCGTGTAGATCTCCCAGCCGAGTTCGCCCACGTAGGACAGCCGCAGCGCGACCACCGGCACCCCGGCGATCCGTGCCTTCCGCGCCCGGAAGTACTTCAGACCGGCGTGCGAAAAGTCCTCGCGCGAGAGCGGCTGCACGAGATCCCGCGCCAGCGGCCCCCACACGCCGACGCAGCAGGTCCCGCCCGTGGTGTCCCGGACCTGCACCCCCGCAGGCGCGTGCTTGACGAAGTGGTCGACGTCGATGTTGCCGTTGATCCCGACCTGGAAGACCTCGGGCTCGAGCCGCGCCACCGTGACGTCACTGCGGATGCCGCCGGCGTTGTCGAGCATCAGCGTGTACGTCACCGAGCCGACCGGCTTGTCGAGCTGGTTGGTGGTCAGCGACTGCAGGAACGCCAGCGATCCCGGTCCGCTGATCTCCACGCGTTTCAACGGTGTCATGTCATACAGCGCGACGCCGTTGCGCGTGTGCCACGCCTCGGCGGCCGCGACGGGCGAGTGGAACCGCGCCGACCACGGGTCCCGCTCCGGCGGGAGCGCGTCCTGCGGCAGCTTCTCGAGCAGCGGCGCGTTGGCCTCGAACCAGTGCGGCCGCTCCCAGCCACCCGCCTCCAGGAACACCGCGCCCAGCTCGCGCTGCCGCGCGTGGAACGGCGTCACCCGCAGGTCGCGCGGGGACAGCTTGGGCTGCAGCGGGTGCAGGATGTCGTAGACCTCGACGAAGTTCTGCTGCGCCGTCTCGTCCACGTAGGACGGTGCGAGCTGGACCTCCTCGAACCGGTGGACGTCGATGTCGTGGGTGTCCACTTCGGAATGCCCGTCGACGAGCAGCTCGGCGACCGCCTTGGCGATGCCCGCGGAGTGCGTCACCCAGATCGCCTCGGCCAGCCAGAACCCGCGGACGTCGGCCGACTCGCCGACCAGCGACTGACCGTCCGGCGTGAAGGAGAAGATGCCGTTGAAGCCCTCCTCGACCTTGCTCCGGCGCAGTGCGGGCAGCAGCAGCCGGCTTTCTTCCCACGACGGCGCGAAGTCGTCCTCGGTGAAGGGCAGCATCGACGGCATCGTGGTTCCGGTGACCGACGGGTCCAACGTGGACTCGTCGACCGGCATGGGGCGGTGGGCGTAGGAGCCGATGCCGAGCCGGTCGACGTGCTCGCGGAAGTACAGGTCCTGGTCCTGGTGCCGCAGGATCGGCAGGCTCGCCTCGGCGCCTTCGGTGTTGCGCCCGGCGAGTTCCGCGAGCTGCCCGGTCTTCGCGTACTGGTGGGCGAGCGGCAGCAGCGGGACGTCCATGCCCACCATCGCCCCGATTTCGCGGCCCCAGAACCCGGCGCACGACACGACGACGTCGGCCGGGAAGTCGCCCTGGTCGGTCCGGACGCCGGTGACGCGCCCGCCTTCGGAGAGCACTTCGGTGACGCGGGTGGTGCCGAGGAACCGGGCCCCGCGCGAACCCGCTCGCGCGGCCAGCACTTCGACGGCCTTGGCGGCCCGCGCGAGCCCGTCGGTCGGGACGTGCAGCGCACCGAGGATCCGCGAGCCGTCCAGGAGCGGCCACCGGCGGACGCACTCGTCGGCGTCGATGAGCGAACCCGGCACGCCCCACGACGTCGCCCAGCCGTGCTTGCGCTTGAGGTCCTCCCAGCGGGCCGGGGTGGTCGCGACCTCCATGCCGCCGACCTGGAGGAAGCAGTCCAGCGCCACGAGCTTTTCGACCGTGTAGCGGGCGAAGTCCGTCATGGCCTTGGCCGCGTTGGTCTGGAACACCAGGCCGGGCGCGTGCGAAGTGGACCCGCCGGTGCGCGGCAGCGGGCCGCGGTCGAGCACGGTGACGTCGGTCCAGCCGCGGGTGGTCAGCTCGTCGGCGAGGTTCGCGCCGACGATGCCGGCGCCGACGATCACGACCTTCGGTGCACTCATGGCGGAACTCCTTCTACCGGAACACGACAGTGCTGTTGCCGTTGAGCAGGACGCGGCGTTCGCAGTGCCAGCGGACCGCGCGGGAGAGGGCCAGCGCTTCGGCGTCGCGGCCGACGGTCACCAGCTCGCGCGGCGAGTACGTGTGGTCGACGCGCTGGACCTCCTGCTCGATGATCGGGCCTTCGTCGAGGTCGGGCGTGACGTAGTGCGCGGTCGCGCCGACGTACTTGACGCCGCGGTCGTAGGCCTGGTGGTAGGGCTTGGCGCCCTTGAAGCCGGGCAGGAACGAGTGGTGGATGTTGATCGCGCGGCCCTCGAGCTTCTGGCACAGCTCGTTCGACAGCACCTGCATGTACCGGGCGAGCACGACGAGGTCCACTTCGTACTCCCCGACCAGGTCCAGCAGCCGCTGCTCGGCTTCCGGTTTGGTTCCGGGCGTGACCGGGACGTGCACGAACGGGACGCCGGCCGCCTCGGCCATCGGCCGCAGGTCCTCGTGGTTCGACACGACCACCGCGATCTCGGCTCCGAGACCGCCCGCGCGCCAGCGGAACAGCAGGTCGTTGAGGCAGTGCCCGAACTTCGACACCAGCACGAGGATCCGCGGCGGGGTGCCGTCGGAGAACCCGAACTCCATGCCGAAGTCCCCGGCCACCGGGGCGAACGCGCGGGTCAGATCGTCCACGGTGGTCTCTTCGGTGCAGGTGAACGAGGTGCGCAGGAACAGCGAGCCGCGGACGTCGTCGTCGAACTGCTGGTGCTCGACGATGTCGCAGCCCTGGCCGACCAGGAACGTCGTGACGGCGTGCACGATGCCCGCGCGTTCGGGGCACTTGAGGGTCAGGGTGAAGGTCACGACACGTACTCCAGGCTCGCGTCGGCGAGCCACGCCCGGAAGTAGTCCCAAAAGGACTGTCGTACGAGGATGGTGAAGCCGTCTTCCCGGACCATGAGCACGATCCCGGTGCGCGCCAGCAACGTCTGCACGCAGGTGCCCGGCGGCGCCGTTTCCAGGTCGATCGAGCAGCCGTGCGCCAGCACGTCGGCCGCGTGCGAGCCGGTCAGCCGGAAGACGTTCCGCTGCGCCGACACGTCCACCACGGCGAGGGCACCTTCACGCGAAAGTGCCCCTTCCAGCTCGGCTTGGCGGCCGGGTCCGGCGAGGACGAGGTACTCGTCGGGCCCCAGCCAGAGGAGGTCGACGCCGTTGCCGCCGGTGAAGCGGCACGGGCCGGGCAGCTCGACGCCGAGGAGCGTGCCGCCTCGCCGGAGGCGGACGGTGAGCTGGGTGCGGAACGGTTCGTCGACCGCCTCAACCGTCACGGCGGGCTCCTTCCTTGTCGAAGAGCACGGATTCGGTCACGGTCACCGGCACGACCTGAGCACCGACCGGCACGTACAGCGTCTCGCCGATCCGCTCGCGCCCCGAGCGCACCAAGGCGAGCGCGAAGGTGCGGCCGAGGGCCGCGCTGTCGTAGCTGGAGGTGACGTGGCCGAGCATCCGCACCGGCGGTTCGGGTACCGTCTCCGACTCGATGATCTGGGACCCTTCCGGCAGCAGCACCGACGGATCGACCGGCAGCAGGCCGACGAAGTGCTTGCGGTCGGGGCGGTTGTTCTCGGCGCGGGCGAAGGAGCGCTTGCCGATGAAGTCGGCCTTCTTCTTCGACACCAGCCAGGACATGCCGAGGTCCTGCGGGGTGACCGTGCCGTCGGTGTCCTGGCCGATGATCGGGTAGCCCTTCTCGGCCCGCAGCACGTGCATGGTCTCGGTGCCGTACGGCGTGGCGCCCTGGTCCACCAGGGACTGCCAGAGCGCGGGGCCGTCCCAGGACCGGACGTTGATCTCGTACGCCAGCTCACCGGAGAAGCTGATCCGGCAGACGCGCGCCGGGATTCCGGCCACCTCGGCGTCCTGCCAGGTCATGAACCCGAAGGCGTCGTTCGAGACGTCGAGATCCGGCGCCAGGCGGCCGAGGACTTCCCGGGAGCGCGGGCCGACCAGCGGAATGGTGGCCCAGTGTTCGGTGACCGACGTGGCGAAGACTTCCCGGTGCGGCCACTCCGTCTGCAGCCACTCCTCCATCCACTCGAGGATCTTCGCCGCGTTGCCGGTCGTCGTCGTGACGAGGAACCGCTCCTCACCGACGCGGATGACCGTGCCGTCGTCGATCACCATGCCGTCGACCCCGCACATCACGCCGTAGCGGATCCGGCCGACCTTGAGGGTGCTCATCAGGTTCGTGTAGAGCATGTCGAGGAACCAGCCGGCGTCCGGGCCCTGCACGTCGATCTTGCCCAAGGTGGACCCGTCCAGCACGGCGACGTCGTTGCGGGCCGCGCGGCATTCGCGCCGGACGGCGTCCGCCATCGACTCGCCCGGCCGCGGGTAGTACCACGGCCGCTTCCACTGGCCGACGTTCTCGAACGCGGCGCCGTGCTCGACGTGCCACGGGTGGATCGTGGTGACGCGCACGGGATCGTGCAGCTCACCGCGGTTCCGCCCGGCCAGCGCGGCGAAGGAGACCGGCGTGTACGGCGGCCGGAACGTCGTCGGCCGGCGGTCGGCGAGGTCGACGCCGAGGGCTTCGGCCGTGATGCCGGCGGCGAGCATGCCGGACGTCTTGCCCTGGTCGTGCGCGGTGCCGATGGTCGTGTACCGCTTGACGTGCTCCAGCGAGGTCAGCCCGGCGCCGGTGGCGCGCAGGACGTCCGACACGGTCGCGTCGCGCTGCAGGTCCACGAACCGGGTGTCTACTTCGGACTCAGGGGCGGGAACCTGCCAGAGCACCTTCGTCTCGGGCAGTCCGTCCCCCGCCGCCGCGCCCACCACGGTGACGTTCGGCAGGTCCCCGGCGGGGACGTACGCCCCGAGTTCCGGCGCGTACCGGAGGGTGCCGCGGGCCTGGCTGTACAGGTGCACGGCCGGGTTCCAGCCGCCGGACACGAGCAGCAGGTCGCAGGGCACCCGCTCCCCTCGCAGCTCGCCCAGTTTCGCCACGTGGGCGGCGGTGACGTGGGTGTCGCCGTCGGTGCCGACGACGCCGTAGCCCTCGCGAGCGTCGACGATCCGCACGATCCCGGCCCCGGCTCCGGCCAGTTCGGCGGCGGCGTCGTACGCGGAGTCGTTGGTGGTGAACACGACCACGCGCTGCCCGGCGAGGACGCCGTAGCGGTTCAGGTAGGTGCGCGCGGCCGAAGCGAGCATGATGCCGGGGCGGTCGTTGTCCGGGAACACGATCGGCCGCTCGTGGGCGCCCGTCGCGATGACGATCCGCCTCGCCCGGATCCGCCAGACCCGCTGCCGCGAGACCCGTTCGGGGGCCGCGGGCTCGCCCCGGCGCTCCAGGGCGAGCACGAACCCGTCGTCGTAGACGCCGAACGCCGTGGTGCGCGGGAGGAACCGGACACCCTCCGGAGCTTCGCCGTCGGGCTGCTCGTCGACGAGGAACACCCGGCCGGAAGCAGCGGCGGCGGCCGCGCGGCCCGCGGGCCCGGCGCCGATGACCAGGACGTCGCAGTGGGCGTGCTTGGCGTCGTACCGTGCCGGGTCGGGCTCGGCGGCGAGCCGGCCCCGGCCCCGCAGGCCGCGCGCCACCAGGCCGTCGTACAGCTCGACGGTGGTCGCGGACAGCATCGGCTCCGGGAACGGCGCTTCGATCTGCACCAGGGCGTTCGGGTCCTCGACGCCGGCACCCATGATGCCGCGCGGCCGACCGTGGGTGATGCTGGTCGCGACCTGGTGGATGCCGTTGGCCAGCAACGCGGAAGCCAGGGTGTCGCCGAGGAAACCGGTCAGCTCGCGGCCGTCGAAGGTGAACTTGAGCGGGACGCCGGACAGCCGGGTCACGAGCGCACCGGCCGAGGCTCGTCGAGGCGGTAGACCGCCAGGAGGTCGTGGGTGCGGGTGTCGCGGACGGCGTTGAACCACCGGCGGCAGCCCGCGGAGTGGCTCCAGCGCTCGGGATGGGGCCCGCTCGGGTTGTCGCGGAAGAAGACGAACTTCGCCCACTCCTCGTCCGACAGCGCCGAGGGATCCGGCGGGTAGGCGAGGTGCGCCTGGCCGCCGTAGTGGAACTCGGTTTCCTCGCGCGGCCCGCACCACGGGCAGGGGATCAGCTGCATGGAAGTGCTCCTAGTGGGCCACGGCGGCGGCGCCGTGCTCGTCGACGAGGGCACCGGTGGTGAACCGGTCGAGGGCGAAGGGCTCGGCGTACTCGTGCGGCTTCCCGCGCGCGATGGTCGCGGCGAAGACGTCCCCGACGCCGGGGGTGGCCTTGAAGCCGCCGGTGCCCCAGCCGCAGTTGAGGAAGAGGTTCTCCACCGGCGTGAGGCCGATGACCGGCGAGGCGTCCGGGCTGACGTCGACGATCCCCGCCCAGGTCCGCAGCAGGTGCGCCCGCGCGAAGACCGGGAACAGTTCCAGCGCGGCGGCCATCTGCTGCTCGATGATGTGGAACGAGCCGCGCTGGCCGTAGCCGTGGTAGCTGTCGATGCCCGCGCCCATCACGAGCTCGCCCTTGTGCGCCTGGGAAACGTAGACGTGCACGGCGTTCGACATGACGACGGTCGGGTGGACCGGCTCCAGCAGCTCGGACACCAGCGCCTGCAGTGGGTGCGACGTCAGCGGCAGGTCGAGGCCGACCATCTTCGCCAGCACGGACGTGTGCCCGGCCGCGCACAACGCCACCTTGCCCGCGGCGATCCGGCCCCGGGAGGTCTCGACGCCGGTGACCCGGCCACCGCGGGTCGTGATGCCGGTGACCTCGCAGTTCTGGATGAGGTCGACGCCCATCCGGTGCGCGGCGCGAGCGAAACCCCAGGCCACGTAGTCGTGCTTCGCGATGCCCGCGCGCGGCTGGAAGGTCGCGCCGAGCACCGGGTAGCGGACGTCCGGCGAGGTGTTGACGATCGGGCAGATCTCCTTGACGCCGTCGGCGTCCACCCACTCGGCGTCGATGCCGTTGAGCTTGTTGGCCTCGACGCGGCGGATGCTGTCGCGGACGTCCTGCAGGCTGTGCGCGAGGTTCAGCACCCCGCGCTGGCTGAACAGGATCGGGTAGCCGAGGTCGTCTTCGAGGCCTTCCCACAGCTTGAGGGAGTGTTCGTAGATGCCGGAACTCTCGTCCCAGAGGTAGTTGGAGCGGATGATCGTCGTGTTGCGGGCCATGTTGCCGCCGGCGAGCCAGCCCTTCTCCAGCACGGCGACTCCGCGGATGCCCTGTTTGGCCAGGTAGTACGCGGTGGCCAGGCCGTGCCCGCCGCCCCCGACGACGATGACGTCGTAGGCCGGCTTCGGCTCGGGGTTGTCCCAGAGGAAGTCCGGGTGTTCCGGCAGGTCCGCGCCGGGTGTGCGGATCATCGGGCCTCCTGCGGGTGGGGCGGGAACTGCTCGGCCGAGCCCGCCAAGCGGGCGCGGACCCAGTCGTGGAAGGCGCCGATGTGGTGCTCGCTCGGCACCAGCACGCCGCCCCGGGCGTACGAGCGCGAGTCCATCGCCAGCTGGCAGCGTTCGCAGGCTTCGAAGTCCTGCAGGTTGACGCGGTGGAACAGCTCCACCGAGCGGCTCAGGTCGCGTCCGGACCCGACGACTTCGGGCAGGTAGAGCCAGTCGCAGCGCACCAGCGTGCGGTCCGGGGCCAGCGGGAACATCCGGTGCAGGATCACGTGGTCCGGCACGAGGTTGACGAAGACACCCGGTTTGATGGTGATCGCGTAGTACTTCCGGTCCTGGGCCTCGGTGACGCCGGGCAGGCGGTCGACGCCTTCACTGCCGTCGACGGTGAAGCCCTTGATGCCACTGCCGAATTCGGCACCGTGGCCGACGTAGTACTGCGCGGCGTAGCCGCCGGCGAACTCCGGGAGGACTTCGGTGAGCTCCGGGTGGATCGTCGCGCAGTGGTAGCACTCCATGAAGTTCTCGATGATCTGCTTCCAGTTCGCCCGCACGTCGTACTCGACGCGCTTGCCCAGCGCCAGGCCGTCGATGCCGTAGGCGTCGATCTGCGCCGGGCCGCCGAGGCGTTCGGTGACGGCGCCGACCACGGTCTCTTCGAACGACGGCGGCTCGTCGGCCAGGCAGACCCAGGCGTACCCGAGCCACTCGCGCAGGTGGAGCTTCGTCAGGCCGAACTCGGTGCGGTCGACGTCCGGCATGCCGGTGAGGTTCGGGGCGGCGATCAGCTTGCCGTCGAGCCCGTACGTCCAGGCGTGGTACGGGCACTGGAAGGCGCGCTTCACCGTGCCGCTTTCGCCGGTGCACAGGCGGGCGCCGCGGTGGCGGCAGACGTTGAGGAACGCGGTCAGCTTGCCGTCCCGGCCGCGCGAGACCAGCACGCTCTCCTTGCCGATCTGCACCGTCTCGAACGCCCCCGGCCCGGCGAGGTCGGCGCTGCGCACGGCGCAGAACCAGTCGGCCTCGAAGATCTTCGCCTGCTCGGCCGCGAAGATCGCCGGATCGGTGTAGGCGCTGCCGGGCAAGGTGGCGAGCAGGCTCGGCGGCAGATCGGTTGTGGTCACCGGCGTGGTCCTCTCCGCGGATCAGAACGGGAGTTGCGCAGAACGCGTCTTGTTGCTCACTCCGGAACAGAGTGACTGCCGCCACGCACGGCTGTCAACAAGTTCGGGCCGACGGTCCCTCGATCGCCCGGCGGAACAGTGTTTCGATCTCCTCGCGGGTGGGACGCGGGTCGGCCAGCGCGGCCTGCATCAGGAGGCCGCAGAACAACCCCGCGAGCAACCGGCCGGTGAGCGGGTCGGTGCGGGAGCCGAAGAACGCGATCAGGGCGTCGTCCCAGGCGGCACTCGCCTTGCGCAGCGCCGGCCGGTGCAGGGCGGCGACGTACAGGTCGTACTCGACGACCGTGTCCCGGTACTGCTCGTTGATGTAGCCCATCACCAGTTCGGCGAGCGCCGCGGCGAAGTCGGCGTCCGGCGGCAGCGCCGACTCCCACTCCTTCAGGGCGTGGACGTTCCGCTCGGCCGCCTCGTGCAGCGCCACTTCCAGCAGGTCGTCCAGGGTCGCGAAGTGGTAGGTCGTCGAGCCGAGCGGGACGCCGGCCGCGGCCGCCACCGAGCGGTGCGTGACCCCGTCGATCCCCCGCTGCGCCACGACCTCGATCGCCGCCTTGGCGATCCGCGCGCGGCGCTCGGGATCGTTCGGACCGCGGCGCCGCGTCGCGCCGGGTTCGCTGTTCGCCACCGAGCCTCCTTGTGGACATCTGTACACACTTCGCGTACAAATGTACGCACTCTGGACGCGAAGCAGCCACTACCGCTCCGGGAAGGGCCGCATGTTCGATGTGCTCAACCCCGCCACCGGCCAGGTCATCGCCACCCTCGCCGAGGCGGCCCACGAGGAGGTCGACGCCGCGGTCGAAGCTGCGCGGAAGGCGTTCGACGCGGGTCCGTGGCGGCGGACGACCGCCGGCGAACGCAGCGCGCTGCTGCGCCGGACGGCCGACCTGCTGGTCCGCGACCGCGAGGAACTCGCCCGCACGGAGAGCCTCGACACCGGCAAGACGCTCGGCGAAGGCCGCATCGACATCGACGACGTCACGAACGTCTTCCGCTACTACGCCGACCTCGCCGACAAGGACGCCGGCCGCCTGGTCGACGCGGGCAGCGCGACCGTCGTCAGCCGGATCGTGCACGAACCGGTCGGCGTCTGCGCGCTCATCGCGCCGTGGAACTACCCGCTGCTGCAGATGTCCTGGAAGGTCGCGCCCGCCCTCGCCGCGGGCAACACCGTGGTCCTCAAGCCCAGCGAAGTCACCCCGCTGACCACGATCAAGCTGGTCACCCTCCTGGAGGAGGCCGGGACACCGCCCGGGGTGGTCAACCTGCTGCTCGGCGACGGCCGCGTCGGCGCGGCGATGGTCGAGCACCCGGGCGTCGACCTCGTCTCGTTCACCGGTGGCTACGCGACCGGCGAGAAGATCATGGCGGCCGCCGCCAGGGGCGTCCGCCGGGTCGCCCTCGAACTCGGCGGCAAGAACCCGAACGTCGTGTTCGACGACGCCGACTACGAGACCGCGCTCGACTACGCTCTGATGGCGGCGTTCGTCCACTCCGGACAGGTGTGTTCGGCGGGGGCCCGGCTGATCGTCCAGGAGGGCATCCACGACCGGTTCGTCGCGGATCTCGCCGCGCGTGCCGACCGCATCCGCGTCGGGAACGGCCTGGACCCGGAGACCGAGACGGGCCCGCTCGTTTCGGCGCAGCACCGCGCCAAGGTCGAGAGCTACGTCGAAAGCGCTCTCCAGGACGGCGCGGTTCTCCGTGCGGGCGGCAAGCGGCCCGAAGGACCGGAGTACGACGGCGGTTTCTTCCTGCGGCCGACCGTTTTCTCGGACTGCACGAGGGACATGGCGGTCGTCCGGGAAGAGGTCTTCGGCCCGGTCGTCACCGTGGAACGCTTCCGCGAAGAGGCCGACGCGATCGCGCTGGCCAACGACACCGAGTACGGGCTCGCCGGAGCCGTGTGGACGTCGGACGCGTCCCGCGCCCAGCGGGTCGCCGGGGCCCTGCGCCACGGCACCGTGTGGATCAACGACTACCACCCCTACCTGCCGCAGGCGGAGTGGGGCGGGTTCGGCAGATCGGGCATCGGCCGCGAGCTCGGACCGTCCGGGCTGGCGGAGTACCAGGAGAGCAAGCACATCTACCAGAACATCGATCCCGTTCCGCAGCACTGGTTCAAGGGCTGAAACCTCCCTCCCCCACCACGTGAGGACGCATGCCATGACCACTCAGGAAATACCGGCGGGCGGGGGGCCTGCCGCCGACGACTCCTCCGAACTCGAAAAGTTCGGCTACCGCCAGGAACTCGAGCGCTCGCTCGGATCGTTCTCCAGCTTCGCCGCCGGCTTCAGCTACATCTCCATCCTCACCGGCGTGTTCCAGCTCTTCTTCTTCGGCTTCGGGTCGGGGGGCCCGGCCTTCATCTGGACGTGGCCGCTGGTCTTCCTCGGCCAGCTCGCCGTCGCCCTGTGCTTCGCCGAGCTCGCCGGGCAGTTCCCGCTGGCCGGCTCGGTCTACCAGTGGGCCAAGCAGATCGCCAAGCCGGCGACGTCGTGGCTGGCCGGCTGGATCATGATCATCGGCGCGATCGTCACCGCGGCGGCCGTCGCGGTCGCCTACCAGATCATCCTGCCGCAGGTGTCGACCGCGTTCCAGATCGTCGGCAGCGCCGACGACGCCGGCCTGACGTCGACGCCCGGTGGCGCGCAGAACGCCATCATCCTCGCCTTGGTGCTGGTGGTGTTCGCCACGATCGTCAACATCATCGGCGTCAAGCTGATGGCGAAGATCAACAACTTCGGGGTCGCGGTCGAGCTCGGCGCGAGCATCCTGCTGGTGATCGCGCTGGCCATCCACATCAAGCGCGGCCCAGGCCTGGTCTTCGACACCGCGGGCACCGGCGAGGGCCAGTCGTTCGGGTACCTCGGGGCGTTCCTGGTGGCGTCGCTGATGAGCGCGTACGTGTTCTACGGCTTCGACACCGCGGGTTCGCTGGCCGAGGAGACCACCCAGCCGCGGCGGCACGCGCCCCGCGCGATCCTGCGGGCGCTCACCGCGGCCTTCGTGGTGGGCGGGCTGATCATGCTGTTCGGCATGATGGCCGTCGGCGACCTGCGCGCCAAGGAGCTCAGCACGTCCGGCATGCCGTACCTGCTGAAGAGCACCCTCGGCGAGGGGCTCGGCGACGCGTTCCTGATCTGCTCGGCGATCGCCATCACCGTCTGCTGCCTCGCCGTGCAGACCGCGGCGATCCGGATGACGTGGGCGATGGCCCGCGACGGCCGCCTGCCGTTCAGCCGCGCGCTGGCGAAGGTGTCGCCGCGGTCGAAGACCCCGGTACTGCCCGCACTGCTCACCGGCGGCCTCACCGTCGTCGTGCTGCTGATCAACCTCGGCAACCAGCGGGCGTTCTTCATCCTGACCTCGACGGCGATCATCCTGTTCTACATCCCGTACCTGATGGTCACCGGCCCGATGCTGGTACGCCGGCTGCGCGGGCACTGGCCGCGGCCGGAGCACGGCCCGTACTTCAGGCTGGGCCGCTGGGGCACGCCGGTGAACCTGGTCGCGGTGCTCTACGGCGGGGCCATGACGATCAACCTGATCTGGCCGCGCGCGGAGGTCTACGGCTCCGACCACTGGTACTTCCAGTGGGGCGCGGTGATCGTCACCGGGCTGATCGCGGTCGTCGGTGCGATCATGCTCTACGTCCGGCGCCGCACCTGGGGCTCGGCCCACACGAGCCCCGAGCACCTGCCCGACACCGCCCCGGACACCCTGCCCGGCTGAGGAGGCGCCATGAGTTCCGATACCTACGACTTCGTCATCGTCGGCGGGGGCTCGGCGGGCTGCGCACTGGCGAACCGGCTCTCGGCCGACCCGGCGAACAAGGTGCTCGTCCTGGAAGCCGGCCGGGCGGACTACAAGTGGGACGTCTTCATCCACATGCCGGCCGCGCTGACCTTCCCGATCGGGTCGAAGTTCTACGACTGGGGCTACCGCAGCGAACCCGAGCCGTTCATGAACCGGCGGCGCATCTACCACGCGCGCGGCAAGGTGCTCGGCGGGTCGTCGAGCATCAACGGGATGATCTTCCAGCGCGGCAACCCGATGGACTACGAGCGCTGGGCGAGCGACCCTGGGATGTCCACTTGGGACTACGCGCACTGCCTGCCGTACTTCCGGCGCATGGAAAACTGCCTCGCCGACCCGCCGGACGGGCCGTGGCGCGGCCACGACGGCCCGCTGGAGCTGGAGCGCGGCCCGGCGTCGAACCCGCTGTTCCGGGCGTTCTTCGACGCCGCCGAGCAGGCGGGCTACCCGCGCACCGACGACGTCAACGGCTACCGGCAGGAGGGCTTCGCGGCCTTCGACCGCAACGTCCGGAAAGGACGGCGGCTGTCGGCGGCGGGTGCGTACCTGCACCCGGTCATGGACCGGCCCAACCTGACGGTGAAGACACGCGCGTTCGTGTCGCAGATCCTCTTCGACGGCACCCGCGCGGTCGGCGTCGAGTACGCGCAGGGCCGTGGCGTGCCGGGCGAGGTGTACGGCAAGGAGATCATCCTCTGCGGCGGGGCGATCAACACCCCGCAGCTGCTGCAGCTGTCCGGCGTCGGGAACGCCGCCGAACTGGAGAAGCTCGGCATCGACGTCGTCAAGGACCTGCCGGGCGTCGGCGAGAACCTGCAGGACCACCTGGAGGTGTACATCCAGTACGCCTGCAAGCAGCCGGTGTCGATGCAGCCGTCGCTGGCGAAGTGGAAGCGGCCCTTCATCGGCGCGCAGTGGCTGTTCCTGCGCTCGGGGCCGGCCGCCACCAACCACTTCGAGGGCGGCGGGTTCGTCCGGTCCAACGACGAGGTGCAGTACCCGAACCTGATGTTCCACTTCCTGCCGGTGGCGATCCGCTACGACGGCTCGGCACCCACCGAAGGGCACGGTTACCAGGTGCACGTCGGCCCGATGTACGCCGACACGCGCGGGTCGGTGAAGATCACCTCCACCGACCCGCGGCAGCACCCGGCGATCAGGTTCAACTACCTGTCGACCGAGACCGACCGGAAGGAATGGGTCGAGGCGGTGCGGGTCGCGCGGAAGATCCTCAACCAGCCCGCGCTGGACCCGTACAACGGCGGGGAGATCTCGCCGGGACCGTCCGTGGAAACCGACGAAGAGATCCTCGACTGGGTGGCCAAGGACGCCGAAACGGCACTGCACCCGTCGTGCACGACGAAGATGGGCGTGGACGAGAAGTCCGTCGTCGACCCGCAGAGCATGCGGGTGCACGGCACCGAGGGCCTGCGCGTGGTCGACGCGTCGGTGATGCCCTACATCACCAACGGCAACATCTACGCACCGGTGATGATGACCGCCGAGAAGGCGGCCGACCTCATCCTCGGCAACACCCCGCTCGCCCCGGTCAAGACGCCGTTCTACCGCCACGGCGAGAACTAGCCCGGCCGTCGCCGCGCCCGTGCCGCCATCCCCGGTACGGGCGCCTCGGCGTGTCCGGAAACGGCGTTACGTGGCAACGGAAACTACCCGGGCGTACCCCCTTGACGGCGTCCGGAGCCGGACTCAGACTTGAGTTGCGTATCGCAGTGGATGTTCCCCAATGCGCAACAATCTCGGAGGCGTCATGATTCGCGCGTGCACGGTGGACGAGCTGCCCCCCGGTGAGGCCGTCCGGCTTCCCGGGCCGCCGGCGATCGCGGTGTTCCACACCGAGGACGGGCAGCTGCACGCCATCGGCGACACGTGCACCCACCAGGACGCCTCTCTGGCCGACGGCTGGCTCGAAGGCTGCTTCGTCGAATGCCCGCTGCACGCGGCGCGGTTCGACCTGCGCACCGGCGCGCCGACCGGCCTGCCGGCGAAGGACCCGGTGCCCACGTACGCCGTGGTCGTCGACGAAGGCGTCATCTACGTGCGGAACGCGGCGGGCGAGGACGCCGCGTGAAGCGCATCGCGGTCGTCGGCGCTTCGCTCGCCGGGGTCCGCGCGGCGCAGGAACTGCGCGCGCAGGGGTACGACGGCGGGATTGTGCTGATCGGCGAGGAACCGCACCTGCCCTACGACCGGCCGCCGCTGTCCAAGGCCTTCCTGGCCGGGACGGCGTCGCGCGAGTCGCTGGAGCTGCTCGACGCCGGCGACCTGGCGGCGCTGGCCCTGGACTTCCGGCTCGGTGTCCGGGCCACGGCGCTGGCACCGGCCGACCGGCGCGTGCTGCTCTCCGACGGCACCTCGGTGCACGCGGACGGCGTCGTCATCGCCACCGGTGGCCGGGCGCGCACGCTGCCGGGCTTCGCGGGCGCTTTCGTGTTGCGCACACTCGACGACGCTCTGGCCTTGCGTGCCGCGTTGGTCCCCGGGGCCCGCGTGGCCATCGTCGGGGCCGGGTTCATCGGCGCCGAGGTGGCCTCGACGTGCCGCTCCCTGGGGCTCGACGTCGTCGTCCTGGAAGCGCTGGCCGCGCCGCTGGCGCCGGTGCTGGGCCCCGAGCTGGCCGCGGTGTGCGCCCGGCTGCACCGCGACCACGGCACGGACCTGCGCTGCGGTGTCCGCGTTTCCGGGCTCACCCCGGCCGGCGTCGAGCTGGCTTCGGGTGAGCTGGTGCCGGCCGACGTGGTCGTGACGGGCGTCGGGATGACGCCGTCGACCGGCTGGCTGACCGGATCCGGGTTGAAGGTCGGCGACGGCGTCCACACGGACGCGGGGCTGGTCACTTCGCTGCCGCAGGTGGTCGCGGCCGGGGACGTGGCCCGGTACGGGGGCCGGCGGCACGAGCACTGGACGAACGCGTCGGACCAGGCGCCGGTCGCGGTGGCCAACCTGCTGGCCGGGCACACGGCGCGGACGTACACCCCCAGCGGATACGTGTGGTCGGACCAGTATTCGGGAAGGTTGCAGCTGGCGGGCCACCCGCGTCCGGACGACACGCTGGCCTTCGTCGACGGCGGCCCGGGGTCGGCCTCGTTCGTGGCGACCTGGCAGCGGGACGGCGCCACGGTGGGCGTGTTCGCGTTGAACAACGCGAAGCTGTTCAACCGCCTGCGGCGCCAGGCCCTGCGCCACCCGGCCACCGTCTGAAAGTCTCAACCGGCGGTTCAAAGCTACGCTTCAGGGGCATGGAGCTGACTCTCGACGAACTCCGGGCGTTGACGGGCTGGGCGGCGGCCTGCGCTGCCCGGGTCCTGCCGTTGATCCCGGACGACCCACGCCCGGCCGCGGCGCTCTCGGCGGCACGCGAGTTCGCGGACGGCGGCCCCCGCACGAAGGCGCTGCGCACGGCAGCGTGGGAGGCACTGGCGGCCGCGGGCGAGGCGGCCGATCCGGCGGCTTCGGCGGCGGCGCGCGCGGCGGTGGGTGCGGCCGGCGCGGCCTACCTGCACCCGCTGGCGTCGCCGCACCAGGTGAAGCACATCGTCGGCCCGGCCCAGCAGGCCGCGTTGGCGTGCGAACTGGCGGGCGGTTCCGCGGAGGCGGAGCTCGAGTGGGCCCTCGCGCAGGCCCCGCCCGAGGTGCGCGAAACCCTGCGGAAGTTCCCGCCGGGCAAGCCGGGCAAGACCCGCTCGGGCGAGCTGCACCGCCGGTTGGAGGCGGCCCTGCGCGGGTGACCGGGTCTAGAGCGAAAGGGCGTCCAAGTCCGACTCCAGCCTCGCTCGCCAGGTCCACCGCCGTTCCGTCGGGTCCGCGGCTTCCGGCGCCGGCGGGCCGAGCGGCAACGCCGGGTCCGTGATCCCGAACGTCACCCGGTACGCGAGCACCGACGCCGCCGTGCGGATCCACGCGTCACCCGACGTTCCGGACGGTGGGGCCACGCCCAGTGCGTTCCCGAACCACATCGGCAGCAGGGCGTTCGACCCCAGAGCGTCCGTGATCCGCGTGCGCAGCCGGACCTGCAGGTCGTGCCACGCCCGCTCGGCGCGCTCCAGCTGCGGCACCACCCGCGCCTGCACCGCGTCCGCCTCGCGCAACGCCAGACGGGCCTGCTCCGCCGCCGCCGAAGCCGCCGGGACCTCTTCGTCCAGCAGCGTCCGGCGGCGGGTCGACAACGCCCGCAACGACGACTCCGCGTCCCCGCGGGGCCGGGACCCGCGATCCGTCGACGCCAGCACCCGGATCACTTCCCGCAGGTCGGCGTCGCACCGGGACAGGGCCGACCGCACGGCGTCCAGGTGCGCGATCTCCTCCGCGTACCGGGCGCGCTGCTCCTTCGTGACCAGCTCCTTGTGCAGGTCGTCCCAGCGGGCCGCCTCCGCGGCGAGCGCCCGCGTCTCCGGGCCGACGTCGTCGAGGTCCGCCTGAGGCACCCCGTCGGAGACGCGGACCGCGCGCTCCAGGACCCGCACCTGCTGCTGCAGCCGCTCCAGCCGGCGCGCGAGCAGATCGATCCGGTCCTGCTGTTCCGCCGGGCCGCCGGTTTCCAGCCGCTCGGTGAGGTCGGCGACGTCCTGGCCCAGGCGTTCGTCGGCTTCGCGCAGCCCGTCCACGGCCGCGAACAACTCGTCGAGGTCGCGCCGCGTCGGATCCGCCGGCTCGAGGTACTCCTGCGAGAACTCGGGATCGTCGCCGTAGGTCGCGTAGCCGTGGCTCACGGTATCCGGCTTTCCCGCCACAGCAGCGCGAGCGTGCCGGCGACGCCCAGTGCCGTCAGGATCGTGCAGACCACCGCCCCGGACCACGGGATCAGCGCGAGAGCCAGCACCACCGCCGTGGCACTGCCCGCCCACGCCGTCCGCGTCCGCTCGCGGAGCACCGCCCCGGACCGGCGGACCGGGGCGAAGCCGATCCACAGGCCGGCGCCGAACAGCGGTACCAGCGCCGGCAGCCACACCGGCGACAGCACTTCGAACAGCACCAGCGCCCCAGCGACCAGCGGGACCAGCAGCGGCGCGGCCGCGAACCAGACGACCGCGCGCTGCGTCGCCGCGTGCCGGGACTCGAGTTCGGCGTCGGCGAGCCGTCGCTTCGCCTCGTCGAACGCCAGCTCGGCGTCGAGCAGCCGGTGGGCCGCCGCCACGAGCTCGTCCATCGCTTCGACGTCCACGGGCGGGGTCACGAGCCCGTCCCGCAGGTCCTGCTTGAGCCGGGCGACGCGCCCCTCCGCGAGGTCGCGGTCGTGCTGCGCCGGTGTCGTCACGCCACCACTTTAGGTGCGCCCGCCGGCCCCACCGGCCAACGCGGCCGGTGAGTCGTCAGAGGTCGCCGAGCGCGGTGACCGGCGACTCCACGCAGTCGGCGACGAACCGCAGGAACCCGCCGGCCGTGCCGCCGTCGCAGACGCGGTGGTCGAAGGCCAGCGTCAGCTCGCAGACCTTCCGCACGCCGAGGGCGCCGTCGACGACCCACGGCCGGTCGATGATCCGGCCGATGCCGAGGATCGCCGCCTCGGGGTGGTTGATGATCGCGGCCGAGCCGTCGACGCCGAAGACGCCGTAGTTGTTGACCGTGAAGGTGCCGCCGGTGAGGTCCGCGGGCGCGAGCTTGCCGTCCCGGGCGGTGCGCGCGCGGTCGCCGATCGCCGCCGACAGCTCCCGCGTGGACAGCGAACCGGCGTCCCGCACGACCGGCACGACGAGGCCGCGGTCGGTCTGCGCGGCGAAGCCGAGGTGGATCTCGTCCAGCAGCACGATTTCGTCGCCCTCGACGCGCGAGTTCAGCTCCGGGTACTTCTTCAGCCCCGCGACGGCGAACCGCGCGATCAGCCCGAGCAGGCTGACCGGCCGGTCGGACTTGGCGTTCAGCGCGGCCCGCGCGGCGACCAGCTCGGTCGCGTCGACGTCCACCCAGACCGTGGCCTCGGGGATCTCGCGCCGGGACGTCGTCAGCTTGTCGGCGACGGCCTTGCGCACCCCGGTCAGCGGAATCCGCTTGCCGCCCTCGGCCGGCTTCTTCAGCAGCGCTTCGACGTCGGCGCGGCGGATGATGCCGTCCGGGCCGCTCGGGGTGACCTTCGCCAGGTCGATCCCGTTGTCCGCGGCCAGTTTCCGGACGAACGGCGAGATCACCCCGGGCGCCTGCTCCGGCCGCGCGGGTGCCGGGGCGACGGTCACCGGGCGCCGCGCGCGCTTGCGCCGGGTGGTGGGCGCGGTGCCGTAGCCGATGAGGACGTTGCCGCTGCCGGAAGACGGGGAAGACGCGGAAGACGTGGAAGACACCGTGACACCGGGTTCGGCGAACCCGCCGACGCTCAGCAGGGGCGCGCCGACCGGCAGCAGCTGCCCCGGCTCGCCGTGCAGCGCGGACACCACGCCGGCGAACGGCACCGGCACCTCGACCGCCGCCTTCGCCGTCTCGACCTCGACGACGACCTGGTCGACGTCCACGGTGTCGCCGACCTTGACCCGCCAGTCCACGATCGCCGCCTCGGTCAGGCCTTCGCCGAGGTCCGGCAGCAGGAAGTCAGGCACCGGCCACCACCGGCGTGTCGGCCCACTGCAGGCGCGCGATCGTGTCGAGGATCCGGTCGACGTCCGGCAGCTGGTGGCGTTCGAGCTTCGGCGCCGGGTACGGGATGTCGAGCCCGGTGACCCGCAGGACGGGCGCGTG
The DNA here is from genome assembly GCF_046548775.1 of Amycolatopsis sp. cmx-4-61. NCBI lineage: Bacteria > Bacillati > Actinomycetota > Actinomycetes > Pseudonocardiales > Pseudonocardiaceae > Amycolatopsis > Amycolatopsis sp. cmx-4-61. Next base: position 365,021 of record NZ_JAEBEI010000004.1, on the reverse strand, counting down.
GAGCTGGTGGAAGCACTGTTCGGTGACGCGCGCGACGACCTCGGCGCCGTAGCCGCCGAAGCCCGCGGCCTCGTGCACGACGACCGCGCGCCCGGTGCGGCGGACCGAAGCCGTGACGGTCTCGTCGTCGAACGGCGACAGCGAGCGCAGGTCGACGACTTCGACGTCCCAGCCCTCGGCCTTCGCCGCTTCGGCGGTCTCGAGCGCGGTGGCGACCATCGGGCCGTAGGCGATGAGCGTGACGTCCTTGCCGTGGCGGCGGACCACGGCCTGGTCCATGGCCGGGCCGGACCGGGTGAAGGACACCTCTTCGCTGGACCAGTAGCGGCACTTCGGCTCGAGGAAGATCACCGGGTCCGGCGACTCGATGGCGTCGCGAAGCAGGTCGTAGGCGTCTTGGGCGGTGCCCGGGGTGACGACGCGCAGGCCCGGCGTGTGCGTGTAGTAAGCCTCGCTGGAGTCGCAGTGGTGCTCCACGCCGCCGATCCCGCCGGCGTACGGGATCCGGATGACCATGGGCACTTCCAGCGCACCCCGGGTGCGGTTGCGCAGCTTCGCCACGTGCGAGGTGATCTGCTCGAACGCGGGGTAGGCGAAGGCGTCGAACTGCATTTCGACGACCGGGCGGAAGCCGCCCATCGCCATCCCGACGGCGAACCCGACGATGCCGGACTCGGCGAGCGGGGTGTCGAAGCAGCGGTCTTCGCCGAAGTCGGCGGTGATGCCGTCGGTGACGCGGAAGACGCCGCCGAGGGTGCCGACGTCCTCGCCGAAGACGAGGACGCGGTCGTCGTCCTTGAGGGCGTCTCGCAGGGCCGCGTTGAGCGCCTGCGCCATCGTGGTCGTCATCAGGCCTCCAGTTCGGCTTCGAGGGCGGCGCGCTGGGCTTCGAGCTGGCGCGTCGGTTCGGCGTAGACGTGGTCGAACAGGGAGCGCGGGTCGAGCTCCGGCTCGGCGTTGAGGGTGTCGCGGACGGACTGGGCGAACACCTCGGCGTCGGCCGCGAACTGCTCGATCTCGCTGTCTCGGAGGAGGTTCTCGTTCTTCAGGTGGGTTTCGAGCCGCTTGAGCGGGTCGGCTTCGCGCCACTTCGCGACTTCTTCGGCGTCGCGGTAGCGGGTGGCGTCGTCGGCGTTGGTGTGGGCGTCGATGCGGTAGGTGTGGGCCTCAACGAGGACCGGTCCCCTGCCTTCGCGCGCGTGCTTCACGGCGTCGCCGAGCACGGCCAGGACGGCGACGGCGTCGTTGCCGTCGACCTGCTCCGAGCGCACGCCGTAGCCGATGCCCTTGTACGCCAGCGCTTCGGCGGCGCTCTGCTTCTCGAAGGGCACCGAGATGGCGAAGCGGTTGTTCTGCACGAAGAACACGACGGGCGCCTTGAAGACGGCCGCGAAGTTGAGCGCTTCGTGGAAGTCGCCTTCGCTGGTGGCGCCGTCCCCGATGAGCGCGAGCGCGACGGCGTCTTCGCCGCGTCGCTGCATCGCGTGCGCGAGGCCGGCGGCGTGCAGCGTCTGCGTCGCGAGCGGAGTGCACTGGGGCGCGACGCGCGTCTCGACGGGGTTGTAGCCGCAGTGCGCGTCGCCGCGGAGGAGCGTCAGGACTTCGCCGGGTTTCAAGCCGCGGGCGACGAGGGCGACGGAGTCGCGGTAGGTGGGGAAGAGCCAGTCCTGGCTTTCCAGGACCAGCGCGGCGGCGACCTGGCAGGCTTCCTGCCCGGCGCTGGAGGGGTAGACGGCGAGGCGGCCCTGCTTGGTGAGCGCGGTCGCCTGGACGTCGAACCGGCGGCCCAGGACCATCAGCCGGTAGGCCTCCTTGAGCCGTTCGCCGGTGGGTTCGCCGTACCCGCCGCGCCGGTCGGCCCGGCTCCCGTCTTCGGCGACGAACCGGACCGGGGTAGCGGACGGCAACAGCGTCTCCGAAGACACGACAGCCATGACGCACCACCTCTCACAGACATATGATGCTGAAATGGTGGTTCTCGGCGGTGTTGTGTACAAGGGTTGGCGGAAATGAGCGACAAACGGTCTTCCGATCCGGCCCCAATGGACCAAACGTCCACGGGCGCCCTGACGCACGGCTCGTGGACGGGACGAACGGTCCCGGCACTGGACGAGGTCGACCGGGCGATGCTGGCGGAGCTGTCGGCGGACGGCCGCCTGGCGGTGCGCGCGCTGGCGGAGCGCCTGCACATCTCGCGCACGAACGCCTACGCGCGGCTGGAGCGGCTGATGGCGGAGGGGGTGATCACCGGGTTCGGGGCCCGCATCGACCCGCGCCGGGCGGGCTTGGGCACGTCGGCGTACATCATGGTGACGGTGGAGCAGACGTCCTGGCGCACGATGGCGACGGACCTGCACGAGATCCCGTACGTGGACCACGTGGCGTTGGTGGGCGGGGACTTCGACATCCTGCTGCTGGTCCGGACGCCGGACAACTCGACGCTGCGGGACGTGGTGCTCGAGCGGTTGCAGGCCTTGGAGGGGGTGCGGTCGACCCGGACCTGGTTGATCTTCGAGGAACTGCCCGGCTCGGTGTTGAGCTGACCCCGCTGGGCCGGACGCGCGACGCGGGATCACCCGCATGGACGCACCCCGGCGACCGCCGGGCAAAAGCCTTGCCCCCCTGCACTCTTGACGTTCAGCGCGCCACCGGATAGGAGTGGCCCGACCACCGAGCGACTCTTATTTTATGTCGAGAATTAACACGCCCTCCAAACAATCGAAACCCTTGACGGCCTCCCCGTCGCCCGGTGAGGATCGGCCGGTCCGCCGTTCATCGCAGAATGGACCAGACCCATGGCCAGTAGATCCCGCGCGTGGTCACGTGCGCGCCGAAGTTCGCTCGTCACGCTGATGAGCCTGAGCCTGCTGGGCGCCGCAGCACAGGCCCTCCCCGCGCAAGCCGACGCACCCGCGCAGCCCGTCATCGGGCAGCCGGCCAAAGACAAGGACGGCTGCGCCAAGATCGAGAAGAGCCTGCCGACCCTCGCGGACTGGCCGAAGGTCGACAGCCGGTTCAAGGGGAAGGCCGGCGACGAGCAGCGGATCGCCGAAATCCTCAAGGGCATGACCCTGGAGGAAAAAGTCGGGCAGATGACGCAGCCCGAGATCGCCGCCATCACCCCCGACGAGGTCCGCCAGTACGCCATCGGCTCGGTCCTCAACGGCGGCGGCTCGTGGCCCGGCGCGAACAAGCACGCCACCCAGCAGGACTGGCTGAACCTCGCCGACGCCTACTGGAACGCCTCCAAGACCAGCCGCACGAAGGTCCCGGTCATCTGGGGCATCGACGCCGTGCACGGCAACAACAACGTCTACGGCGCCACCGTCTTCCCGCACAACATCGGCCTCGGCGCCGCGCACGACCCGTGCCTGGTCCGCGACGTCGCCGGCGCCACCGCCCGGCAGATCCGCGCCACCGGCCAGGACTGGGCCTTCTCGCCCACCCTCGCCGTCGTCCAGGACGACCGCTGGGGCCGCACCTACGAAGGCTTCTCCGAGGACCCGCGCATCACGCGCTCCTACGGCTTCGAGGCCATCAACGGCCTCCAGGACGGCGCCACCAAGCGCATCGGCTACAACGGCGTCATCGCCACCGCCAAGCACTTCATCGGCGACGGCGGCACGCTCAAGGGCCAGGACCAGGGCGTCAACCCCTCGTCCGAGGCCGACATGATCAACATCCACGGCCAGGGCTACTACGGCGCGATCGCCGCCGGTGCCCAGACCGTCATGGTGTCGTTCAACAGCTGGACCAACCCCGACCTCGGCATCAACGAGGGCAAGCTCACCGGCAGCGACAAGGCGCTGAACCAGATCCTCAAGGGCAAGATCGGCTTCGACGGCCTGCTCGTGTCGGACTGGAACGCCATCGGCCAGGTCCCGGGCTGCACCAACTCCTCGTGCCCGCAGGCGATCAACGCCGGCATCGACATGGTGATGGTGCCGAACGACTGGAAGGCGTTCATCACCAACACGGTCGCCCAGGTGCAGAGCGGCCAGATCCCGCTGTCCCGCATCGACGACGCCGTCACCCGCATCCTGCGCGTCAAGCTGCGTGACGGCCTGTTCGAGTCGCAGAAGCCGTCCGACCGCTCCTACGCCAACTCCGACGAGGCGCTGAAGGACAACTGGCTGGCCCGCGACGCCGTCCGCGAGTCGCAGACGCTGCTGAAGAACAACGGCAACGTGCTGCCGCTCAAGCCGGCGTCGAAGGTCCTGGTCGTCGGCAAGAGCGCCGACAACATCCAGAACCAGACCGGCGGCTGGACCCTCAGCTGGCAGGGCACCGGCAACACCAACGCCGACTTCCCGAACGCCACGTCGATCCTGACCGGCCTCAAGCAGGACCTGGGCGACGCGAACGTCACCTTCGACGCCACCGGCACCGTCGACCCGAAGGGCTTCGACGCGGTCATCGCGGTCATCGGCGAGACGCCGTACGCCGAGGGCGTCGGCGACCTGACCCGCAAGACGCTCGAGGCGTCGAAGCTCTACCCCGAGGACCTGGCCGTGCTGGACAAGGTCAGCGGCAAGGGCACCCCGGTCGTCACCGTGTACGTCGGCGGCCGCCCGCTGTACATGAACAAGGAGATCAACCGCTCCGACGCGTTCGTGGCGGCCTGGCTGCCCGGCACCGAGGGCGGCGGCGTGGCGGACATGCTGGTCAAGGGCAAGGACGGCAACGGCTACCAGGGCACGCTGTCGTACTCGTGGCCGAAGAGCGCGTGCCAGTCGCCGCTCAACCCGTGGTCGCCGGACTACGACCCGCTGTTCAAGCTCGGCTACGGCCTCAAGACCGGCCAGCGCGCCACGGTCGGCCAGCTCGACGAGACCCCGGGCCCGGCATCGTGCGGCTCCACCGGCGGCGGCGGGACGGCGACCGAGGACCTGTCGATCTTCGACCGCACCGACGTCCCGCCGTACACGAGCCAGATCGGCTCGGCGGAGAACTGGGGCGGCACGGTGATCGGCCCGGACGGCACGGCATCGCACACCGAGATCAACGTGGTCCCGGCGGACGTCAACGTGCAGGCCGACGGCCTGAAGGCCACGTGGACGGGCGCGGGAGCGGCCCAGCTGTACATGCAGAACACGGCGGGCACGAACGACCTGCGCGGCTACCTCAACGCGGACGCGGCGCTGGAGTTCGACACGATCGTGCAGGAGGCCCCGGCCAACCGGACGGTGGTCAGCATGCACTGCGTGTACCCGTGCTTCTCGGAGGTGAACGCGACGAAGTTGTTCACGGACCTCGCGGGCGGCCCGAAGACGACGGTGAAGATCCCGGTGTCCTGCTTCAACAACGGGCTGGACTTCGAGCACATCAACACCCCGTTCCTCGTGTACACCGACGGGAAGTTCCAGGCCTCGTTCGCGAACGTGCGGTGGGTGCCCCAAGGGGCGAAGGATCCCGACGCGAGACCCTGTTCGAGCTTGACCTGACGGCGACCGGGCCGGGAGCGATCCGCTCCCGGCCCGGTTTCGTTTTCGTCGGCGGCACGAGCCGAGGGGCCCGGACCGGGCCACACCGGCTCCATCGACGCCCCGCATAATCCGGACAGGTTGTGTCCGGTATCCGGGATAGCGTCGTGATCATGACAACGAACACCGTCCAACTGGCCTCCGTCCGCGTGATCACCGACGACCTACCGCGGCTCGTCCGCTTCTACGAGGTCCTCACCGGCGCCACCCCGCAGTACCTGACCGACGACTTCGTCGAACTGGTGACACCGTCCGCGACATTCGCGCTCAGCACGCCGGAGCGGGTCGCTTTCATCACGGACAACCCACCGCGGGCGGCCGCCAACCGCACCGCCATCGTCGAGTTCGTCGTGGCGGACGTCGAATCCCTGCTCGCCCTCATGAAGACCGAACTCGGCGATGACCTCGACATCGTGCAGGCGCCGACGATGATGCCCTGGGGCAACATGTCCGTTCTGATCCGCGACCCCGAAGGGTCACTCGTCAACCTCTACACGCCGGTCACGCCGCAGGCGCGGCAACTGCAGCAGAACCGGACACCCAAGATGCCGCCGCCCACCACCGAGGCGGACTGACCACAGACGCAGGCCGGAAAGCGCCACGCGGTCCTAACCCGAGTCACGGCCGGGATCGACGGTCGCCGCGGCGATCAGCTTCCGTCCCAGCGCAGCAACGACGCCGTGCAGAGCTTCCGGCTGCTCGATGACGAACGGTCGATCGAGCGCGGCCAATCTTCCCGCGACCCATTCCAGACGTTCCGCGCGGACGAAAATTCTCAGCCAGTGACCATTCCCGGAGACGCCGGCTACCGGTTCGACCGACGCCAGCGTCTCCGGGAACAACGCTCGCACCTGCATTGCGTCGGCGTCGACGAGCACTGACACCTCGTGTCGCCCGGGACCCGGCGCGAGCGGGCCCACCACCCGCTGCACCGGGTTCAGGTCGTCCGGCACCTCGAACGTGCCCTCCAGCAGGCGCAGGCCGGCGATGCGGTCCAGGCGGAACGTCCGCTCCGCCTGGCGCCCGACGTCGTGACCGGTGAGGTAGAGCAGCCCGTCCACGGCAACGATGCCGTGCGGGTGAACGGTGCGTGACCGTGCCCGCCCGTGCCGCGGCACGTAGTCGAAGGCAATCGGACGCCGGTTCCCCGCCGCCTGCGCCAGTCCGAGAAGCACGCTCGCGCGTGCCTCCTCGCCACTCCCGGTGCGCTCTGCCTCGCCGATCCGACCGCCGGTGAAGTTCACGGTTTCGACCACTGCGTCGATCTGCCGTGCCAGGGCCGGGGGCAGTACCCGGCGCACCTTCGAGGTGGCGGCCTCCACGTCACCGATCGAGGCCGGACCAGACCCCGGCCGGCCCGTCAGCAGCAGCCCCCAGACGACCGCCAGTGCTTCCTCGTCGGTGAGCATCAACGGAGGCATCCGGTAGTGGCGCGCCAGTCGGTAACCGCCGTGACGACCACGTACGGAATCCACCGGAATGCCGAGGTCACGCAGATGCTCCACGTAGCGGCGGACCGTGCGTCCATCCACGTTCAGCCGCTCGGCCAGCTCGGCAGAGGTACGGGTGCCACCGGACTGCAGTAGTTCGAGCAAGGTCAGCACCCGGGCTGTCGGCCGTGCCACGTCACCGCCACACGATCCATTCAAGCGTCGAACGATGATCGTTCCACGGGCGACCCGCCCGCACACCAGGACCGGGCCACCCCGGCTCGATCAACGCCCCCAACTCATCAGAGAACACCTCAGCGCGCACCATTTGCCCATCCTCGGCCCGAGAGCTCGAATAACCAGGAGACACGCCCAGGCGTACGACCTGGCCGCCCTGGTCCACACCGCCTGACCCGCCGAACGCCGGGGCCCATCAAGACCTGCGCAGCCCGCTCACCCGGCCGAGCCGATCGCGAACACGTGCAGGTCCGCCTCCGACGGCAGCGTCACGGACGCGATCCGCTTCCCGGCCGGGGCGTCGAACGGCGCCGTCGCGTAGATCGAGGCCCCGCCGCCCGGGCCGCCCGGCTGGTTGCGGTGGTCCGTGCGCGCGACGAGCGTGTTGCCGAACACCGGGTCCGTGCCGCCGCCCGGGAAGACCCAGTCGCCGAACGACAGGTCCGCCTGGCCGGTGGTGCCGTCGGTGAAGGTGACCGTCGCCGACGCGCGGTGGTCGCCGTTGGACGCCGTCCCGATGAACGCCAGCCGCGTCCCGGCCACCCGGATCGTCTGCCCGGCCGGGACGACGTTGTCCGGGCGGCCCGCGGGCGCCGCCGGCCACGTGAACGTCGTCCCCACCGCCGAAGCGGCCCGGCCGCCGGCGAGCCCGGCCGTGGCCAGTGCCTGCCGGGACAGGCTGTTCCCGGCCCCGTCGATGTCCGCCGAGCCCGCGTCGCCGTCGTCGGAGATGCCGACGTTCGAGTACGTCGCCGCGAGGCCGTTCTCCGGTGCGACCAGCACGACCACCGAGGACGTCACCGTCGTGGCGCCGCCGCGGACGGTCACCGGCACCTGGTAGTAGCCCTCGGGCGTCCCGGCGGCCACCGCCACCGTCAGCTTCGCGGTGCCGCTGCCGGTGCGGTCGTCCAGCCGGAGCTGCCGCGGGCCGGTCACCGTGATCCCGGACGGCGCCCGCGTGCCGACGTCCAGCACGCGGTCGTGCCCGCCGAGCCGCTGCCCGCCGACCGCGACCTCGCCGGTGCTCCCCGGTTCGACGACGACCTGGTTGGCCACCGAAGCCAGGAACGGCTGCTCACCGTCGCGATAGGACGGTGGGGTCGAGCCGGCCGCCCACCGCTTGTCCGGAGTGGACGCGAGCGAGAAGTCGAGCCGCCCGCCGTCGCGCGCGGTGTTCGCGGGCAGGGCCGTCCGGTCCCAGTGCCGGCCGTTCAGCGCCAGGTCGTGGACGTACGTCGCGGGGGCGGCGGGCGCGTGGATGTCGATCGTCCGCCCGTTCGGCAGCGACAGCACCGCGCGCTCGAACAGCGGGCTGTGCACCACCAGGTCCGGCGTCCCCGGCGTGGCCGGGTAGATGCCGAGCGCGGCCCAGACGTACCACGACGACTGCGCGCCGAGGTCGTCGTTGCCCGGCTCGCCGTCCGGGGTGGCGCTGAACAGCGTCGTCGCGATCTCCCGGACGACCTGCTGCGTCTTCCACGGCTGCCCGACGTGGTTGTAGAGCCACGGGACGCCGAAGTCGGGTTCGTTGCCCGCCCACATGTACGGCTCGTTCGGGCCGGCGTTCAGCTTCCGGAAGAAGGTGTCCAGCCGCTGCGAAACCGCCGCCGGACCGCCCATCGCCGTCACCAGGCCGGCCGGGTCCTGCGGGACCAGCCAGGTGTACTGGGCGGCGTTGCCCTCGTCGAAGCCGTCCTGGCCGAACTTCCCGGGCGGCGGCGGGACGTAGGCCGGGCCGTCCGGGAAACGGCCGTCCTGCCCGCGTGGCTGCAGGTAGCCGGTCAGCGGGTTGAAGATGTGCTGCCAGTTCTGACCGCGTTTCGTGAACTCGCGGGCGACGGCCCGGTCGCCGATGCCCTGCGCGAACTGCGCGATGGCGAAGTCGTCGATCGCCCATTCGAGGGTGATCGACGCGCCGACGCGGGCGTGGTCGCCGCGGGCGGCGTCGTTGTTCGGCAGGTAGCCGCGGGCGACGTAGTCCTCGATCCCCCGCCGCTCCTGGTACGCGCCCGGCGTGTGGTCGACCGAGGTGGCCCCCTTGACCAGGTACTGCAGCGCGGTCTTGACGTCGAAGTCGCGGGCGCCGAACGCGTACAGGTTCGAGATCAGCGCGACCGAGCTGTCGCCGGTCATCTGGCCGGTGTAGCCGTTCGCCATCGGCCAGCGCGGCCACCAGCCGCCCTGCACGGCGTCGTTCGTCAGCGACTGCGCCATGTCGCTCGCCTCCCGCGGGAACAGCATGGCGTGCAGCGGTGCGAGCGAGCGGTAGGTGTCCCAGTCGGAGAAGTTCGCGTACTGGTGCCGCCCCGCGGGCAGCGTCCGGACCTGGTTGTCGAAGCCGATGTACCGCCCGTCGGCGTCGTCGAAGGTGTTCGGGTGCAGCAGCGAGTGGTAGAGCGCGGTGTAGAACGTCTTGAGCTGCGCGGTGTCCTTGCCCGCGACGCGGATCTTGCCCAGCGCCTGCGTCCACTTGTCCCGGGTGGACTGCCGGACCGCGCCGAAGTCCCAGCCGGGGACTTCGGCGGCCATGTTGGCCTTCGCGCCGTCGACGCCCACATAGGACATCGACACCTTGGCGTGCACGGTCCCCGTACCGAACGTCAGGTACGCGCCCGCGCGCGGCGAGTCGACGCTGTCGGTGCCCGGCTTGACCGACGAGCCGTCCCAGGTGCCGTGGGCGGTGAACGGCTGGTCGAACGTGATGGCGTAGTAGACGGTGTACTTGTTCCCCTTGCCGCAGAAGTTGCCGGTGGTGGCCGAGCCGCTGACCTCGCGGTCCCCGGTGATCTTCAGTGTGGCCGCGGAGTTCCCCGCCAGGCTGGCACCTCCCTTGACCAGCACCTGCGGTGTCGAGCCCGCCGGGTAGGCGAAGGTGGCGAGCCCGGTGCGGGTCGTCGCGGTCAGTTCGGCGCGGACGTTCGAGTCGGCGAGCGTCACGGCGTAGTAGCCCGGCTCGGCCTGCTCGCCGTCGTGGGCGAAGCGCTCGGTGCGGTCCCAGGGCGCACTGCCGACGTCACCGGTGACCGGCAGGATCGGCACGTCGCCGAACGCGTTGCAGCCGACCGAGGCGTGGTCGAGGCTGAACCCCCGGATCCGGTCGGAGTGGTACTGGTAGCCGGCGTACGCGCCTTGCGTGTCCGGCGAGAACTGCATCATCCCGAACGGCGCGGCGGCCCCGGGGAAGTTGTTGATCTCGCCGACCGAGCTGCCACCCCGGCCGGTCCCGATCAGCGGGTCGACGTACGCCGCCGGGTCCCCGACCAGCGCTGACATCGTTGTCGGAGCCGCCGAAGCGACCGCGGGCGCCCCGAGCACCGCCGTCGCGACCATCGCCGCCATGAGTCTCGCCCGCACCGGTGTTCCTCCTCGTCGACGCTCCCGCTGGTCCGACCTTCGCCGCCGCCGCGGCCGCGGTCAACACTTTGACAAAGACCTGGCTCGTGCCCGCAACGTATGAAGATCCGGTCAGGATGCGGTGGCAACGGTGTCAGGACGCCTACCCTCGACGCCGTGTGCGCACGTGTACTGGTCGCCGAAGACGACGAGAAGCAGGCCGAGGTCCTCCGGCTGTACCTCGAAAGCGAAGGCCACACCGTGGTGCTGGCCCCGGACGGCCGGGCGGCGCTCGACGAGGCCCGGCGCGACCGGCCCGACCTGCTCGTCCTCGACGTGATGATGCCGAAGGTCGACGGCCTCGACGTCTGCCGGATCCTGCGGCGGGAGTCCGACGTCGCGGTGCTGATGCTCACCGCCCGTGCCACGGAGGACGACCTGTTGCTCGGCCTCGACCTGGGCGCCGACGACTACCTGACCAAGCCGTACAGCCCGCGCGAGCTGATGGCCCGGGTCCGGACGCTGCTGCGGCGCACCGCCCGCCGCCGCGAGCCGCCCGACACGGCGTTGCGCGCGGGCGCGCTGCGGCTCGATCCCGTGCGGCACGAAGTGTCGGTCGGCGGCCGCCCGGTCGAGACGACGCCGGGGGAATTCCAGCTGCTGGAGACGATGATCCGGCAGCCCGGCCGGGTCTTCACCCGCCGCCAGCTGCTCGAACTCACCCGCGGCGACGACCGGTTCGTCAGCACCCGGATCATCGACGTCCACGTGCTCAACCTGCGGAAGAAGCTCGAACCGGACCCGCAGAAGCCCGTCCACCTGCGGACCGTTTTCGGGGTCGGCTACAAGCTGACGGCGGAAGATGACGCGTAGCCCGAGGCGCGCTTCCCGGCCGAGGGCGCACCAGCACAGCTTTCCCCGGCGGCGCAGCCTGGTCGTCCGGCTCACCGCCGTCTCGCTGCTCATCGCGCTCGCCTCCATCGCGGCGACCGCGTGGCTCGCCGTGCAGACCACCACCCGCGCGATCCAGCAGGAGCAGGGGCAAGCGCTCTCCGGCGACGCCACGATCTACACGGAGCTGCTCGGCTTCGCCGCGGACAACCACACGTGGGCCCAGGTCGGCCCCCGGCTGCGGGCGCTGTCGGAGCAGACCGGCCGCCGGGTCGTGCTGACCACCCTCGACCGGCACGTGCTCGGCGACTCCGGCGGCGCGCCGGTGACGCTGCCGGTCAAGGCGACCGCGTCGGTCGACCCGCTGCACGTCGACCCGGTGCTGCTGCCCCAGGCCGGGACGAGCGGCATCGACCCGCGCGCGGTCGGCCCGTTCAAGCTGCCGCCGCCCGAACGCGAACGGCTCGCCACGCTGGCCAAGAAGGCCGCCGCCTGCCTCGCGCTGGTCGGCCTGCCCGGCCAGTTCCGGGACTCGCCGAGCGGGCGGCCGCAGCTGACCGGGCTCGACCCGTTCTCCGCCCGCTACTTCGCGGGCAAGTGCTCGCTCTTCGAACTGGCCGAGCCGACACCGACCGAGCTGGCCGCGCTCACGAGCCTGAACAACGCCGTCAACCACTGCCTGCAGAGCCAGGGTGGCGAGCAGGTGAAACTGGACCTGGACCTGCAAGCCCGCGACGCCGGTGACCAGCGGCCGGTCCAGGGCTGCCTCGATTCGGCCCGCCGCGAGCAGCTCACGCCGTACGTCGCGCCGCCCGCGCTGCTGTTCACGCTCGGCCCGGGCGGCTCGCCGCTGCCGACGTTCACGCTGTCGCGGGAGAACCTCGCCCGGATCCTCGCGGTGACCGGCGGCGTGCTGCTGCTGGCCGTCGCGCTCACCGCGCTCGTCGCGCGACGGCTGTCGCGCCCCCTGCGGGCGCTGACCGAGGCCGCTAAGCAGGACCGGCCGGCCCCGGTGAAGTCCTGCGACGAGGTCGGCTACCTCGCCGCCGCGTTCAACGACCTCACGGCGCGGCGCGAACGCATCGAGGAGCAGCGCAAGGCGATGGTCAGCGACATCGCCCACGAGCTGCGCAACCCGCTCAACGTCATCCGCGGCCGGCTGGAGGCCGCCGAGGACGGGCACCTGCCGTTCGACCGGGCCCTGACCGCGTCGCTGCTCGAGGAAACCGTGCTGCTGCAGCACATCGTCGACGACCTGCAGGACCTCGCCGCGGCCGACGCCGGGCAGCTGCGCCTGCACCCGGAGCCCCTCGACGCGGCCGAGCTGGCCGGCCACGTCGCCGCGGCGCACGCCGACCGGGCCGCCGCGGCCGGGGTCGCGCTGGCCGTGGACACCACCGGCGACTGCGCGCTGGAGGCCGACCCCGTGCGGCTGCGCCAGGTCGTCGGCAACCTGGTGACGAACGCGATCCGGCACACGCCGCCCGGCGGCCGGGTCACCATCCGCGTGTCGTCCACAGTGGACCAGGTGACGCTCGCCGTGGCGGACACCGGCACCGGGATCGCCGCCGCGGACCTGCCGCACGTGTTCGACCGGTTCTGGCGCGCCGAGAAGTCCCGCAACCGCCAGACCGGCGGCAGCGGGCTCGGCCTCGCCATCGTGCGCCACCTCGTGCAGGCGCACGGCGGGACGGTGGCCGCGGAGTCCGAAGTGGACGCCGGGGCGACGTTCACCGTCCGGCTGCCGGTGACCTACAGGGGCAGGCCGGCGTAGTTTTCGGCCAGCTCGGTCTTCGCGGCCGCGGACGTCACCGTGCGGTGGAGCTGGGAGAGCTGCAGCTGGGCGTCGAAGTCGTCGCCGTGGCGGTGCAGCATCGACGTCATCCACCAGGAGAAGTGCGTGCAGCGCCAGACCCGCCGCAACGCCGTCTCCGAATACGCGTCCACGAGCCGGTCGTCGCCGCGGACCGACGCCGTCAGCGCCTTCGCCAGCAGGGCGACGTCCGCCACCGCCAGGTTCAGGCCCTTCGCCCCCGTCGGCGGCACGATGTGGGCGGCGTCCCCGGCCAGGTAGAGGTGCCCGTGCCGCATCGGGGTCGTCACGAAGCTGCGCATCGGCAGGACGCTCTTCTCCGTGATCGGCCCGGTCTCCAGCGTCCACCCCGGCACGCCGAGCCGCTCGGCCAGCGCCGTCCAGATCCGGTCGTCACTCCACCGCGCGATGTCCTCGTCCGGCGAGACCTGCAGGTAGAACCGGCTGACCCGCGGCGAGCGCATGCTGTGCATCGCGAAGCCGTCCGGGTGCCAGGCGTAGATCAGCTCGTCCGTCGACGGCGCGACGTCGGCGAGCACCCCGAGCCACGCGAACGGGTAGGCCCGCTCCCAGACCTTCGGCTCCGGGATCGACCCGCGGCTCGGCCCGTGGAAGCCGTCGCAGCCGACGACCACGTCCGCGTCGATCCGCCGCGCCGTGCCGTCACCGTCCACAAAGGTCACGTACGGGCGCTCGGTGACGTCGTGCAGCGTGACGTCGGCGGCCGAGTAGAACGCCGGGCGGCCCGCCTTCTCCCGCGCCGCCATCAGGTCCTTGGTCACCTCGGTCTGCCCGTAGACCGTCACCGACCGGCCGATGAGGTCGGTGAAGTCGATGTGGTGGCGGTTGTCCGGCCACTGGAGGTGGATGCCGCGGTGCTCCATCCCCTCGACGTCGAGCCGGGCGCCGAGGCCGACCTCCCGCAGCAGCTCGACCGTGCCCGCTTCGAGGATGCCGGCGCGGATGCGGGCCTGGACGTACTCCGCGGTCTGCCGTTCGAGCAGCACGGAGTCGATGCCTTCGAGCCCGAGCAGGTGGGACAGCAGCAGCCCGGCCGGGCCGGCGCCGACGATGACGACCTGGGTGCGCACTGGCGGATGTCCTTTCCCGTGACAGAGCCCGAGCATGGATCGGCGACCCCGCCCGCGACTACGTCGTTCTCATTCAATGAGAGTAATTCCCCATCGCCCGCGAGATCCCGCGCGCCGCGGCCTGCAGCGCCGGGATCTGCATCCGCGCGGCCCGGTCGTTGGGCACGATCACCGACAGCGCCGCGACGACGTCCCCGCCGGGCCCCCGCAGCGGCACGGCGATGCCCGTGGTCTCTTCGTCGATGAAGCCGGCGCAGAACGCGTACCCGGTGCGCCGGACGTCGGCGAGGAACCGGCGCAGCCGCGCGGGCTCGGTCAGCGTCGTGCGCCGGAAGGCTTCCAACGGTCCCGCCAGCACCTGTTCCTGCAGGTCGGCGGGCGCGTGGGCGAGCAGCACGAGCCCCGACGAGGACGCGTGCAGCGGCAGCCGCCCGGCCACCCGCGTCACGTTGACGACCGCGCCGGGCGCCGAGAGCCGCTCGACGAACAGCACTTCGCGGTCTTCCAGCACCGCGAGCTGGGTGTGGTGCCCGACGACGGCGTGCAGGTCCTCCATGAACGGCATCGCGGCTTCGCGCAGCCCGAGCGTGGGCGAAGCGCGGGACGCCAGTTCCCACAGCCGGACGCCGACGCGGACCCGCCGGTCGGGATCGCGCCGCAGCCACCCGTACCCGACGAGCTCTTCGACCAGCCGCGACGCCGTGGCGACGGGCAGGTCCGCCCGCCGCGCGATGTCGGTGACGCGCAGCGCGGGGGTGTCCGGCCCGAAGGTCTCGAAGATGCGCACGACACGCCGGAGCACCGATTCGCCCCGCGCCGGCTTGACCACGTCCGACAGTGTGCCCCACCCGGCGGGCGGGGCACACCGCGCGGCGTCACGGCAGGGCGTTCAGGAACGGCTCGTGGCTGTTCTGGAATTCCCAGTTGTAGTACTTGTCCCAGTTGATCGACCACGTCATCAGCCCGCGGAAGCTCGGCGAAGTGCCCCCGCGCAGCGTGTACGAACCGCAGCCACTGCCCTTGACCAGGCAGTTCACCGCCGTCTGGACGTCGGCGGGCGAGGTGTAGCCGTTGCCCGCGCTGACGGCCGCGGGCAGCCCGACGGCGATCTGGTCCGGGCGCAGGCCGGGGAAGAACTGCCCGGTGTTGGCCACGGTGAAGCCGGCCTTGAGCATGTCGGTCATGGCGATGTGGAAGTCGGCCCCGCCCATGTTGTGGTACTGGTTGTCGAGCCCCATGACGGGGCCGGAGTTGTAGTCCTGGACGTGCAGCACGGTGAGCGAGTCGCGCAGGGCGTGGATGACGGGCAGGTAGGCGCCGGTCCGCGCGTCACCGGCGCTCGTGCCGCCGTAGAACTGGTAGCCGATCTGCACGAAGAAGGTTTCCGGCGCCATGGTGAGCACGAAGCCCGAGCCGTACTTGGCCTTGAGCGTCTTGAGCGCGGAGATCAGGTTGACGATGACGGGCGTGGTCGGGTTGCGGAAGTCGGTGTCCCCGGCGTTCAGCGACAGCGAGTGGCCCTCGAAGTCGACGTCGAGGCCGTTGAGGCCGTACTTGTCGATGATGGCGGAGACGGAGCTGACGAACTTGTCCCGGGCGGCGGTGGTGGTCAGCTGCACCTGGCCGTTCTGCCCGCCGATGGAGATGAGCACCTTCTTGCCCTGAGCCTGCTTGGCCCTGATGGCGGCGACGAAGTCGGCGTCGCTCTCGACGTTCGGGCATTCGGTGACGGGGCACCGGGTGAAGCGGATGTCCCCGGAGGTGACGGAGGTGGGTTCCCCGAAGGCGAGATCGATGATGTCCCAGGCGGCGGGCACGTCGGCCATCCGGACGTAGCCGGAGCCGTTGGCGAAGCTGGCGTGCAGATAACCGACGAGGGCGTGCTTCGGCAGCCCGGTGTCGACACAGCCGGAGGTGCCGGCGGTGGCGGTGGCGCTCTTCGGCGACTCACCGGCGGAGTTGTAGGCGGCGACGGCGTAGCTGTGGGTGGTGCAGGCGGCGAGCCCGCCGACAGTGGCACTGGTACCGGTCCCGCTGGCAACAACGGTGCTGCCTTCGTAGACGCGGTACCCGGTGACGGTCCCGGCGTCGGCACCCCAGCTCAGGGCGATGGAGTTGTCCGTGACCGCGCCGATTTGCGGGGTGCCGGGAGCCCCGGGTGTCCCGGGCGTGTTCCCGCCGGGCCCGTCGAAGAGGACGTCGTCGGCGTAGTAGGTACCGGCGCCGTACCAGCCGTGGAGGTAGAGCTGGGCGGAGGTCTGGTTACCGGTGGTGAAGGTGAGCGAGAGCTGGTTGTAGGCGCTCGAGTTGCCGGACCAGGTCGAGGGCCCTCCGGTGACGCCGAGGTAGACGGGGTTGCCGCGCACCCAGGTGGAGAGGGAATAGGTGGTGTTGGGCTGAACCGAGACGCTTTGCGAGCACTGAGCGTAATCAGCTCCGACGGGCGTACCGGCGAGGGCATAGCTCCCACTGTGCGCGGGAGTGCCGACAACGGCAGCGTTGGCACAGGTCCAGCCGGACAGCGAGCCGGCTTCGAACCCGGGATTGGCGAGAAGGTTGGCGGCCTCAGCCGGCCCGGCGACCAGGGCGGAGAAGCCAAGCAGAAAGACGGCGAGGGTGGCGGACAGTCGGGAACGCCTCATCGGGTCCTCCAGTCGAGGGAGGCCTTTATTGTCTAGACCAATACGCGAGTTGTCCAGACCAAAAGGAGGGTTGCGGTCACGGCGGCGGTCGTGCTTGGGGGGTACCAGCCACCAAAGGCGAGACGCCGGAGCAACCGAGCCCACCGCATACCGGCGCGCGGGCAAGCACCCCAGAAGACGACAACCCACCCGCCGCAAGCATCCCCCGACCACACCCCCCTGCCGACCCGATACGCCGCCGCCTCAGCGGCCGCCGCGCCGGGTCAAGGCACGCTTTCCCGCCTTGACGCGGCGTGGCGGCCGTTGAACAATCCGGCGTCCGGGTCGGCGGAAAGCCAACGGCCAATAACCCAGACCCACCACCGGACCCGCAGCGCAATCTCACCCAAAGTGACCAACAGCCATCCGTGCACCGAAGACCACCCACCCGGAACCGCCGTTGTCACCCCCCGTGCCCTCCTTCACCCCATCGCCTGAGAACCCCTGCGCGACAAGGTATCCGACGTCCGGAACCGCTTCGGGTGAAGATCGCCCGCACCCCTTCCCGGCGCCCGGGAAATCCTTATCTTCGGAAAGGACGCTCAGTGAGAACAGGGGATACTAGTCATGACCCAGTCGCTGGAACTCCCGGTCCAGGAATTCTGTCTCGAGTGGACGCTCACGGGCGCCGAAGACGCCCGGGTCGGCATCGCCCTCTCCGGCCAGGTGGCCCTGCTGGACAACAACCGGTTCTACAAGATCGACGGCGTCGTCTACGTCACCGACGGCGGCACCGACGTCCGCGCGGTCGGCAATCCGCGGATCTCCGTGCGCCGCAACGGTGTCGAGAAGACCGGGCGCCAGTGGGGCTGGGAGATGTGCTCGGCGCGCAAGACCCTCGGCTCGCTGAACACGATGGAGGGCTACTTCGTCCGCACCGGCTACTGGGCGCCGGCCGACCGCGCCATCCAGCTGAGCCTGTGCGCCGAAAACGGGTGGAGCCGGCGCAAGAGCTACAGCCCGCACGTCACCGTCCGGATGGTCGACTGACCACTGTGGACGCCCGCCGCCGGGCCGCGGCGACGACGAGCCCGGCCGCGACGGCGCCCGCCACCGCGCACCCGGCCCCGAACCTCGGCGACGGCTCGTGCACCCGCAGCACGGACACGCACAGCCACACCGCCGCGCCGAACAGCAGCCCCAGCACGGGGCCGCCGACGGCCGCGCCGCGCCAGCGGTGGCCGTTGCGGATCGTGCGCAGCCCCGATTCGAGGTAGGCGAGGGCGAACAACGCGAGGATCAGGCTGCCCGCGCCCATCGCACTGGCCAGCGGGTGCTGGCTGGTGAGCAGGGTGAAGGACTGCGTGGCCGAGCCGGTCCGCACGTCGGCGGTGACGGCGCCCCCGACGATCCACCGGGCGATCCCCGGCAGGGTGAGTTCGGCGGTGAAGCCGCCGGCGCCCGGCTTGGCCTCGGCCGACGCGGACCCGAGCGGAATTCCGGCGGCGGAGAGGTCCAGCTCGACCCGGCCGGGATTCCCGGGCCCGGTGAGAACGAGCGGCTTGCTGAGATCCACCTCGACCGGCGCGGAGACGGAGGCGCCCCCGAGGCTCAGCGTGGCTCCTTGGTGCGACAGCCGAGCGGGGTTGAGCAGGGCGAGCACGATGAGAACGATCGCCGCCGCCGCTGCCGCCAGCCGCAACCACACCACCAGGGCCTGTGAAGCCGCGGAACCCTCGGCCGCGCCACCGGTCGCACCGCCGGGCCACCCGGCACCGGAGCCCTCGGCGCCCGGCCCGGCACCAGCCGCACCACCAGGCCACCCGGCACCCCCCTGCCCACCGGACCACCCACCACCGGCACCCTCGGCGCCCGACCCCGCACCGGCCTGTCCGCCGGGCCACCCCGCGCCGCCCGATCCGGCACCACCCTGCCCGCCGGACCACCCGCCCTCGGCGCCCGACCCCGCACCAGCCACACCACCGGGCCACCCGGCACCGGCACCGTCCGACCCCGCACCCGCACCACCAGGCCAGCCCGGGTCGTCCACCTCGGCGGGCGCTCCCACCAGCGTCGCCCCCGGCCGCGCCACCGGGCGGGTCCGGGCCTCCCCCGGCGGCGCCGGCGCCGTCGCCGCGTTCAACCCCGCGATCACCCGGGGCGTCAGGTGCAGCACCGGCACCCCGGAGCGCTCCAGCCAGCCCGAGCCGTACGCCACCGTCGCCGCCGCGGCCAGGTCGGCCGCGAACGACTCCGCCTCCCGGTAGCGGGCGTCCAGTTCGCGGGCCAGGCTGCGCATCACCACGCCGGCGATCGGGGCCGGCACGCCCGCGATCGGCCGGGGGTCGGTGAACATGTGCTGGCGCATCATGCTGATCGCGCCCCGGGTGTTGTCGAACGGCAACTGGCCCGAGAGCAGCTCGTACAGCACCGTCCCCGCCGCGTACACGTCCGCCGCCGGGCTCAAGGCGTTGCCCATCGCCTGCTCCGGCGCGATGTACGCCGGCGTTCCCAGGATCTCGCCACCGTGCGTCACCAATGTGGCGCCCTCGCTGATCACCCGGGCGATGCCGAAGTCGGCCACCTTCACCACGCCCTGCGTGCTGAACAGCAGGTTCCGCGGCTTGACGTCGAGGTGCAGCACGCCCGCCCGGTGCGCCGCGTGCAACCCGGCCAGCATCGCCAGCCCGATCGCGCACGCCTGCTCGCCGCTGACACCGCCGCCGTGGAAGCGGCTGTGCACCGTCCCGCCGTCGAGCCGCTCCATCACCAGCAGGTGCTCGCGGCCCGTCCGGACGTAGTCGTACACCGGCACGATGTGCGGGTGGTCCAGGCTGGCGAGCACCCGCGCCTCGCGGTCGAAGAGCTCGCTGCTCGCCGCGTGGTTGAGCACGTCCCACGGCAGCTGCTTGATCGCGACGCTGCGGCCCAGCGTCCGGTGCACGCCGGCGAACACGACACCCATGCCGCCCTCGCCGATCGACTCCCCGATGTCGTACTGCGGCAGGGCGGCGACCAGCTCGGCCGGTGCGCTCATCGGGTGAATTCCTGGGTGGACGGGACCGGCAGCTGCACCGTGGCGTCGCTTTCGGTGACCGCCGGTGGGGCCGGGGACGGGGTCAGGTAGCCGAGCAGGAACGCGATCGCCGCCGCACCGAGCACGACCGGGATCTCGACCGCCGGCTCCGGCGGGACCAGGCGCAGCACCGACAGGCTGATCACCGCGACCAGGCCGGTGCCGAACCCGGCGGGCAGGAACCGCACGCCGCGGCGCCAGCGGTTGGGCGCCAGCCGGTGCCGGGCCAGCGCGAGAAGCGCGGTCACCCACGCGAGGATCGTCAGCACGAGCATCGCCAGGCCGAAGACCCCGTAGACCGACCAGAAGGAGCCGCGGACGTCGGCGACCGTCGTCGCCTCACCCAGCGTGACGCGCCCGGCGTCGAGCAGCTCCACCGACGACGGCAGCAGCCCGGTCGCCTGCCCGGCCAGGTCGCCGAGGTCGAGGACGAACGTCCGGGACACCGAGCCGCGGGCCGGCACCTCGAAGGGCGCGGTCGTGTCGTAGGCGAAGAACGTCAGGGCGAGGGCCACCCCCGAGAGCCGCACGCTGCGGACCTTCACCGGCGCCGTGCCCGGGTTGGTCGCCACGACCTGCAGCTCGACCTGGTTCGCCGGATCGATCGGGATCGTGGCGTCCTCGATGGGCCGCTGGTCGATCGACACCTGCAGCCGCAGCGTCGCGGACTCCGCGGAAGCGGGTGGGGCGCCCAGCAGCACCGCACACAAACCCAACGCAACCCCCGCCGCGATGACACGTCCCATTGGGCACCCCTACTTGCGTTATCCGACTGGTCCGGAATGCTACAGCGAGCACACACCGGGGAGGGACGTCCCAATGCGATTCGTGGTTCGGCTGGTTTTCGGGGCCGTGGCCGGAACGTTGCTTCTGCTCGCGGCGGCCGGCACCGCCGACGCACAATACACATCGTCGGTTGGTTTGAAACCGTCGAGCGGGCAGGCCGGGAGTTCCTTCACCATTTCCTGGAATTTCTACCCCTGCAAGGGACCGGTCACCTTTTCCTGGAACGGCACGCCGATGTGGTCGGCGACCGCGACCCTCACGCAGACCAGCGGCACGGTCGCGGCCACCGTGCCCGGCGGCGCCCAGCCGGGGACCTACCCGGTCACCGGTACGTGCACCAACGCCCGCACCGGCGGGCCGCTCAGCGCGGGCAGCCGGTTCACCGTGACAGCCACGCCGACCACCGCACCCCCGCCGCCGGTGACGACCACCCCGCCACCGCCGCCGGTCACCACGCGCCCGACCCGGCCGGGCACCACCACGACCCCGGCCACCCCGACGACCGCCACCACCCCGCCCACGACGACGAGCACGCCGCCGACGACGACGGCTCCGCCGGCCACGCCCGGCACCCCGGCGACGTCCAGCACCACACCGAAACCCGGCGAACTGGTGCTCGACCGGCCGAGCGTCAAACCCGGTGAGCCGCTCTCGGCGTCCGGCAAGGGCTGCCTGCCGGGCCGGGTGGTGACGCTGCTGTCGGACGGCACCGAGGTCGGCACCGCTTACACCGACAGCTCCGGCGCCTTCACCGCGCCGGTCGAGTTCACCCGCATCGAGGCCGGCCGGCACACCGTCGTCGCCGAGTGCGGCGTGCGGCTCACCGGCGCCGTCGACCAGGTCGTGACCCGCTCGTCCGGCAACCAGACCGGCACGCTCGTCATCCTCGTGTTCTTCGTCCTCGCGAGCATCACGGTGATCCGCTTCCGGTAGTCCCCCGCGCTTGACATGCAGCCGGATGGCTGCCTATCGTCAAAAGGCAGCCATCCGGCTGCCTTTTCGGAGAGGCGCGATGGACGAGGTCTTCAAGGCACTGGCCGATCCCAGCCGACGCCGGCTGCTGGACGTGCTCAACGAGCGCAACGGCCAGACCCTGCGCGAACTGTGCGCGGGACTGGACATGGCCCGCCAGTCGGTCAGCAAGCACCTGGCCGTGCTCGAGGCGGCCGGGCTGATCACGACCACCTGGCGCGGCCGCGAAAAGCTCCACCACCTCGACGCCGCGCCGATCAACGGGATCGCCGAGCGCTGGATGACCCGCTACGACCGGCGGCGGGCCGGCGCGCTGGCCGACCTGAAACGAGCACTGGAGTCCGCCCCGATGAACGAGTTCGCCTACACCACCTACATCAACACGACCCCGGAAAAACTCTGGCAAGCGCTTACCGACCCCGCCTTCACGCGCCAGTACTGGGGCGTGTCCCTCGAAACCGACTGGAAAACGGGTTCACCGATGACGTGGACCGAGAGCGGCGCGAAGACGCAAGACCCCGAGCAGGTCGTCCTGGAATCGGAGCCGTACCGCAGGCTGTCCTACACCTGGCACACTTTCACCGCCGATTGGGCGAACGGAAACGGGATCGACGGCGAAACGCTGGCTGAATTGCGACGGGAAAGCCGTTCCAAAGTCACGTTCACCATCGAACCGCACGGGGAAATGGTGAAACTGACCGTGCTGCACGACGGTTTCGACGATGGCAGCAAGACGCTGGCGATGTGCAGCCAGGGCTGGCCCGCGCTGCTGTCCAGCCTGAAGACGCTGCTGGAGACGGGTGCGCCGCTGCCGTGAGCTCGGCGAACCGGTCGAACAACCCGAACCCGACAGATCTGGCACAGGGAAACGTCTGAATTCTCCCCCTTTCGTGGGCGCCTGGCTGAAGTCCGGGTGAACTTCCCCCTTTCGATCCGATCCGATGCGGTTTTCCGGGCGATAGGCTCGCATAATCCGGGACCGGGATGGTCCGATCGAGTGACGGGAGAGCCGGCGTGCCGGGGACAGTGCGTAGCCGCTGGATCGTGGTGGCCGTGGTGCTGGCCGCCGCGGCGGGCGGTGTCGTGGCGTTCTGGCCGGACGACGCGGCCGCCGTCGACCCCGAGATCGCGGTTTCGCGCTCCGCCTGCGGTACCGGCTGGACGGACCCCAAGCCCGGGCCGCAGACCTTCCGCCTGCACAACACCGGGTCGGTGACGGCCGAGGTCGACCTGATCGACCCGGCGACCGGCGTGATCTACGGCGAGGTCGAAGGCCTCGGCGCGGCGACGTCCCGGCCGTTGCGGGTCAACCTGGGCAACGGCAGCTACGCGTTCCGCTGCCTGCCCGAGGACGCGGGCGCGATCGTCGGGCCGGCGGTGCAGGTCACCGGCGGCGCCGAGCGGACCGGGCCGGGCGTCGCGCCGGTGACGCACGACGACCTGCTCGGCCCGCTCAAGGCCTACCAGCAGCACGTCACGACGGGCCTCGGCGAACTGGTCGCGAACACCGGCGCGCTGAAGACCACCGTCCACGGCGGGGACCGCGCGGCGAGCCGGGCCGCGTGGCTGACCGCCCACCTGACCTACGAGCGGCTGGGCGCGGCCTACGACGCGTTCGGCGACTCCGACGGCGCGCTCAACGGCACGGCCGACGGCCTGCCCGCCGGGGTCGCCGACCCGGGGTTCACCGGCTTCCACCGCCTGGAGCAGGGGCTCTGGCACGGCGAGGACCTGGGCGCGCTCGCCGCCGTCGCCGACCGGCTCGACACCGACACCCACGCGCTGCAGACGTCCTTCGCCGGCAGCCAGGTCGACGGCAACGACCTGGGGCTGCGCGCGCACGAGATCATGGAGAACACCCTGCAGTTCGAACTGACCGGCCGCACCGACTACGGCAGCGGCACCAACCTGGCCACGGCCCGCGCGAACCTCGACGGAACGCGCGCGGTCCTGGACGTCCTGCGGCCCCTGCTGGCGCCCCGGTACCCGGCTCTGTCCAAGGTGGACAGCTGGCTGAACCGCACGCAGTCCGCTTTGGACGCCGCCCGCCGTCCGGACGGCACGTGGGTCCGCCCGGCCGAGCTGAGCCGGGCACAGCGGCAGCAGCTCGACGCGGATGTGAGCGAGCTGACAGAGCTGCTGGCCCCGATCGCGGCGATCGCCGAGCCGAGGAGGGTCTCGTGACGCACCCGCAGCACGACCGCGCCGAAACCGGCCCTTGTCGCGCGAGGAGGGTCTCGTGACGAACCTGCCGCGCCGGTCGTTCCTGCGCCGGGCCGCGATGGGCGCCGGGCTCACCGTGGCCGCCGGGGCCGGGCTCGGCGCCTCCTCCGCGAGCGTGCCCGACGGCAGCTCGCCCGTGCCCTTCCACGGCGACCACCAGGCCGCCATCCTCCGGAAGCCGCCCGCCCAGACGGTCTTCGCCTCCTTCGACGCCGTCGCCGAGTCCAAAGCCGAACTCACCGAGCTCTTCCGGGCCGTCACCGACCGGGCCCGGTTCCTCACCGCCGGCGGGGCGCCCGCCGCGCTGGGGATCACCGCGCCGCCCGCCGACTCGGGCGTCCTCGGGCCCGTGGTCCCCGGCAGCGACCTCGGCGTCATCCTCGGCGTCGGCGCGAGCCTGTTCGACGACCGGTACGGGCTGGCGAAACTCAAGCCCGCCAAGCTGAAGCCGATGACGACGTTCCCGGACGACGCCCTCGACCCCGCCCAGTGCCACGGCGACCTCAGCCTGGTCCTGTCGGCGAACGACACCGACACCGTCCTGCACGCGCTGCGGGACATCGCGCGCGCCACCCGCGGTGGCATGCAGCTGCGCTGGAAGCTCAACGGCTTCAGCTCCCCGCCGCGCCCGGAGGGCACACCGCGCAACCTGATGGGCTTCAAGGACGGCACCGCCAACCCCACCGGCTCAGAAGTGGACAGTCTGGTGTGGACACGGGGTGAGCCCGCGTGGACGGCGGGCGGCAGCTACCAGGTCATCCGGCTGATCCGGATGCTGGTGGAGTTCTGGGACCGGGTTTCCCTGGCCGAGCAGGAGAACATGTTCGGCCGCCGCCGCGACACCGGCGCCCCGCTCGACGGCACGGCGGAGACCGACGTCCCGCGGTACGCCGACGACCCCGTCGGCACGGTGATCCCGCTGACCAGCCACATCCGGAAGGCGAACCCGCGCACACCGGAGACCGACGCCAGCCGGATCCTGCGCCGGGCGGTGAACTACGACCGCGGCGTCGACAGCAACGGCAACCTCGACATGGGCCTGGTCTTCGTGTGCTACCAGCAGGACCTCGAGCGCCAGTTCGAGGCCGTCCAGAAGCGCCTGGCCGGCGAACCCCTGACCGACTACATCTCCCCGTTCGGCGGCGGCTACTTCTTCGCGCTGCCGGGTGTCACCGGACCGGACGACCACTTCGGGCGGGCCCTGCTCGCCTGAACTTCTCCATCCCCACCACGAAAGGAATCCACTGTGGACACAAGGACCCGCCGGCGACGGCGCGGCCTGCTCGGCGCCGGGGCACTCGCCTCGGTGGCCACACTGGCCGTCGTCACCGGCTCCGCGGCGGCCTCCGCGGACGCCCAGCCGCTGAACCTGTTTCCGGCGCACTGGATCCCGACGTCGACGCCGATCAAGCACGTCGTCGTCATCTTCGGCGAGAACATCTCGTTCGACCACTACTTCGGCACCTACCCGGACGCCGCCAACACCGACGGCACGCCGTTCACCGCCGCGCACGGCACCCCGAAGGTCAACGGCCTTGACCACAGGCTGCTGACCGCCAACCCGAACGCGTACAACCCGAAGCGGCTGACGCACGAACAGGCGCTGACCTGCGACCAGAACCACAACTACGGCGCGGAGCAGGCCGCCTTCGACGGCGGCAAGATGGACAAGTTCGTCGAGAAGACCGAGACGGACAAGTGCACCGGGCAGCCGATCCTGTTCGGCGAGCCGGGCCTCGTCATGGACTACTACGACGGCAACACCGTCACCGGCATGTGGAACTACGCCCAGCACTACGCGCTGAACGACAACTCGTTCAACACCGTCTTCGGCCCGTCGACGCCCGGTGCGCTCAACCTGATTTCCGGGCAGACGCACGGTGGCCAGGCCGTCGACCCGGTGACGCACGAGCCGGTCAGTGACGCGTACGTGGTGCAGTCGCCGGACGCGGGCGGCGTCGGCACGGTGATCAACGACCCGGACCCGGCCTGGGACGACTGCTCGGGCAAGAACCACACGAGCAAGGACAACCTGGCCACGATGCGGGGCCGCAACATCGGTGACCTGCTCAACCAGCGCCGCGTGACGTGGGGCTGGTTCCAGGGCGGCTTCCGCCCGACCGGCACGGCCAACGGGTACGCGGTCTGCGGCCAGAAGCACACGAACATCGGCGGCAACGCGGTCGTCGACTACAGCCCGCACCACGAGCCGTTCCAGTACTACCCGTCGACGGCGAACCCGAAGCACCTCCCGCCGTCCTCGGTGCAGGCGATCGGCCAGACCGACCGCGCGAACCACCAGTACGACATCAGCGACTTCAACGACTCGCTGCAGGCCGGCTCGATGCCCGCGGTCAGCTTCCTGAAGGCCCCGGAGTACCAGGACGGTCACGCGGGTTACTCGGACCCGCTGGACGAGCAGCAGTTCGTGGTCGGCGAGATCAACCGGATCCAGCAGTCCCCGGACTGGAAGTCGACGGCGATCGTGCTGGCCTACGACGACTCGGACGGCTGGTACGACCACCAGAAGTCGCCGATCGTCAACGGCTCGCACGACGCTTCGCAGGACCAGGCGGTGTGCACGGCCAAGCCGACGACGCTGGGCACGTACGCCGACCGCTGCGGCTACGGCCCGCGCCTGCCGCTGCTGGTGGTTTCGCCGTTCAGCCGGGTCAACCACGTCGACCACACGCTGACCGACCAGACCTCGGTGCTGAAGTTCATCGAGGACAACTGGTTCACCGGCCGCATCGGCGACTCGTCGTTCGACACGCGCGCCGGTTCGCTCAACGGCATGTTCGACTTCTGGTGGCCGAAGGCCCGCAAGGTCACCCTCGACCCGAAGACCGGAGCCGTCGTCAAGTAGCACCCCAATGTGGCCTTGGTTGCGTGTGACGCACCCAAGGCGGCCTTCGGTGCGTCTGACGCACCGAAGGCCACATTGGGGCGCTCGGGTCAGGACTTGATCGGGTCCAGGTTCCAGCTCAGCGTGACCACCGTGCCCTGCTCGCCCGGGGTGATGTCCGCGCGGTCGGCGCTCGCCCGCAGCAGCAGCAGGCCCCGGCCGCGCAGGGAAACCGGGCGGGGGTCCGGGACCGGCGTCCGCCACCGGCCGTGGTCGGCGATCACCACTTCGAGCCGGCCCGGGTGCACCGCCGCGTCGACGTCGACCACCCCGGGCTCGCCCTCGTCGTAGGCGTGGTCGGCCACGTTCGCCAGTGCTTCGTAACTGGCCAGCACGATGTCGCCGGCCCGGTCTTCGTCGACCCCCGCTGCCAGTACCCACGCCATCAGGTCGTGCCGGAGGCGGCGGAGCGCGCCGGGGGCGGCGGGCACGCCGTGGCAGCGGAACGGTTCCGGCATCCGCTTCACCGCAGTGCTTCGTCGACGGTCGGGTGCAGGCCGATCCACGTGTCGAGCCCGGTGGTCTTCAACGGGCCCGACGTCACCGGGGAATCGCTCACCACGCACAGCGCGCGCTCGGGCAGCCTGCGGTGGGCCGCCGCGAGCACCTGCAGCCCAGCCGAGCAGAAGAACGTCACTTCACGCAGATCGACCACCAGCTTCTCCGGCCCACCGGCCAGCACCACGTCGACGACTTCCCCGAACTCCGGCGCGCTGAGCAGGTCGATCTCCCCCGCCACGGCCAGCACCGCGGTCCGGCCCCGCCACTCGAGCGTCACGGCCAGCTCCGTGGCGGGCAGGTCCGGCGGCGAGGGGGTCATGGCCTCCCATCGTGCCGCACTCCCCGCGAAACGGCTACCGGGGCGGCAGCTGCACCACCGTGACCCAGAAGTCGTCGATCTTCCGGACCACCTCGACGAACTTCTCGAAGTCGACCGGCTTGGTCACGTAGGCGTTGGCGTGCAGCTCGTAGCTGCGCAGGATGTCCTCCTCCGCCTCCGACGTCGTCAGCACGACCACCGGGATCGTGCGCAGCCCGGGGTCCTGCTTGATCTCGCCGAGCAGCTCCCGGCCGTCCTTGCGGGGCAGGTTGAGGTCGAGCAGGATCAGCCCCGGCCGCGGCGCCGCCCCGAACGGGCCTTCCCGCTTCAGGAACCGCAGCGCTTCGACGCCGTCCTCCGCGACGTGCAGCGGGTTGCGGATCTTGTGGTGCGCGAACGCTTCCCGGGTCATCAGGACGTCACCGGGGTCGTCCTCGACGAGCAGGATGTCGATCGGGGTCGGCGCCGGTGTCATGCGGTCCCCTTGTCCTCGATGGCGGGCAGCGTGAAGCGGAACGTGGTGTCCACGGCTTCGGTGTCGAGCCAGATCCGGCCGCCGTGGTACTCGACGATCCGGCGGCACAACGCCAGGCCGATGCCGGTGCCCGGGTACGCCGACCGCGTGTGCAGCCGCTGGAAGAGCGCGAACACCCGTTCGGCGTACTCGGCGTCGATGCCGATCCCGTTGTCCACCACGGAGAACACCCAGTCGTCGCCGTCCCGCTCCGCGGTGACCCGCACCTCCGGCGGGGCTTCGCCCTTGAACTTCAGCGCGTTGCCGATGAGGTTCTGGAACACCGCGGTCAGCAACGCCGGTTCGACGCGCACCTGGGGTAGGTCACCGCGGCTGACCTTGCCGCCGCTGAGCGAGAGCGCGACCTCCAGGTTCGCGGTCGCGTCGTCGACCAGCGCGCCCGCGTCGGCCACGACGTGCTCGCCCGGTTTCCGGCCGACCCGCGAGAACGCCAGCAGGTCGTTGATCAGCGTCTGCATCCGCTTCGCGCCGTCGACGGCGTACTCGATGTACTGCTCGCCGCGCTCGTCGAGCAGGCCCTCGTAACGCCGCTGCAGCAGCTGGCAGAAGCTCGCCACCTTCCGCAGCGGCTCCTGCAGGTCGTGCGAAGCGACGTACGCGAACTGCTCCAGGTCGGCGTTGGACCGTTCCAGCTCGCGCGTGCGCCGGTCCAGCATCGCGTTGGACTCCTCCGCTTCCCGCGTGCGCCGGTCCAGCATCGCGTTCGACTCCTCCGCCTCCCGCGTGCGCCGGTCCAGCAGGGCGTGCGCGCGCTCGAGCTCGGCGACCTCGTCGAGGATGCGCTGCCGCATCGCTTCGACGTCCGCGCCCAGCTGGGCGATCTCGCGCGGCCCGCGGCCGTGCACCGGGTGGTGGATGTCGGCGTCGGCGACCTGGCGGACCTCGCCGGCCAGCCGCAGGATCGGCCGGGTGATCACCTGCCGCAACCCGAGGAACAGCACGGCGAACAGCAGCAGGACGAGCAGGCCGACGACCACGAACATCGCGTTCAGGAAGCGCGCCGCCCGGTCCAGGTCGGCGCGGCCGGCGTCGCGGAGCGCGGCGAGGTGGTCGAGCTGGGTGTCGAGCGCCGTGCGCACCGGGACGAACAGCATCCGGCCGCGTTCGACCTCGGCCGGGGTGACCGGCGGCGCACCGGGGACGATGGTGGGCTCGGCCGCGGCCTGCCAGGCGCCGGCCGCGCGGAGCACGGCCGCCAGGTCGTCGCCGATCCGGGTGCCCGGGGCCGCGCCGAGCTGCCGCAGCTGGCTCACCGCGTCGGCCTGCGAGCGGACACCGTCGGTGTAGGGGACGAGGAACTCCGGCCGGCGGCCCAGCTGGTAGCCGCGGACGCCGCTTTCCTGGTTCAGCAGCGCGGTGGACAGCTGGCTCGCCGCCAGGCGCTGCGGCGCCACCACGTCGAGCAGGCGGGTCCGGGCCTCGGTGAGGTTGTGCAGCGCGATGCCGGCCGCGACCAGCGCGGCGACCAGCAGCACGGCTTCGGCGGCGGCGAGGACGGTCAGCCAGCGGCGGATCGGCCAGCCGCGTGCTTCAGCGCTCATCGAGCGGACTCCCCGGGGTGTGGCTCAGCAGGGCAAGGGCGACGTCGTCGTCGAGCGGGCCGGAGTTCAGCCGCTCGGCGCGGGCGATCAGCTCGTCGAGCAGGGCGTGGTTGTGGATCCCGGTCTCGCGCTTGATGTCGAGCACCAGTGCGGCCATCCGCTCGTGGCCGAGCCGCTCGGACCCCGCGCCGACGCGGCCCTCGAAGACCCCGTCGGTGTAGAGCAGCAGCGACCACCCCGGCTCGAGCGGGACGTCCAGCGCTTCCCACTTCGCCCCCTCGACGACACCGAGCGGCACACCGAGGCGTTCGCGGGAGAGGAGGTGCCCGTCGCCGGGGGTGAGCAGCAGCGGCGGCAGGTGCCCGGCCAGCGACAACCGCAGCGATCGCCGGTCCGGCGCGATGACGACCATGCACACGGTGGCGAACAGCGGCTCGATCCGCTCGTGCACCAGGACCCGCTCCACCATGCTCAGCACGTCGGCCATCGGCAGGCCGGCCATCACGAGCGAACGCCAGGCGATCCGCAGCGCGACGCCGAGGGCGGCCTCGTCCGGGCCGTGGCCGCAGACGTCGCCGATCATCATGTGCACCGTGCCGTCGGCGAGCTCGATCGCGTCGTAGAAGTCGCCGCCGAGCAGGGAACCGTTGCGACCGGGGCGGTAGCGGGCGGCCAGGTCGAGGTGCGGATCGCGCAGCAGCGGGCTCGGCAGCAGGCCGCGTTCGAGCCGCGCGTTCTCGCTCGCGAGCAGCTGCTGCTGGAGGAACTGCTGCTCGACCTGCTCGGCGCGCTTGCGTTCGCGGGCGAACGCGAGCGCCTTGACCAGCAGCGGGCCGTCGACCTGGTCCTTGACCAGGTAGTCCTGCGCGCCGGCGGCGACCGCCGCGACGCCGGTCGCCTGGTCGTGCTGGCCGGTCAGGACGACCACCGCGACCCCGGGCGCGTGCTGCCCGAGCTTGGTCAGCCCGTTGAGGCCCATCGCGTCGGGCAGCTGCAGGTCCAGCACGACGCAGTCGGCGGTGAGCGGACCGCTGAGGGCGGCGGTGAGCGTCTCGACGCGTTCCAGCGCGTACGGCACGGTCGTGTCCGCCAGCATCTCTTCGACCAGCAGCGCGTCGCCGTCGTCGTCCTCGATCAGGAGCACCCGCAAGCGCGTGCGGGGATCCCACGATGAGTCGAGCGCGGCGGTCACCAGCGTCTCCCGTTCGGCTGCTCTTGAGCCAGCACATCCAGACGATCAACCCTAGCGGCACCGGCCACCGCCGCCTACGGCCGCGAAACCGGTCCCACTGGGGAAGCGTTTTATAGCACCCCCGTGTGACACCGGGTCGATAACGGTTCGGGTGGCGACCGTGCCGGATCCGGGCACACCGCGCCTACGCTGCGCGGATGGCCCTTGCCTGGTGGGGTGCGGCGGCGTGCTGGTTCCTCGGGACGCTGGCCGGCCGCCTGACCGGCAGCCACACCGCGATCACCGGCGTCCTCCCCCTCCCGGTGGCGGTGTTCCTGTTCGCCGTCTGCGCCGGGCTGTGGGCGTTGCTGGTCTACGCGGCGCACCGGGGTCTGCGAGGCGCCCGCACCGGGCTCGCGGTGGCCGGCGGGCTCGGGATCGTGGACCTGGTCGTGCAGCTCGTCGGGGACGTCGTGACGCGCAACTACGTCCACGGCGGGTTCTTCCTCGCCGCGCTGGTCCTGTCCGGCGCCGGGTTCACGCTGCTGTTCCGGCGCGGGTGAGGCCTCAGAACAGCGGACGGCCACTGTTCACGGCGGTGACGTACGCCTGCCAGTCCCGGGTGACCTGGTCGGCGTAGCTCGTCGCGAAGGTCCGCGTTTCGGCCTGCAGCCCGGAGACCGACGTGATCGCGCCGTCGATCGCCGCGTCCGCCGAGTAGGTGAGCCCGGTGCCGGGGATGTCCTGGTCGGCGCGGGCGTGCGCGGCGGCGAGCAGCCGGGCGACGTCGCGGACCGTGTCGTCCCAGATCGCCGATGTCGACAGGTCGCCGATCTTCAGGTCCTCGGCGAACGGGGACTTCTCCTTCACCAGCACCGGGGTGCTCCCCACGTTCGTCCAGCCCACGAGGGGGTCCGACTGGTTCGCCAGCCAGCGCAGGGCCAGGGCCGGACGCTGCCCGCCGGTCAGGGTCGTGGCGGTCGGCGCGAGCGGCTTCGGGGCCGGGTCGACCTCCTGCTTGAGTTCGAGGATCCGGTCGTCGGACGCCGCCGTCGTGGCCCCCTCGACCAGGACGTACCAGCGGAACCGGCCGAGGCTGCCGGTGCCCGCCCCGATCCGGCGGCGGACGTCCTTGACGACGGCTTCGGAGGCCTTCAACGGCTTGCCCGCGGTGGTCCGGTAGGCCGCGACGGCGTCGGTGAGCTGGGTCCGCGTCGCGGCCGGGACGGCCTGGAGCTGCGGGTCGTCCTTGAAGTGGCCGCCGGTGGTCCACTTCGCGAGCAGGTCGGCCCGCTTGTCGCCGGCGGACTCGTCGATCAGGTCCGCGACGAGGTCGGAGGTGTTCGCCGACGTCAGCCGCCAGCTCGCTTCGTCGTTCGTCCCGTGGAACTTCGCGATCCACTGGGCGTACTCGGCGACGAAGGTGTCGACGTCGGTGGCGATCTGGCCGGTGCTGCGGCCGCCGGCCCGGCCGGCGAGGACGATCGACACGGCTTCGCGGCGCAGTTCCCACGTCCACGACCCGCGCCAGGCGTCATCGGTGTCGTCGAGCGCGAACTGCTCGTCGTTGTCGGCGCCGCGGTCCGCCCCGGTGTTCTCCAGGTGCGCGTCGCCGGTCAGCCAGACGTCGCCGCCCGCGGTGGCGTAGGCCGACGACGGCAGTTCGCCGAGGTCGCGGTAGTACAGCGGCGATGTGCCGCGGAAGAACGCCCACGCGCTCGACGCCAGCGCCTGCGTCCGCAGCGTCAGCTCGTCGTCGGTGGCGCCGCCGTTCAGCAGGTGTAGCGCGTGGTCCCGGTCGTAGACCAGTGCCACCGGGTCCCGGCTCAGGCCGGCGGCCTCCCCGGGTGCGGCGGTGGCGAGCAGCGTGACAACGACCAGAGTCCCCACAGTGGTTCGGCGCATTCCCCCACGTATACCCGGATCGGGTGAGCGGCAGTCAGCGCGCAGTCAACGTCAGGGCGAACGTGTTCCCCTCGCCCTGCACCAGGGAACTGAGGTACGCGGTGAACGCGCCGCAGGCGGTCAGCGGCGGGATCGTGTAGGTGCCGGTGACCGGACCGCCGGTGGCCAGGGCGAACCCGCTGCCGGTCCGCAGGTCGACCGGGATGGGGGCGCTCGCCCGGCAGCCCGCGTCGGCGACCGGCAGGCCGAAGAGCGTCACCTGCGGCAAGGCCAGCGTGAAGACCGGGTGCGCGACGAAGCCGCCGCCGTCGAGTTCGCCGGTCTGCGGGCCGTCCGGGGTGAACTGCAGGTCCGCGTGGCCGGGCACGAACCCGAACGCCTTGAAGTCGGTGCCGGTTTTGTCGAACGCCGTCGCGAACTCCGGGCCCGCCGCGAGCGACCCGGTCAGCGGCGCGGTCGCGGCGAGCGCCTTCACCGCCGTCGATCCCGCCACGGCGTACCGGTGCTGGGCCGGCGCGGTGGCGAGGTCGAAGCTCAGCAGCACGGGATCCTGCCCGGGGTCGAGCGTGCAGTCCGAGGTGAACGAGCCGAGCCCGGTGTACGAGCCGTCGGCCTTCTTCGGCGTGAGGCGGGTGCTGAAGTTCCCGATCGTCAGCGTCGTTTTACCCGCGTTCGGCAACTGCACCGGCGGAACCGAGCCCGACGCGTTCGTGGTGAACGGCCCCGACGCCGGCACCGCCGTCTTCGCCACCGTCAGCGGCAGGCTCAGCGGCAGCGTCAGCGGCCCGTTGGCCAGCGTCACCCCTGCGGACGCCGTCCCCTCGATGCTCGCCGCGCCGACCAGGGCCAGGCCGCGGGTGGACTTGTCCGGCACGGTCACCGCGACCGCGAGGTCCCCGGTCGTGAACGTGCCGCCGGGCGTGGCCGGCACTTCGAACGACGCCTTGATCTCCACGTCCAGTTTCTGCAGCCCGATCAACGGGAACGGGCAGGTGAAACTCAGCTTCTTGTCGATCGGCGTCGACGCCGCCGCGGGCGTGGCGACGGCGAGAGCGAGCACGCAGGCGGCGAGCAACGACCGGGCGATCCGCACGGGCGCCCCCCTTTCTCGAGACGTGGCACCGGCCCCCGCCGCGGCACAGTCAGCGCGCGGCGGGGGCCGGCAGATCGGTCACTTCTTGGCGAGCACCAGGTCGAGCGAGTTGCCGTCGCTCTTGGCGAAGGCGCTGATGATGTCGTTCAACGAACCGCAGTTCTGCAGCGCGGACAGCGAATAGGTGCCCGACAGCTTGCCGCCCTTGAGCAGGTCGAAGTCGGGGCCGGTGGTCATCTCGCTGGTCGACGGCGTGGTCGTGCCGCACTTCGGGTCGGTGCTGATCGGGATGCCGAACAGGTTGACCGTGGTGAGGAACGTGTCGAACTTGATGTGCGCCTTGAAGCCGGTGCCGACGAGCTCACCGGTCTGCGGGCCGTTCTGCACGACCTTGACGTCCGAGCTGCCCTGCAGGAAGCCGAACAGCTTGAAGTCGGTGTGCGTCGGGTTCAGCTGCAGGTTGCCGGTGAACTTCCTGTTGGCCAGGTCCACGTCGGCGTCGAACGAGCCGGTGATCGGCGCGGTGCTGCCGAGCGACTTCAGCGCGGTCTGCCCGGTGATGCCGAAGGAGTACTTGATGCCCCCGCCCGGCGGGGTGGTCGTGGGCGGGGTCGTCACCGGCGGGGTGGTCGTCGGCGGGGTGGTCGTCGGCGGGGTGGTGACCGGCGGGGTCGTGGTGGGCGGCGTCGTGCCGCCGCCACCGTTGATGGTGATTGTCGCGAGCGTGTTGTTCTGCCCGCTGTCCTGCGTGCAGGGCGCGTCGATCGTGCCGTCCGGCGTGATGCCGGTGACCGAGCCGTCGGCCTTGCGCGGGGTGACCTTGAGGTTGAGGTCGCCCACGGTGATCTTCGCCTGGCCGGCCTGGGTGAACGTCAGCGACGGCGTCTTGCCCGCGGCGTTGATGTTCATCTCACCGGACGCCGGGATGTTCGTCTTGTCCAGCGTGATCGGCACGCTGACCGGCAGGTTGAGGCTCGGCGCGGCGACGGTGGCGCTCGCGGTGGCCGTGCCTTCCAGCGTCGTGGCGCCGATCAGGCTCAGGCCGCTGACGGTGTCCGCGTTGATGGTGGACACGGCCTTGATGTCGAACGCGCCGGTCGGCTGCCCGGTGTTCACCGTGGTCGGCAGGTCGGTGTTGATCACCACCTTCAGCGACTGGGAACCCACCAGCGGGAAGGTGCAGTGGTAGTTCAGCGTCAGCGAAATCGGGTCGGCGGCGCTGGTCTGCGCCCCGGCGACGAGCGCGGTGGCGACGAGCCCCACCGCACCCGCGGCCGCGGCGGCCGCGACCGTCTTCTTCATGCCTCTTGGGTGACTCACGATGGTCCTTCCGTGTATCAACAGTGATACGAAACGGCGGCGCCTTTTCTCGAAAATCGCTACCGAACGGTAAGCTAACGAGCGGAACCGGCGACAATCAAGGGCTTCACGTGAAAACGTCACGCACGCCCGGCAATTTGTCACCCCGGCACGCCGGCGCAGCCGGTTTCCTAGCAGGGCGGGCAAGGTTTCCCCAGGACAGCCCCATCTTCGAACCGCTGACCCGCGTGACAAATCCGGGCGCCGGAATGTTGACGCGCGTGCCAACCCCCCATTCTCTTCTTGCTCGCGCGCGAGCGCGGCGCGTAGCTTCGAAACCCATGAAAAGAATGCACAACGCGGTGCTCGCGATGTCGGCGGCCGCGCTTCTGTCGTGCGCCGCGTGCGCTTCGGACACCCCGCCCGACCCCGGCCGCCACGCCGATCCGGCGGCGCTGGCGTGGGCCGACAAGGTGTGCACCGGCGTCGCCGCGGGCTCGGCGAAGCTCGCCCAGCCACCCGCGGTCGACGACGCCGACCCGGTGAAGACCCGGGACGCGATGGTGGGGTTCCTCGGCCGGCTCGGTTCCGCGCTCGACGACATGGCCGGCGGCATCCGCACGGCCGGCGTGCCACCCGTCCCGGATGGACAGTCCGTTGTGGACAAGGCCACCGGCAACCTCGGTGAGACGCGGAGCAGGCTGGCCGAGACGAAGACGAAGATGGAGCGGGCGACGGTGACCGACCAGGCCGGCCTGCGCCAGGTCATTTCCGAGGCCGACGCGACGATGGGCAAGCTGGCCGATCCGGAGGGGCCGATCAAGGACCTGCGGGCCAACCCGGAACTCGACCTGGCCTTCCGCGAGTCCGCGACCTGCAAGCGCGTCTACGGGACGGGCTCGTGACCGCCCGCCGCGTGCTCGCCGCGCTGGTGACCCTGGTCCTCGCCACGGCGTTCGCGCCCGCGGCCGCCGCCGCGGCGCCCGCACCGGCGGACGACTCCTTCTACGTCCCGCCGTCCCCGCTGCCCGCGGGCAAGCCGGGTGACGTGCTCCGGTGGCGGCCGTCTTCCGCGGGGCCGCGCAAGGCGTCGGTCGACGCGTGGCAGGTGATGTACCTGTCGACGAACGCGCTCGGGCAGCCCGACGCGGTCACCGGCACGGTGCTGGTGCCGAAGACCGCCGACCGCGCTACGGCCCCGATCGTCGCGTTCGCACCGGGCACGCACGGCCCGGCGTTCACCTGCACGCCGTCGGCGATGCTCGGCATCGGCGCGTTCTACGAGCAGCCGGGCCTCGACGACCTGCTCGACGCGGGCTACGCCGTGGTGGTCCCGGACTACGAGGGCTACCAGCCGGCCCCGAAGACGACGTACGTGGTGGGCCGGTCCGAAGGCCCGGCAGTGATCGACGCGGTCCGCGCGGCCCAGCGGCTTCCGGCGGCCGGGTTGCCGGCGTCGGCGAAGGTCGTGTTCCGCGGGTATTCGCAGGGTGGCGGCGCGGCGGCGTGGGCGGGTGAGCTGCAGCCGTCGTACGCGCCGGAGCTGAACCTGGTCGGCATCGCGGCCGGCGGGGTGCCGGCGGACCTGGTCCAGGTGACGCTGCAGCTCGACGGCAAGTTCGGCTTCGGCGTGTTCGCGTACGCGCTGCTGGGCCTCGACCAGGCGTATCCCGAGCTGCGGCTGGACTCGTTCCTCAGCGACAACGGGCGGGCGAAGCTGGCCGAGATGAAGCAGAGCGCGTGCACGTTCGAGCTGCTCACGACGTACGCGAACCAGCGGATCGCGGACTACACGACGGGTCCGGGCTACATCAAGCCCGCGTGGGTGGCCCGGCTGAACGAGAACAAGCTGGGCGGCACCCCGCCGCGGGTGCCGGTGTTCCTCTACCACGCGACGGGTGACCAGCTGGTGCAGTTCGCCCAGGCGGACAGCCTGCACAAGGCGTACTGCGCGGCCGGGGTCCAGGAGACGTGGAAGACCTACGACACCGACCACATCACGCTGGTGTACACGGGGAACGCGGACGTGCTGGCCTTCGTGAAGGACCGGATCGCGGGCAAACCGGCCACGACGAACTGCTGACCCGCGGCCTCGGTGCTGCTTCCGGGCTTGTCGGGCTGTCTCGACAAACGGACCTGGGGGCGCCTCGAAGAGGCGGGGCCGCCGTCAGTGGCTGCGGCCGCCGTGGGGGCGTTGCTGCCAGGAGCTGATCACCGAACTCACGTACTCGCGCCACTGGTCCTGCGGGGATGTCGAGGTGGGCGTCGGCTCGGGGCGGGCGGGCTTGCGGCCCGCGCCGGGCGGGGCGCTCGTCGGCTCGGCCGTCGTGTGGCGGACCGAGGCCGTGAGCGGGGGCGCCGAGGCGGAGGCGCTCATCGTCTCGACCGCGTCGCTGGAGGTCGGCGGCGGCACGACCGGGGCGGGCGCCCCGGGCGGCGGCACGGCCGTCCCACCCACCTGGTGCGGCTGCAGCAGCACCACGGCGGCCAGCCCGAGCCCCACGGCCGCGCCCGCGGCGAGGACGTAGGGCTTCGCGCGGCGGGACCGGTCGGCCGGCGGGGCCTCCCGCGGGCGGGGGTCTTCGTCGCCGGCCGCCAGCTCGGCCTCGAGCACCGCCAGCGGGTCAAGGGCGGGCTCGGGTTCGGTGGCCGCCTCTTCGGCGAGCTTCGCGTCGAGCTCGCCGCGGATCATCAGCGGCTTCGTCTGCGAAGAGTTCACCAGTTCGGCGACCGTGGGGAGTTCGTCCTCACCGCCCGTGCGTGCCATCGAAAACCTCCACCCTGTCCGGCGTCACCTGGAGGAACCATGCCCGAGCCGCGAGAGCTGCTCCGCTTCGCCGTCGTCGGCCTGGCCGCGTACGGGGTCACACTACTGGGCGACTACAGCCTGAAGCTCACCGTGTGCCGGGAGAAGCCGGTGACGGCCCTCGCGATCGCCACGGTCGTCTCGACGGCGCTCGCGTACCTGCTGTCCCGCCGCTGGTCGTTCGCGGGCCGGGCCGGGCACCCCCGGCTGCGCGAGGCGGCCCTGTTCCTCGCCGTCAACGCGGGCGCGGTGGCCGTGAACCTCGTGCCGGCGCTGGTGTCCCGGTACGTGCTGCACCTGTCGGTGCCGCACGTCGGCTACCTGACGCAGGAAACCGCGGACTTCGTCGCCGGGATGCTGCTGGGCACCCTGGCCGGGACGGCGTTCCGCTGGTTCGGCTACCGGCGGTGGGTGTTCCCGTCAGCGCCACCAGGCGGCGTCGCCGAGGGTGACGAACCCGAGCTTCTCGTAGAGGGGCCGGCCGGCCCGCGAGGCGGTCAACGTGACGGGCACGTCGTCGAAGTGCCGTAGCACCGCGTGCATCAGCGCGCGCCCGATGCCCTGCGAGCGGTGCTCCGGCCGGGTCGTCACCCAGTAGGCGCCGCCGACGCCGCCGACGCCGCCGTGGGCCATGGTGAGGCACGCGCCCCGGGTGTCCTTGCGGAAGAAGGCGGTGGCCCGGCCGAGCAGCTCGGGCGGGAAGACGGTGCCGGGCCGGTAGGGCTGGTACTCCTCGAGCGGGAACGCGTGGACGACGAGGTCTTCGGCCCCGGCGAGCCCGGCGGGGGTGGTGACGCGCTCGACGCCGTCGGGCGCGGGGACCGGACCGGGCTCGCGGGCCATCACCGGCAGCAGCCCCGCGCTCATCCCGAGGGCGCCCAGGTCGAGCACCCGGAACGGATCTTCGACGACGACCGTCCGCCCTTCTTCCCGCCGCGCCCGGGCGAGCTCGGTCAGTTCCTCGACGGCGGAGTCACCGGGGGTGGCCGTGCGCAGCATGATCCGGAACCGTCGGCCGTCGATCACGGTGAAGGCGGCGTGGTCGGCCACGCCGTCCCCGCGGGCACGGGCGACGGTGGACCACATGGCGGCGGCGTTGTCGGAAGCCTACCGCAGGCGCTCGGTGAGCAATCCGGTCATGCCGGGCAGCCTAGAGCGGAAGCGGGCGCTTGCCCTGGGCCGATCGGGACGCGACGGAGCAGTCCATCCGGCCGGATCGGAACCGTGTCAGCCGCGCTCCGGCAGCGCCCGTTCCGCCAGCAGCGCCAGCTCCAGCCGCAACCGCTCCCCCGGGTCGTCCAGCTTCTCCCCGAACAGCTCGCCCAGCTTCTTGAGCCGCGCCCGGATCGTCTGCGGGTGCAGGTCGAGCAGGCGGCCGAGCTCGGGCGCGCTCCCGCGGGTCCGGACCAGCGCCAGCAACGTCTCCGCCAGCTGCTCGCGGCGGCGCCCGGGCAGCCCGGCCAACGGCTCCAGCGTCGTCGACGCCAGCCGGCCGACCAGGAACTCGTCCGCGAACAGCAGCAACGTCGTCAGGTGGTCGCGGCACCAGATCACCGGGCCCGGTACGTCCAGGAGACCGCGGGCGGCCAGGTCGGCCGCGCGGCGCGCGATCCGGAACGACTCCGGTGCCTCGGCCGGCGGGACCAGTGGCCCGACCGCCGCCGTCCAGCCCGGGGGCAGGCCCGTCAGGTCGATCAGGTCGACGTCCGGGGCCGGGGTCAGCGCCGCCGGCGGGTCGCCGGCCGGGTCCGCGGGGACGTGCTCCGGCAGCAGACCGGGCGGGAATTCCGGGGCGCCCGGCAGCGCGCGGAACGCCACCGCCGCGACGCGCTCGGGCACCGGCAGCCCGGACGCCGCGATCAGACCGTCCACTTCGGCTGGTGTGCGGCCGCCCAGCAGCGCGCGCAGCAGGCGGCGGTGCCGTTCGCCGGTGCCGGACACCGCGGCCTCCGCGGCGCTGTACCCCTCCGCGACGGCCGCCATCGACGTCTCGACGTCCGCGAACATCCCTTCGGCCGCGCCGTAGAGGACGTCAGCGGAGAGGCCCGCTTCCCGTGCTATGTCGGCGATCCACCGCCAGGTGACCCGGCTCGACACGCGCACGGCCGCCTGCACGGCTTCGCGGCTGAGGCCATTGTGGAACGCGTCGCGCCCGTGGCCGCGGAACCCGGCGAGCCGGTCGGCCTGCCACAGCGCGGGTGTTCCGACGCGGTCGACGTCCCGCTCGATCCCGCGCCGCGCCAGCTCGATCGCGGCGGCGCGGGCCGGGCCGTCGCGGAAACTCGCGGAATAATCGGGAATCTCGGCGGCGATCGCGTCGACGCAGGCCCGGGCGATCTTCGGGATCCGCGGGCGCACCGCGTCCCCGAGCTCGCGCGGCAGCCGGGACCAGACGGAACTGTCCGAGGCAGCGGAACCGCGCATGGGAATTCCGTCCTCCGCTGGGAATTGGTACCGCGAAAATACTGACACGGAGCGTAGAACGCGCACCCGTCTGTGTCAAAAGGACGTGTCGGCGTCACCCTTTCCGGGAACCGGTCGTTGATTTTTCAGTGACATCGGCGTCGGATACGCTCGGCGCACCGCACTCGAAGGGGGATTCGTGGTCGAGTACCGCAGTTTTCGCCTGCTGGCCTCGCTGCCGCGCGCGCTGGGCGCGGGCCTGCGCCCGCACGTCGGGCACGCGGCGGCCTCGATGATCCAGGAGGTGCAGCGCACGGTGCCGGCCTACGGCCAGCCGCTGAAGGGCGTGTTCGGCAAGGTCCTGGTGAAGAGCGTCGAGTTCGCGGTGCAGCACTGCATCGATTCCATGGGCGAGCCGGCGCGGTCGCACGAGCACTGGATCGAGTTCTACCGCGGCCGCGGCCGGGTCGAGTTCGCCGAAGGCCGCAACCTCGACGCCCTGCAGGACACCGCCACGACCGGGGCACGGGTGGCCTGGCGGGCAATGCACCCGGCGGTGGTCGCGGCCGGCGTCGACCCGGCCGTCATTTCGGTCGCCGCGGAAGCCATCTTCGCCTACGTCGACGAGCTGTGCGCCACCGCGATCGAGGGCTACCAGCTGGCGCAGGCCGAGGCCGAGGGCGCCGTCCCGGTCCGGCGGAGGCGCCTGCTGGAGCTGATCGCCGGAGCGCCGGAGGGCGCCGCGAGCAGCATCGCGGGCCTGGCGGGCGGCGCGGGCTGGCCGTTGCCCGAAACGGCGGCCATGGTGGCGCTCGAACGCGGTCCGGACGCGGCGGACTTCCCCGCCGACCTGCTCGGCGACGGCGTCCTGGCCGACCTCGACGGCCCCGAGCCGTACCTGCTGACCCGCGACCCGGACGCCGACCTGGCCCCGCTGGCGGCCGAGCTCGACGGCTGGCGCGCGGCGGTCTCCCCGACGGTCCCCCTGGCCGACGCCCCGGCGGCGCTGCGCACGGCCCGGCGGGCGCTGCTGCTGTCGGGGCCGGACGTCCCGGGCCCGATCATCTGGTGCCGCGACCACCTGGCGACGCTCTGGCTGCTGGCCGAGGACTTCCTGGCGGCCGAGCTGGCCCGGCAGAGCCTGGACCCGTTCGCCTCCCTGAGCGAGAAGCAGCGCGACCGGCTGAGCGAAACCCTCCTGGCCTGGCTGGAAACCCGGGGCGGCGCCCCGGAGATCGCGCACCGGCTCGGCGTCCACCCGCAGACGGTCCGCAACCGCCTGCGCCAGCTGGAGGAGCTGTTCGGCGACCGCCTCAAGGACGCCGACGACCGCCTGGGCATGCAGCTGGCGTTGCGCGCCCAACGCCTGATGCGCGCACACCGGCCCCCGGAGAACTGACCGGCCGCGGTGACCAGCCCGGATGCGCCGCTGCGCGGCTCTCGCCGGTCGGTCGAGCACGCGCACCGGCCGCCGGAGAGCCGACCGACGGTTGCGTCCTTAGGTACTCGTCACCGATTTCCCTCTGGCGGTCGGGCACACATCGGCTCCCTCACCCGAGCGCCCCAAGGCGGCCTTGGTTGCGTCTCACGCACCGAAGGCCGCCTTGAGCGCCCGGTTCCGGGCGACTCCAATCGGGACGGATCCGCAGCTCAACCGGCCCGCGCCGGGGCGCGCACCGCACCTGTTCGCGCGGGCGCCTCGAAGGCGTGCCCCGCCGCACTGAGTGCGCGGTCGAGCGCGCGCACCGGCAGCGGCAGCACCCGCCGCCACGGCCGGCGGCCCGGCCACCGGCGCGGCAGCCCCGGGCCGGGGGGAACGAAATGGAAACTCGCGCGGCAGGACATCAGCGCGCCCGGTGCGTCATTGCGACCATGCCTGCGAGCATTACCGGGTACCGGCGGAATGTCGATACGCATTCCCGGTGACGCCGGGAAACCCGCACGCGCCGCCGCATTTCCCCAATCCTTCTTGTCACGCCCGTCCGTGATTCTCCGCGGGTGGCGTTCACCGGGAAAGGGCGCACCGCCGGCCGCACGACCAGTCGCCGGCTCCCGCGGCCGGGCGGTCGTGCGCCGGACAGCCGCTTGACGACGCCGGAAAACGTGAAACACTTTCTGCACGCCTCGTCGTCACGAGGCTGACAACCCGCGGACCACCCCGCCGCGAAAGTTGTCACGCGCGCACCATTCGCCCGCGCCGGAAGTGTCACGTCCTCTCGCGGCGGTCCACCCGTTCGGGTGTAGTCCGGACGGGTTACCGCAAAGTCAGCGGAGAACCCGTTGACAGTGCCGTTCGCGCGAA
The DNA here is from genome assembly GCF_046548775.1 of Amycolatopsis sp. cmx-4-61. Lineage (NCBI taxonomy): Bacteria > Bacillati > Actinomycetota > Actinomycetes > Pseudonocardiales > Pseudonocardiaceae > Amycolatopsis > Amycolatopsis sp. cmx-4-61. The sequence goes on along the minus strand of NZ_JAEBEI010000004.1, from coordinate 322,285 downwards.
ATTATGTTGCCTGAGCCACAAAAACCGGATCGGCGCCTCCGCCGACGAGGCCGCTTTTGTTGCCAGCAAGGATAAAACACATGCCCGATGTGGACGCCGTGGACACCGTGGACGCCGTGGACACCGGTTTCGCCGCCCCCGCCCTGCGGGCCGGCCGGCCGAACCCCGGCGAGCGCACTTCCGGACCGGCCTACCGGCAGCAGTCCGTGTCGGCCGACCGGCCCCGGCCCGCCTACCCGCCCGCCCCGCGCACCCCGGCGGATCCCCGGCACGGCCGCGCTTCCGGCGCGATCGGGCTGTGGGCGTCCCTGCCCCGCGAGCTGGCGATCCGCTTCAAACCGCGGGTGGACCCGCTCGCCCGCGCCATCCTGCAGGAGGTGCAGCGGGCGGTGCCCGAGTACCGCCAGCCACTGGAAGGCGCGTTCGGGCACATCATCACGCAGGGTGTCCGGCAGTCGATCATCCAGTGCCTCGACAGTGTCGGCACGCCCGGAGCCGTGCCGCTCGAGACGTGGACGACCGTGTTCCGCAACCTCGGCAAGATCGAGTTCAACGAGGGCCGGAGCCTCGACTGCCTGCAGACCGCCTACCGGGTCGGCGGGCGGGTCGCGTGGCGGCACATCAGCGAGTTCGGGCAGGCCGCCGGCGTCTCCGCGGACACGCTGTGCACGAGCGCCGAGGCGATCTTCGCCTACGTCGACGAGATCTCGGCCCTCTCGATCGAGGGCTACACAGCGGCCCAGACGCGCGCCGCGGGCACCCGAGCGCGCCGCCGCCGACGGCTGCTGGAGCTGCTGCTCGCCGACCCGCCGTCCGCACCGCAGACCATCACCGCGCAGGCCGCCACGGCGCAGTGGCCGCTGCCTGCCGAGGTCACCGTCGTCGCCCTCGAACCGCGCGCCGACCAGCACAGTCTGGCGGCGCCCGACCTGCACGCCGACGTCCTCGTCGACCTCGAGGGCAGCGAGCCGTGCCTGGTGACCGGCGACCCGGGGCGGCACCTGAAGAACCTCGCCGAGCGGTTACCGGGCTGGCGTGCGGTGATCGGCCCGACCGTGCGGCTCACCGACGCGCCGCGCTCGCTGCTGTGGGCGCGCCGCACGCTGAAGCTGCTCCAGCGCGGTGTGCTGCCGGACGCGCCGGTGACGCGCTGCACCGACCACCTGTCCACGCTGTGGCTGCTCGCCGACGAGTTCCTCGTCCGCGAACTGTGCGTACGCAGCCTGCAGCCGTTCCAGGGCCTCACGCCGAAGCAGCGGGCGCGGCTCGGGGAGACGCTGCTGATCTGGCTGCAGTCCCGCGGAAGTGCCCCCGAGATCGCGAAGCGGCTGAAGGTGCACCCGCAGACCGTCCGGTACCGCATGCACCAGCTCGTCGACCTGTTCGGCGACCGGCTCGACAACGCCGACGACCGGCTCGACATGGAGATCGCCCTGCGGGCGGAGGCCCTGCTCGGTTCCTGACTCCCTTCGACGACGAGGTGAGCCATGACGGGATCGCCCGTCGAAACGGCCTTCGGGCCGATGCTGAGCGGCGACGGCCGGCCGGGACAGCTGTGGGCCATGCTCCCCCGCGAGCTGGCCGCGGTGTTCCGGCCCCGGCTGCTGGACGTCGCCGACGAGGTGCTGCGCGAAATCCAGCGGACCATCCCGGACTACGCGCGGCCGCTGGACGGCGCGTTCGGCAAGGCGCTGCGGGCCGGCGTCCAGGCGGCGATCCTGCAGTTCATCGACCGGATCGCCGCGTCGGGGCCGGTGCCGGACGAGCGGCGCAAGGTGTTCGTCGGGCTCGGCGTGCACGAGCTCGCGCAGGGCCGCAACCTCGACGTCCTGCAGGCCGCCTACCGGGTCGGCGCGCGGGTGACCTGGCGGCGGATGGCCGAGGTCGGGACGCGGGCCGGGGTGCCGTCGGCGACGCTGTGCCTGCTGGCCGAGGCGATCTTCGCCTACATCGACGAGCTGTCGGCGTTGTCGATCGAAGGCCACGCGGCAGCCCAGGCGCGGGCGGCGGGCGCGCTGGAACGGCGGCGCCGCCGGCTGCTGGACCTGCTGCTGGCGCACCCGCCGTCGCCGTCCCGGACGGTCCAGGAGGCCGCGACGGCGGCGGACTGGCCGTTGCCGCACCGGCTCGTCGCGGTGGCGCTCGACGGGCCCGCCGACGTCACCGGGCTCGGCGCGCTGGAGGACCTCGAAGACGGGGCCCCGCGGCTGCTGCTGCCGGCGCCCGAGAACCGGTGCGCGCTGACGACGGCCCTGGCCGGCCACCGGGCGGCGGTGGGGCCGCCGGTCCCGCCGCGGCAGGCGGCCCGCTCGCTGGCGACGGCCCAGGAGGCCCTGCGGCTCGTGGGCGACGTCCTGCCGGACGAGCCGCTGACGTGGTGCGAAGACCACCTCGCGACGCTGTGGCTGCGCAAGGAGCCGTTCCTCGTGACCGAGGTGTCCCGCCGCCGCCTGGCCCCGCTGACGGCGTTGACGCCCAAGCAGTACAACCGCCTGGCCCCCACGCTGCTGGCCTGGCTCGAGACGTGCGGCAACGTCCGCGAGGTCGCCGACCGCCTCGCGATCCACCCCCAGACGGTCCGCGCCCGCGCGGCCGAGCTGGAAACCCTCTTCGCGGACCACCTCCGCAACCCGGACGACCGCTTCGAGATGATCCTCGCCCTCCGCGCCACCCTCCCCTGACCCGTGTCGACCCTCTGATCACGCGTGCTGACCCTTCAATCACGCGTGATGCGCGCTCAATCACGTACGAAGCCCCTTCCCGCCCGGGAGCCGGCGCGAACCGGCGTGAACCGGTGTGCGGGAAGGGGCATCTCGTGTGATCGGGGAGGCATCACTCGTGATTGGAGGGTCATCACTCGTGATTGGGGAGTCAACACTCGTGATTGGGGGGTCGACACGGGGTCAGAGGGTGGAGAAGTAGGGGCGGGGGAGGTCGGGGAGGCGGGGTGGGCCGAGCTGGACGATCGTGGCGGGGAGGCCGCGGGAGCGGCGCCAGGCGGCGAACGCCTCCAGCCAGGCGTCCGCGGTGGCGCGGGAGGTGCCGCCGGGGGCGCCGAACAACGCCGTCGCCGAGGAGCACAGCAGCCACCACTCCGGTGGGCAGTCCGCCGTGGCCTCGTGGAGGCGGCGGGCGCCCAGGACCCGGGGTCGCCAGCCGGACGACGGGTCGTCGGCGAGCACGCCCGCCGCGTGCACCATGCCGCGCAGGGGCAGGCCGTCCGCCGTGGCCGTCGCGACCAGGCGCTCCGCGACGCCGGGCTCGGCGATGTCACCGGGGACCACCACCGCGCCGGGTTCTCCCGACTCCGGTCCACAAAGGACGACCCGGGTGGCGCCGGTCCCGGCCAGCCAGCGCGCGGCTGCCGGCCCGAGACCGCCCGTGACCACGTACGCGCCGGGTCCGGCCGGCACCGGGGCGGCGAGCGGCGCGCGGGCCAGCCGTGCCGCGTACCGGACGTCGTGCCGCCAGCGGACTTCGTCGTCCGGCGCGTCCGACCGCAGCTCGCGCACCAGGACGTCCACATCGGACCGCGCGTCGACGTCGACCAGGCTCGCCCGCAGCTGCGGGCGCTCGAGCGCGAGCACCCGCACGAGCCCGCGCAGGAACGCCAGCCCCGGCTCGCCGCCCGCCTGCGTCACCAGGTGGAACCGGACGCCGGAGCCGAGGCGCGCGACCACCGACCGCACCGCAAGCAGCAGCTCCTGCGCGGCATCGGGATCGCGGTAGGCGTACGGCGACCCGGTCAGGTAGACGACGCCGCGCACCGGCCGCTCGGCCAGGAACCCGGGCAGCTCGCCGAGGTCGTCGCGCGGCAGCGACAGCGCGTCGTCCCCCGACGCGGCCAGCGCCAGGGCCAGCGCGACGGCCCGGCCGAGCGCCGCCGGGTGCTCGTCGGTGAGCAGCAGCCACGCGCCCGGCCCGTCCGGCGCGACCGGCGGCAGCGGCACTTCGGGCCAGGTCACCTCGAACGACGAAGTGGCGAACGGGACGCCCGGCGACAGCGCCCGCTCCGCCGGCCCGGTCACCACAGCCCGTCCCCGGCGGAGGACGGCCGGACGACGACTCTGCGCAGCGTGAGCCCGTGCCGCGCCGACACCGCGTGCCGCACCGCCCGTTCGACCTCATGAATTTTAGGCGAGTCACCGCGTGGCGGGACGACGCCGTCGGCCAGCTCGAGCACGAGCACGGCCTGGTCGCCGCGGACGGCGAACGCGGCGGACGCGTGCGGCCGGATCGCCGGGTGTGCCTGCTCGGCCGTCGCTTCGAGGTCCGCCGGGCGGTACCCGGCGACGAGGTCCCGGCCGGTGACGCACAGCTCGCCCGAAGGGGTCAGGAAACCCTGGTCACCGGTCCGCAGCCACCACCGCGGTTCGTCGTCGCCGGTGATCCGGGCGCAGAAGACGCGCGCGGACTCCTCCGGCCGCCGCCAGTAGCCACGGGCGACGTTCGGCCCGCTCACCCAGATTTCGCCGGCGTCCCCCGCGGGCACCCGCCGTCCGTCACGGCCGACGATCGCGACCTCCTGCCCGGCCGGGTGGCCGCAAGGAACCAGCGCGGTCGCTTCGGCGACGACGTAACACCCCGGCAGCGCGCCGGGAGCGGACTCGTCGATCGTCACCGGCCGGCCGGTGACGATCGGCACCGCCACCCCGAGCACCAGCCCCAGCGGATCGCTCGGCGGCAGCGGGCTCACCACGGTCGACGCCGCCGGCACCTGAGCCGCCTGCCGCGCGTTGGCCACGACGTTCGCGTGCGTGACCATCACCCCGCCCGGGTACTGCAGGTACGCCACGTCCGAAGGCGCGACCGGATCTCCGGTGCAGCCGGGAGCGTCCGGGGCGGCGTCCACGGCGAGCACCCGGTGCCCGCAGGTGTCCGACGTGGCCAGGAAGTGCCGGATCGCGCGCACGGAAGCCGACGTCGCCAGCACGATCGACGGCTCGGCGTCGGCGAGCACCCGGGTCCGGCCGTCCGGTCCCAGCGGGATCGCGACCAGCCCGGCACGCAGCGCCCCGAGGAAGGCGACGACGTACTCGGGCGACGGCGGGACGAGGATCGCCGACCGCTGTCCCGGCTCGGTGACCCGGCGCAGGGCCGCGGCGGCGGCGGTGACGCGGCGGTCCAGCTGCCCCCAGGTAAGGGTGGCCGCGGGCCAGGTCAACGCCGTCTCCCCGCCCGCCGTCGCGGCGCGGTGGGCCAGCAGCTCGGAGAGGGTCATGGGTTCCTCGCGCATCCTCAGGCCGCGGACATCCCGGTGACGCGCCACTTCCCGGCGACGCGCTCGGCCGTGACGCTCAGCTGGGCGGCACCGGTGCTGCGCTGCCCGTCGCCCCGCGTGCCGGTCTGGTCGAGGAACACCAGCAGCGCCGCGCGGTCGCCGTCCAGCAGCTTCACGCCGGACGCGACGGCGGTGGAGGTGACCACGAGCTTCTGTTCGGCGGCCAGCTTGCGGACCTGGCCGAACAGCTGCTCGTACTGCGCGAGCGCCGGTCCGGTCAGGACGTCCTTCGCTGCCTGCTCGCTCTTGGCCGGATCGTCGTAGCGGTAGGAGAACACCGTGCCGAGCGCGGCGTCGATCTGCTTGGCGGCGTCCGCGGTGCCGGCGACGTCGGACAGCGCGCTGTTGTGTGCCACGACGGCGTTCGTGGCGCGCGCTTCGAGCGTGCCCCACACCGCGAGCCCGGCCATGACCGCGGCCACCACCGCGAGCACCGCCGTCGCTCGCCGCCGCGGCCGGGTGACAGGCGCGGGCGCCGGCTCGCCGGAGTCCTCCCGGACGTCGTCGTGGTGGCGGCCGGCGACCTTCACCGGGCGCTTCTTCGTCGCTGTCTTCACGGTGCCTCCCCGACGGGAACCTGGCCGAGCCCGGTGACGTGCCAGCCGTCCGGCCCGCGGGTCAGGTCGGCCCGGAACCGGTTGCGTTTGGTGACGGCGTCCCCGCCGTCCGGCGTGACGACGAGCTCGACCGACGCGATCAGCTTCGCCGTCCCCGCGCCGGTGTCCACTTCGGTCACCGCCGCGTCGGTCACCTTCCCGGTGGTGACGGTCTTCGCCTGGGCGATCCGGTCGAGACTGCCCGGCCGGTCGGCCGCCAGTTCGTCGCGCAGCGTGCCGCCGGAAAGCGCCAGCCAGCGCTCGTACCCCGGCGCCGCCTGCCGGTAGTCCAAAGTGGTCAGCCCCGCGACCGCCGTCCGGCCCGCCGCCAGGGCCTCCTCCCGGACGACGGCGCGCGCGACGCCGTCGTCGTGCGCCGCCTGCCACCAGGTGAACCCGGACCACCCGGCCGTGGCGGTCGCCAAGACCACGGCCACCCACGCCAAAACCCTCATGGCCGTCCTCCCGGTGCGTTCTGCGAACCCCGCACGTTCGTCGGGTCGCCCTGCGGCAGCGCACACCGCGCGGCCGTGTCCAGCGGGCGGACCGACGTGTCGAGGCCGTCGCGGTACGCCGCCGGGTACCCGGTGGTGCACGGCGGCGGGTCGAAAAAGGTCAACGAGAGTCCGATGTGGACCCCGTCCGGCCGCACGACCGCGCCGGCCGCGGCGACCGCCTGCGGCGCGGTGATCAGCAGCTGCCGGACGCCGTCCCGGCGTGCCTCCAGGACGTCCGCGGTGGTCAGCAGGTTCGCGAGCAGCACGCCCAGGCCCGGCCCGGAGTCGCGGAGCAGCGCGCTCACCTCGTTCGCGGCCGCGGGCACCGCCGGGATCAGCGTGCGCAGGTCGCCGTCGGACTGCTTGAGCGTCGACGCCAGCAGCTTCGCGTTGACGCCGAACTCGCGGATCGCGCCGGCCTGCTGCACCTGCGTGTCGAGGACGGTGTGCGCGTCGGTGACGAACCGGGTCAGCGGCGCCACGTGCGCGCTCGCCGCCTGCACGAACTCGATGCCCCGGCCGATCAGCTGGTCCAGCGCCGGGCCGGCGTCGGAGGTCGCGTTGTACAGCTCGTCGACGACCGTGCGTAACGCGGGCTTGGGCACCGAGTTCGCGAACGAGTCCACTGTCGACAAGACGACGTCGACCGGCAGCGGGACCTTCGTGTCCGCCTCGGTGATCACCGAGCCGTCGTGCAGCTTCGGCCCGCCGTCGGTGCGCGGCCGCAGGTCGACGTACTGCTCGCCGACGGCCGAGCGGTCGGCGACGACGGCTTCGGTGTCGGCCGCTACGGGCGCGGTGCCGGAGTCGATCTCGAGGTCGGCTTCCATCCCGGCCGGCGTCAGCCGCAGCTCGCCGACCCGGCCGATCGGCACCCCGCGGTAGGTGACCTCGGCGTTCGTGAAGATGCCGCCGCCGGTCGGGAACTGCGCCGTCACGGTGTAGCCGCGGTCGAAGAACACCTTGTCCAGACCGGCGTAGGTGGCTCCGACGTAGGCCACGCCGACCACGGCGATGACGACGAAGGCCGTCACCTGCACGCGCACGAACCGGGTCAGCATCAGCGGCCCGCCTTGAGGAAGCCGTTGAGGTAGTCACCGCGGATCGTGTCCAGTGCGGCGTCCGGGAACGGGAAGGTGAAAATCATCTCCATGGCCTTCGGCAGTTCGTCCCCGGAGTCGGCCAGCCGCCGCAGCACCGGGGCCAGCGCGCGCAGGTCGGCGACCAGGTCGTCCTTGCTGCGGTTGACCGTGTCGACGGCGACGGAGGTCAGCCCGTCCAGCGACTTGAGCATCCCGACCAGGGCCTCCCGCTGCTGGTCGAGGACGCCGATGCCCGGCGTGAGGCCGGTGAGCGTGGTCGTGATCCGGTCGGTGTGCGCGTTCAGCGTGGCCGCGAGCTTGTTGACGCTCTCGATGGCCCGGGTGATCTCGTTCCGGTGCTTGTCGAGGCCCCGCACGAACGTGTCCAAACTGGACAGCAGGCTGCGTGCGGCCGTCTCGCGCCCGCCGAGGGCGTCGTTCAACTGGTGGCTGATGTTCTGGACCTGCGCCACGCCGCCGCCGTTGAGCAGCAGCGACAGCGCGCCGAAGACCTCCTCGATCTCCGGCGTCAACGACGAACGGTCGAGCGGGATGGTCGCGCCGTCGAGGAGCCGGCCGGCCGGTGTCGCGTCGTCCGGGGCCGCGAGTTCGACGAACTTCTCGCCGAGGATGCCGGCCTGCCGCAGCCGGGCGACGGCGTTGCCCGGCAGGTCGACGTCGCCGTTGAGCAGCAGGTCGACGACCGCGCTGCGGGAGTCCGGCGCCAGTTCGACCTTCACCACCTGCCCGACCGGGACGTCGTTGACCTTGACCCCGGACTGCGGGACGAGGTCCAGCACGTTCGTGAAGCTCGCGGTCACGTGGATCGGGTGGTCGCCGAGCGCGGCGCCGCCGGGCAGCGGGATGCCGTAGACGCTCACCCCGCGGCCGCAGCCGGTGGTGACCAGGGCCAGGGCCAGCACCGCGGCGAGCTTGACCGGGGACTTCACTTCGGCTCCGCGAACTCGAGGAGGTTGCCGCGGCCGTCGATGGTGCCGTTGGCCTGGTCGTAGGCAGCCAGCAGGTTCGTCAGGGCGTTCGGGGCCGTCCGGAGGGCCTCGGACAGGGAGTCCTTCTGGTTCACGAGCACCTTCGTGACGTCGGCCAGCTTGTCCACATCGGACCGCACCTTGCCGCGGTTGTCCTTGACGAACCCCTGCACGACGCTCAGGGCCTGGGTCAGCTCGGTCAGCGCGCCGGAGAACTGGTCGCGCTGGTCGGCCAGCACCTTGCTCAGCGACGCGATCTGCGAGATGGCCCGCTTCACCTGGCCGTCGTTCGCCGCCAGCATCGCGGTGAACTTGCTGATGTTGTCGACCGAGGTGAACAGGTCGTCCTTCGAGTCGCTCGCGGTGCGGGCGAACTCGCCGAGGTTCTTGATCGCCGTGCCGATGGTCTGCCCGGTGCCGTTCAGGTAGTCCGCCGACCGGGTCAGTACGTCGCTCACCGCGCCGTCCTTGTTGGCGCCCTGCGGTCCGAGCGCGGACATCAGCTGGTTGAGGCTGTGCAGCAGGTCGTCGACTTCGACCGGGGTGGCGGTGCGCTCGCGCGGGATCGAGGCGCCGCCGGGCAGCTGCGGCCCGCCGCGGTAGACCGGCGTGAGCTGCACGTACCGGTCGGCGACCAGGCTCGGCGTGATGACGACGGCCCCGGCGTCGGCGGGCAGCCGGACCCCGGGCTTCAGCGTCATGGTCACCTTGACGTCGGTGCCGTTCGGCTCCACTTCGGACACCGAACCGACGGCGACGCCGAGGACGCGGACATCGGAGTTCGGGTAGATGCCGACGGCGGCGGCGAAGTGGGCGGTCAGCGTCCGCTGTCCGGGCGCGGTGACCAGCGGCCACGCGGCCGAGACGACGAGCGCGAGCACGACCCCGAGCGTGAGCGCCCGCAAGCGGGCCCGCCGTCGCGCCCGGGCGCCCAGGTCGGCGAGAGCGGCGGGGAGGGCACTCTCACGGGAAAGGGCCCTCTTCGAGCCGTGGCGGGCCATCAGCGTCCCCCGTTCTTCGGCGGCCGGCAGCTGCCCGGCGTGGTGCCGGTGGGGATCAGGCCGCAGATGTAGGTGTCGATCCACCGGCCGTTGCCGACGGCGTTGCCGAGCAGGCGGTAGAAGGGGCCGGCCAGGCGGAGGCTGTCCTCGAGCTTGCCCTGGTTCTGCTGCAGCACGGTCGCGACGCGGTCGAGCTGGTCGAGCGCCGGGCCGAGTGTCTTCTGGTTCTCCGCGACCAGGCCGCGCAGCTGGATCGAGAGGTTCTTGATGCCGGTGAACAGCTTGGCGATGGCGTCCTTGCGCGCGTTCAGCTCGGTGAGCAGCGTGTTGCCGTCGCGGATCAGGGCCTGGATCTGGCCGGACCGCTCGCCGAGCGTCTTCGAGACCTGGTTGGTGTTCCGGAACAGCTTGACGAGTTCTTCGTCGCGCGAAGCAAGCGTTTGCGAGAGGGCGGCGATCCCGGTGAACGCCGTCTTGACGTCGCTGGGCGCCGACGCGCCGAGCGTGTCGGACAGCACCCGGAACGCCTGCGCGAGCTGGTTCGTGTCGATCGCCCCGACCGTGCTCGCCAGGTCGTTGAAGACGTCGGTGACGTCGTAGGGCGAGCTCGTGCGCTCGGCGGGGATCGGCTGATCGGGGTTCAGCTCGGCGTTGCCGACCGGGTCCAGCACCAGGTTCTTCTGGCCGAGCAGCGTCTTGATCTTGATCGCCGCGGTGGTCCGGTTGCCGACCCAGGTGTCGCGGACCCGGAACAGCACTTCGACGTGGTCGCCGGCCAGCCGGACGTCGGTGACCTCGCCGACCTTGACCCCGGCGACGCGGACTTCGTCGTTCGGCCTGAGGCCCGCGGCCTCGTGGAACTCCGCCCGGTACGTGGTGCCGCCGCCGATGACCGGCAGGTCGTCGGAGAAGAAGGTCGCCGTGCCGACCAGCGCCATGACCAGCGCGGTCACCGCGCCGACGGCGATCGGGTTGCGGCTGCGGAACGGTTTCACCGGCACCTCGCAGCCGTCACGGGGATGCCCGGCGGCAGGCCCCCGGGCGCCGGTTTCGCGTCCGTCCGCACCGCGCAGAGGTAGAAGTTCGCCCACGAGCCGTAGGAGAAGAGCGTGCCGATCCGGTCGAGTTTCTTCGGCAGGTTGTCGACGAACTGCTGGAACACCGGGGTGTTGTCGGCCAGGTTCTTCGACAGGTCGCCGAGGCCGGCGATGCTGTCCTTGAGCGGCTGCCGGCCCTGGTCGAGCAGCCCGGCGGTCGCGGTGGTCAGCTCGCCGAGGCCGCCGATGGCCTGCCCGATCGGCTTGGCGTCCGCGGCGAGGCCGGTGACCAGCCGGGCGGTGGTGTCGACGAGCGTGTCGAACTGGTCGCCCTGGGCGTTCAGCGTGTCGAGCACGGTGTTGAGGTTGCCGACCACCTGGCCGATCACGGCGTCCTTGCCCGCGAGGGTGGCGGTCAGCGACGCCGTGTGCCGCAGCAGGCTGTCGATCGTGCTGCCCTCGCCCTGCAGCACCTGGATGATTTCGAACGACAGCTGGTTGACGTCGTTGGGCGACAGCGCCTGGAAGAGCGGCTTGAAGCCGTTGAACAGCGCGGTGAGGTCCAGCGCCGGTTTGGTTCGCTCCAACGGGATTTCCGCTCCTTCGGCCAGGGTCGGCGAGGTGTCCGTGGCGCCGGGGTCGATCGAGAGGTACCGCTGGCCGACCAGGTTGCGGTAGCGGATGGTGACCGAGGCGGACGCGGTGAGCCGGTGCGTCCGGCCGACGGAGAACCCGACGTCGGCGAGGCGGTGCTCGACCACCCGCACGGAGCCGACCTGGCCGATCCGGACCCCGGCCATGCGGACCTCGTCGCCGGGGTTGACCGAGGTCGCGTCGGTGAACCGGGCGGTGTAGCCGATGATCGCGCCGACGTTCGAGTTGGCGATCGTGACCGCCAGCACGGCGGTCGCGGCCGCGGTGACCAGGAAGAAGATCAGGCCCTTGACGGCGGGGCCGACGACGCTCCTCATCGGACGGTCACCTCCGTGCCGCGCAGCGCCGGTCCGATGAGGACACTGCTCCAGTCGGGTACGTCACCCAGCGCCGGCCGCAGGAGCTCGGCGACGAGCTGCCGCTCACCGGGCGAGTTCGCGGGGCCGAGGTCGCCGTCGGTCGCTCCCGCCGCCGCGGCTCCCCCGCCGTAGCACTTGGGGCCGCCGGTCGCGTCGAACCGCGGGGTGTCCCGGCCGGGGACGTATTTCTCGCGCGGGTCCTGCACGGAGAGCGTCACGTGCAGGCCCGGCTCGCTCGTGCCCTTGCCGAGGGCCTGCTCCATCAGCGGCTTGAGCCGGTTCACGGCGTCGAGCAGGCACGGGAACTCCGGCGAGTACCGCGCCAGCAGCTCCAGCGTGGGCCGGCTCGCGGCGGAGACGCCGATCAGGTTGTCCTTGTTCTTCCGCAGGAACTCGTTCAGGTGGCCGGTGGCGCTGGTGACGCTCGTGTAGAGGTTGTCGAGGTCGGCGCGGGTGTCCACGATGGTCTTCGCGGTCGTCGACAGGTCGGACAGCGCCTGCAGGATGTCCGGCGCGGCTCCCGTGTAGACGTCGGCGGCGTTCGCCAGCCCGGTGACGTCGGCCTTGAACTGCGGCATCAGCGGGTTGACCCGGGCGAGCAGGTCCTGCAGCTTGACGATGCTGTCGCCGAGGGGTTTTCCGCGGTTGTCGAGGGCCTGGGAGATCGCGCCGAGCGAGCTGTTGAGCTTCTGCGGCTGCACCGCACGCAGCAGCGGCAGCAGGTCGCCGAGGACGCGTTCCAGCTCGATCGCGTTGGTGGACCGGTCCTGGGCGATGACGTCGCCCGCTCGCAGTGTCCCGTGTGGACTGTCCGGCAGGACGAGGTTGACGTACCGCTCGCCGAACACCGTCTTCGGCAGCAGCCGCGCGGAAACGTTCTGCGGCAGCAACCCGATCTTCGTCGGGTCGAGCGCGAGGTCGACCTCGGCGCCGGTGCGGGTGCTGCGCACCGCCCGGACCTCGCCGAACGGGACGCCCTTGACCTTGACCTCGGCGGGCGGCGCGAGCTGGTTGCCGACGCGGTCCGCCCGCAGCGTCACGAGCTCGGCGTCGTCGAAGTCCTTGTCGTAGATGGCCACCGCGAGCCAGCCGAGCAGGACGAGCACGCCGAGGAACGCGACCCCGGCGAGCTGCGTGCGGAAGCGGCTCATCCGGACACCTTCACCGTCGTCGTCGCGCCCCAGATGGCCAGGGACAGGAACAGGTCGAGCACGCTGATCAGCACGATCGACGTCCGCACGGCCCGGCCGACGGCGACGCCGACCCCGGCCGGGCCGCCGGACGCGCGGTAGCCGTAGAAGCAGTGCGTCAGGATCACACCGACGCTGAAGACGAGCACCTTGCCGAACGACCACAGCACGTCGCCGGGCGGCAGGAACAGCGTGAAGTAGTGGTCGTAGGTGCCGCCGGACTGTCCGAAGAAGACGACCGTCGTGAGCCGCGAGCCGAGGTAGGAGATCAGCAGGCCGATGACGTACAGCGGGACGATGGCGATGAACCCGGCGACGATCCGGGTGGTGACCAGGTAGGGCAGGCTCCGCACGGCCATCACCTCGAGGGCGTCGATCTCTTCGGAGATCCGCATCGCGCCCAGCTGCGCGGTGAAGCCACTGCCCACAGTGGACGAAAGCGCGAGCCCGGCGACGAGCGGTGCGATCTCCCGTGTGTTGAAGTACGCGGTCAGGAAGCCCGTCATCGCCGAGATGTTGATCTGGTTCAGCGCGCTGAAGCCCTGCAGGCCGACGGTGACGCCGGTGAACACGCACAATCCGACCATCACGCCGATCGTGCCGCCGATCACGGCGAGCGCGCCGCTGCCGAACGTCACTTCCGCCAGCAGCCGCACCACTTCCCGGAAGTAGCGGGTGACGGCCAGGGGGACGGCGGCGAGCGCGCGCACGTAGAAGAGCAGCTGGTCGCCGAGGTCGAACAGCCGGTCGCCGGGTTTGCCGAGGAGGGTCACTCAGGTTCCCTTCGCCGGGACGAGCTGCAGGTACAGCGCGGTGAGCACGGTGTTGACGAAGAACAGCAGCAGGAAGGTGATGACGACGGACTGGTTGACGACGTCGCCGACGCCCTTGGGGCCGCCCTTCGGGTTCAGCCCGCGGTAGGCCGCGACCACCCCGGCGAGGTAGCCGAAGATGACCGCCTTGATCGAGCTGACGACGAGGTCGGGCAGCTGCGCGAGGGCGTTGAAGCTGGCCAGGTAGGCCCCGGGCGTGCCGCCTTGGACGATGACGTTGAAGAAGTACCCGCCGAGCACGCCGACCACGCTGACCAGGCCGTTCAGCAGGACGGACACCCCGACGGCGGCCTGCACGCGGGGCACGACCAGCCGGTGGATCGGCGAAACGCCGAGCACCTCCATCGCGGCGATCTCCTCGCGGATGCTGCGCGCGCCGAGATCGGCGCAGATGGCGCTGCCGCCCGCGCCGGCGATGATCAGCGTCGTCACGATCGGGCTCGCCTGCTGCACGACGGCCAGCACGCTCGCCGCGCCGTTGAACTGCTGCGCGCCGATCTGGCTGGTGAGCGACCCGAGCTGGAGGGAGATGACCGCGCCGAACGGGATGGACACCAGGATCGCCGGTGTGATGGCCACGCTGGCGATGAACCAGAACTGCTGGACGAACTCGCGCACCTGGTACGGGCGGCGGAGCATGGCGAGCAGGACGTCGAGGCCCATCGCGCACATCCGGCCGAACTCGCGCAGGCCGTTCGCCGCCTTCTGCGGCGCTTCGCCGAGGAACGTCGTCATGACTGCCTGCACCCGGTGCTGAAGCAGCGCAGCGTGAGGTTCGAGACGAAGGTGTTGCCGGGCCCGGAAACCAGGCCGGTGAGCAACCGGCTGACGTCCTCGTGCCCGACGCACCCGGCGAAGGCCGGTGTCGTGAAGGTGGACGTCACCTTGACCGGCGGAGCGGGCAGCGAGATCGGGACCAGTGCCTTGATCGTGACCGCCGCCGGCTGGGCCGTCCGGCAGTCCGGGCCGACGTCGAGGGCACGTCCGTCCACTTTGACGTCGGAGAGCCTGATGAACACTTTCGCGGTCACGTCGGTGTCGGCGCAGATGTTGGTCCGGGTGGCGCGGCAGTCCTTGTCCTTGCCCGTGTGGACGGTCGCCGTTCCGGCGGCGTCGCCGTCCGGGACGATCTCGACCCGGCCGGTGGTGGCCATGAACCGGAACGCGACGAAGTAGCCGTCCGTCGGCGGGATGGCGAGCTTGCCGGTGATCGGCACGGTGCTGGTCAGGCCGCCCAGCGCGCCGTCGAAGGTGCCCGGCGGGAAGGCGATGTCGGACCCGAGCTTGGCCACGCGGCTGGTGGTCGGCTGCTGCGCGTCCCCGAGGGTGAAGCCGAAGGGGAGCTGGGTGGCCTGCGTCACCGGGCCGGTGCGGTCGGGCACGGTCCCGCTCGGCGCCGCTTCCGCGGCGCCGAGCGAGAACGCGGCCACTGCCAGCACGAGCGGCAGGGAAAATCGGGTCAGCATCATCGAGGTCACTTCTTGGTGAGGGTCACGTCCAGCTTGTTGCCGGGACCGGAGGTGAGGGCGCTGATCAGGCCGGTCAGGAAGCCGCAGCCGGTGAACCGCGGGATGCCGTAGGTCGCGGTGAGCTTGCCGCCCTTGAGCGGGTCGAAGCCGGGTGCGGAGGTGAGCGGCACGTCCGCGGGCTTGACCGTGTGGCAGGAGTTCGACGACAGGATCGGGAAGCCGAACACGCGGACCTTGGTCAGCTGGACGTCGACCCGGGCGTCCGCCTTGACAGCGCCGGCGGTGAGCGTGCCGTTGATCGCGCCGACCTGGGCCAGCTTCACCGTTGCCGACGCGGGGATGAAGCCGAGGACGCGGAAGCGGACGTCCGACTTCGGCAGCGCGAGCTGGGCACCGAACTTGCCGGAGGCCGCGTCGAGCTTCGCGTCGAGGGTGCCCGGGCCGAGGGGCAGCGTGGCGTGCAGCTGCTTGAGGTCAGACTTGCCCTTGATCGAGTACTTGACCTCGATGCCGCCCGGCGGAGTGGTCGTCGGCTGGGTGGTCGGGGTCGTGGGCTCGGTCGTCGGGGTCGTCGGTTCCGTGGTCGGGGTCGTCGGCTCGGTCGTGGGCGTCGTCGGTTCCGTGGTCGGAGTCGTGGGCTCGGTCGTCGGCGTGGTCGGCGTCGTGGGTTCCGTCGTCGAGGTCGTCGGCTCAGTGGTGGGCGTAGTCGGCTCGGTCGTCGGAGTTGTGGGTGTGGTGGGGGTGGTCGGCTCCGTCGTGGGCGTCGTCGGTTCCGTGGTCGGAGTCGTGGGTTCCGTCGTCGGAGTCGTCGGTGTCGTCGGCTCGGTGGTCGGCGTGGTCGGCTCGGTCGTCGGAGTCGTCGGCTCAGTGGTCGGCGTCGTGGGCGTGGTCGGGGTGGTGGTCGGGGTTGGGGTGCCGCCCGCCGGCTTGATCTCGAACGTGCCCAGCTGCTGGTTCTGGCCCGGCACCGCCACGCAGTCCGAGGTGAACGTGCCGAGGTCGGTCGGCTGGCCGTCCGCCGTGCGCGGGGTCATCGTGGTGCTGAAGTTCCCGACCGTCACCGACGCGGTACCGGGGCTGGGGAACGTCACCGCCGGCGCCTTGCCGCTGCTCTTGACGTGGAACGCGCCCGACGGCGGCACCGGCGTCGAGGCGATCGTCAGCGGCAGGTTCAGGTTCAGCGTCTTGTCGACCGGGTACTTGAGCACGGCCGCGGCCTTCGCCGAGCCGTCCAGCGAAGTGGCGCCGACCAGGGCCAGGCCCTCGGTGGCGGTCTCCGGCACGGTGACGTCGACGTCGAAGGTGATCGGCGTCGAAGCGGCACCCGCGACGGCGTTCTCGGGCAGGTTCGTGTCGATCTTCACCGACAGCACCTGGTCGCCGATCAGCGGGAACGGGCAGTTGTAGTTGAGCGTCAGGCTCACCGGCGCGGCCTGGCTCGGGCCCGCGCCGACGAGCGCGACGGCCGCCGCGAGCCCCGCGGCCGTCACGGCGGCCAGGCCGAAAGCGGGCTTTCTCGACTTCCACGAAAACTTCACGGGTCGCCACCTCGGAAATGGGGGAATTTCGGCAAAGCTACCTCCGTGTTTCCGGGTGAACAAGCCACTCCGAATTCTTTGTCACGCGCGGTAGATCGCCCCGCACAGGAAGAGTCACGCAGGTCAGGCCTTGTCACGCGCGTGCTACCCGATTACCCGGAAATTGTCACTCCCGCGGCGGATGACGGCGTTCTTCTTGATCAGCAGGGCTCGGTCCGGATACCTTTTCCGGGGCCAGGAAAGGAGCGGCCATGTCCCAGCCGGTCATCGCCGTGACGGACCTCGCCAAGCAGTACGGCGCGGTCACCGCGCTCGCCGGGATCAACCTCACCGTCGCCCGCGGCGCGGTGCTGGCGGTCCTCGGCCACAACGGCGCCGGGAAGACCACGTTGCTCGACATCCTCAGC
Organism: Amycolatopsis sp. cmx-4-61; assembly: GCF_046548775.1. Lineage (NCBI taxonomy): Bacteria > Bacillati > Actinomycetota > Actinomycetes > Pseudonocardiales > Pseudonocardiaceae > Amycolatopsis > Amycolatopsis sp. cmx-4-61. The sequence continues at coordinate 305,352 of NZ_JAEBEI010000004.1, read as the reverse complement.
ACCCGCGTGCGGCCGAGCGCGGGCAGCGCCCGGGTCTGCGGGTACGACGTCGTGCAGCGCGGCCGCGCGGTCCGGCGGCGGATCGGCGTGACCGGGCAGTTCGCCGCGGTCGACGACGCGCTGTCCGGCCGCGGGAACCTCGTGCTGATCGCGCGGCTGCTGGGCGCCCGGCCGCGGCAGGCCCTCGCCCGGGCCGCCGAGCTGATCGCCGCCTTCGGCCTCGAAGACGCGGCCGAGCGCCCGGCCGGGACGTACTCGGGCGGGATGCGGCGCCGGCTGGACCTGGCTGCGGGCCTGGTCGGCGCGCCGCAGGTGCTCTTCCTCGACGAGCCGACCACCGGCCTGGACCCGGTGAGCCGGGCGGGGCTGTGGACGATCGTCGAGGGTCTCGCCGCGCGCGGCACGACCGTGGTGCTCACCACCCAGTACCTCGAGGAGGCGGACCGGCTGGCCGACCACGTCGTCGTCCTCGGCTTCGGGCACATCACCGTGGCGGGGACACCGGCGCAGCTGAAGGCCCGGCTCGGCACCCGGACCGCGACGTGCACGTTCGGCACCGAGCTCGCGCTGCGGCGCGCGGTGGACGCGTTGTCGCGCCTGGGGCTCGCGGCCGGCCGGGCCGGGCTCGTGCTCACCGCGCCACTGTCCGGCCCGGGTGACATCCCGGTGCTGGTCCGCGCGCTCGACGCGGCGGGTGCGCCGCTGCGGGACCTGACGGTGACCGAGCCGACGCTCGACGACGTCTACCTTTCGCTGCACCGGGCGGCGTCGTGACCCGGTCCCGCCACCACGCGGCCGTCGCCGCGCTCGGCGACCCCACGGCCTGGCCCGAAGCCGGCTTCTGGACGCAGGTCCGGGTCCTCACGGCCCGCTCCCTGCGCACGGCGTTCGGCGACCGGCGGCTCGTCTTCTTCGGCCTGCTGCAGCCGGTGGTGCTGCTGCTGTTGTTCAGCCAGGTCTTCAGCGGCGTCGGGGCGCTGCCGGGGGTGGCGGCGTACCAGGGTTACGTGAACTTCCTGGTGCCGGCCACGCTGGTCAACATCGCGATGACGACGGCGATGAGTTCGGGAGCGGGCCTGCTGGCGGAGATCTACGGCGGCTTCACCGGACGGCTGCGGTGCCTGCCGATCTCGCTGTCCTCGGTCCTGGTGGCCCGGACGCTGGCGGACTCGGCGCGGCTGGGCGTGCAACTGGTGGTGACGGCCCTGGCGAGCGTGGTCTTCCTGGGCTTCCGCCCGGCGGGCGGGGTGGCCGGCCTGGGCCTGGCGCTGGTGCTGACGCTGGTGGTCGGCTGGTGCCTGAGCTGGGTGTTCGTGGCGATCACGACGTGGCTGCGCAAGGCGGAGACGCTCCAGGCGGCGTCGTTCGTGGTGATGTTCCCGCTGATGTTCTCCTCGAGCGCGTACATGCCCCTGGACACGATGCCGGCGTGGGTCCGCGCGGTCTCGACGGTGAACCCGCTGACGTACGCGATCGACGCGACCCGCGCGCTCGCCCTGGGCCGCCCGCTCGGCTGGTCCCTGGCGGCGGCGCTGGCGATAGCGGCGGTGGCGGCGGTGGCGGGCTCGTTCCTGGCCGCCCGCACCTTCCGGGCCCGCGGCTAACCGAGGGACTCCAAGCGGGTCGCCGCCTCCCGGGCTCCCCCGGCGGCCGCGAACGAGTCGCGGATCTTCTCCGCGCCCGGGCGGTACCGGGCCGCCGACTCGATCGCCTTGCGGATCTCCGGCGCCTTGGCGCGGTCGAACCGCACCCGGACGCCCGCCGCGGCCGTCACCACCTGCTGGGCCAGCATCGACTGGTCGTCGCGGATCGGGGCCACCACCAGCGGCACGCCCGACGAAAGCGCTTCGCACACCGTGTTGTGGCCGCCGTGGCAGACCACCACCGAGGCGCGCTCGAACACCGCCGGCTGCGGGATCCAGCGCGCCAGCTGCACGCGCTCGCTCACCAGCTCGCCCGACGGGTCCACCACGAGCCCCCGCACCGACGGCATCCCGGCGAGCGCGTCCACGCTCTCGGCGAGGAACCGCGCTCCGGCCGCCGCGTTCGACGTTCCCAGCGTCACCACGACGAGCGGGCGATCGTCCACAACAGACCATTCGCCCGACGCCGCGGGCAGCGCCGGGCCGACGTACGACACCGGCACCGCCAGCCGGGACTCCCCGGCCAGCGCCCGGGTCGTGAAGGCCAGCACCAGGTGCGGGGAAAACCGCAGGTCACCGAGCAGGACGCCGTGGCGGGCCCGCAACCCGGCCTGGAGGCCGGAAACCCAGGACGCGATCTTCGGCAACGACCCGAGCGGATCGGCCAGCTCGGTCGACGTCGACGCCGAGGTCGCCCACGGGAGTCCCGACCGCGCGGCGACCAGCGCCCCCGCCATCGCCTGCTGGTCCACCACGACGACGTCCGGCGCGAAAGCGGCCACCGCGGCCGCGACCCCGGGCGCCATCGCGTCGGCCAGCGGCACCAGGTACGACTCCCACAGGTACTTCAGCGCGGCGAACCCGCGTAGTTCCGGCGGCCGCAACGCCGGGTCGAACGGCTCCGAATCCCCGGCCGGGAACACCGGCCCGGAGACCAAAGTGGACAGCGCGGGCTCCGGACCGCACCAAGCCACGGGGTGGCCCCGCGACGAAAGCTCCGAAGCCACCGCGCGCAACGGCGTAACGTGCCCGGCCAGTGGCGGCACGACCACCAGGAACCTCACCCCGCGTGCCGTTCGACCCACTTCAGCACCAGCTCGCGGACCTCCCGGTGCTGCTCCACCAGCACCGAATGCCCCTGGCCCTCGAACACGTGCAGCTCGCCGTTCGGCAGCACAGAAGTCAGCGCTTCGAGGTCGTCGGCCTGGTAGCCGTGACTGCCCAGGATGGACAGCACCGGGCAGCCGATCGCCGCCACCTGCTCCCAGGTCAGCAACGGCCCGAGCGGCACTTCCTCGGCCATCTTCGTCGACGTGATCCGCTCGGCCGCCAGCCGCGCGAGGCGCCGGTGGTGCGCGCCGAAGTTCGCTTCGATCCAGTCGAAGCTCTCCTCCACCTGCAGGAACCGCACGGTGTGCGCGAGGATCGCGCTCATCTTCTCCGCCCACACCTCGGTGGCGGGCTCGGACTCGATGCACACGATGCTGCGCACGCGTTCCGGGCAGGCGACGGCGTAGCTGTAGGCCAGCGTGCCGCCGAAGCTGTTGCCCACCAGGTGCACCGGCCGGTCGACGCCGAGCTGGCGCAGCAGGTCGTCGAGGTCGGCGACGAAGTCCCCGAGCGTGTACCCGCGCTCCGGTCGCTCGGTCTTGCCGTGGCCGCGCAGGTCGTAGCTGATCACGTCGATGCCGGCGGCCGCGACCGGCGGCGCGAGGGTGAGGTAGAAGCTCGCCAGGCTGTCGGTGCCCATGCCGTGCAGGAACACCACGGTCTCGCTGCCGCCGGCGGGCACGAGCTGCACGTTGGTGCGCAGCCCGTTGACGGTCATCGTGGGCACGTGCGCTCCCCCACGAACCGGGCGATGTCGCCGACGGTCAGCCCGATGACGTCGTCGAGGTCCTTCTCCGCCAGGTACTCGGCGAGATTGACGTCGGCGCCGAAGTGCTCGGCGAGGATGCTCGCGAACGTCACCAGGTCGATGCTCTCCAGCTGCAGGTCTTCGTGGAACGTCGTGTCCGGCGTGATCTCGATGCCGAGCACCTCGGCGTCGCCGACGAGCTCGGCGAGCAGTTCGGCGACGACGTCGAAGGTGGCGGACGCGTGGTCGATGGTCATGAAGTGCTCCTGACGTGGGCGATGGCGGTGTCCCCGGCCAGTTCGACGGAGACGGCGAACCGCGGCAGGTCCCGGTGGTGCCCGGACACCGTGCCGTCGTCGTGGCCGCGGAGCTCCGCCGGGTAGACGGGTTCGTCGAGCTGAGCTCGGACGGCGTCCTTGACGGCGATCCGCCGCAGCAGCCAGCCGCGCTGCTGCCGCGGCGGGACGGCAGCGAACTCGGCGCGTTCTTCCGCACTGAGGTAGATCCCGGCGTAGATGTCCCGTGCGGCGACCGTGGGCCAGCGGTCGGTGACGGCGACCGAGCCGTCCTCCCGCCGTTCGCCCAGGAGGTTTTCCGCCGGGAACGCGTAGACGCGGTGAGCGGCGCGGTCGCAGGGGAACCGGACGTCCCGCCAGCCTTCGATGCTCGCCAGCACCCGGCTGTCCGAGACCAGTTCGGCGTCCATCTCGAGGACGTCCGGCCGCGGGAGCCGGACCCGCACCAGGCACTCGAGCCGCGTGCCGGGCGCCGGTTCGGGGCCGTGCCACGTCAGCCGGCCGATCGAGCGCGGGAACGCGAGCAGGTCCTCGGACCGGCTGGCCATCAGCCAGCACCCGAGCAGCTGGCCGACGTTGTCGAGCAGGCCGCCGGGCGCTTCCGGGACGACCAGTTCGCCGCGGATGTGCCGCTCACCGAGGCCGGTCAGCCGGGACAGCCCCTGGTACGCCGGGCCGTGGAACATCTCGCGCCGCGCGTAGACCTCGGCCGCGGTCAGCGGCGGCGTGGTCTCCGGCCCGGGCACCGCGGTCCGCGGCGGCGGCGGGGTGCGGGTCCCCAGCTCGACGGTCAGCAGCGCGTACGGTCCGATCTCGACGGTCACGTGGTCGTCCTCGCGGTCCATCGAGAGCGGCACCCGCTGCGCCGGGGACGCGATCAGCCACCGCGAGAACACCGCGTCCCGCACCGCGACCGCCGTCGTGCCCGGCCAGGCGCGTTCGACGGCTCGGCAGGCGAGGTCGACCAGGGTGGTCGCGGGTACCACCGGCCGGAAGTCGGACTCGTCGGGCCAGCCGTCGCGCTGCCGGAAGAACCGGTGGTCCCGCAGGTACGGCAGCGCCGCGAGCGAGACATCCACAGTGGACTCGAAACGCCGCCGGGCGGCCGCGACGACGTCGGCCGCGGCCCGGCGGGTTTCGGTGAGCAACGCGGTGAACTCGGCGACGATCGCGTCCGGCACCCCGGTGGGCAAGCTCGGTTCGTGCAGCAGGCCGCGCGCCGATTCCCCCAGCGAGAGCAGGGAGTTCCCGGTGGAAAGCCGGATCCGCCGCGGTTCCAGCGCCGCGAAGTCCGGGTCGCCGCCCTCGGTCCACACCGCCGTGGCGAGGCGCCGCAACTGCGCGAGCCCCGGCCGGGTGCCGGACGCGGCCGCGACGACCAGGTGCCGCCGCTCGCCGAGCGTGTCGGTGACGTAGGAGCCGAGCTGCCCCGCGCCGACCTGCACGAACACCCGGAACCCGGCGTCGTGCAGCGCCTCGGTCAGCGCCCGGAACCGGACCGGGCGCAGCAGGTGGTCCAGGTAGAGCCGGCGGACCTCGTCCGGCGCGGCGGGATACGGCCGCGCGGTCGTCGCCGACCACACCGGCAGCGCCGGCGCCCGCAGGTCCAGGTCGGCGGCGAGCCGGGCGAAGGGCGCGAGGTGTGGCCGCATCAGCGGGGTGTGGAAGCCGGAGCGGAACGGCAGCGTCGTGGCCACGATGCCCCGGCTACGGCAGGTCTCGGCGAAGCCGGTGACGGCGGCCGGCGGTCCGCACACGATCGTCTGCTTGGCCGCGTTCTCGTGCGAGACGACGAGGTCGGCGGGCAGCAGCCCGGTCACCTGCGCCGCCGGAGCGCCCAGCACGAGGTAGTCCGCCTCGGGCAGCTCGAAGCCGTCCGGCCAGTACCGCGCCACGGCGTCCGGTGCCGCCCGGTACATCCCGGCGGCCTGCATCGCGGTCCACTCCCCGACGCTGTGCCCAGCGAGCGCGTCCGGCCGGATCGCCAGCCGCTGCAGGACTTCGCCCAGCAGCAGCCCGGCCGCCGACACGCTCGCCGCGCGGTCGAGCACGCTCGCCGTCGACCACTGTGGACGGTCAAGGCCGAAGTGCTGCACGACGTCGCCCAGGCGCGGCTCGGCACCCGCTTCCAGTCCCGGGTGGACGAACGCCGTCTTGCCGCCCGGCAGGAGGGGGTCCACGCTGCACCAGACGTCGCCGGCGCCGTGCCACGACCGCCCGTCGGCCGCCACCTTGGCGATCACCCGGCGGGCCGTGGCCCGCTTGCGCTCGTCCGGGCCGACGATCCCGAGCCGGCACGGGCCGTCACCCGGGCCGGACCGGTCGAGCCGGTCGAGCTGGTCGAGCAGGTCCTCCGGCGTGCGCGCGGCCAGGCGCAGCACGCGTTCCGGCTCGTCGACGCGCACGCGTCGCTTCGGTGCCGGGTCGCCGGCTTCGAGCACGACGTGGGCGTTGATGCCGCCGAAGCCGAACGCGTTGACCGCGGCCACCCGCGGCAGCGCCCCCCACGGCTGCGCCTCGGCCAGTACCCGGAACCGGGTCTTGTCGAGCAGCGGGTTCGGATCGGCGCAGTGCAGCGTCGGCGGCAGGACGCCGTGGTGCAGCGCGAGGGCGACCTTGACCAGCCCGGCGACCCCGGCGGTCGGCAGCGTGTGCCCGATCATCGACTTGACCGAGCCGATCACCGCGCGCGGCCCGGCGGCCGGGCCGAAGACGTCGGCGACGGTGGTCAGCTCGGCGGCGTCCCCGGCCGGGGTGGCGGTGCCGTGGGCCTCCAGCAGGCCGATTTCCGCCGGATCCCGTCCCGCCCAGTCCCAGGCCCGGCGCAGGGCGAGGGTCTGCCCGGCGACGGACGGGCTGAGCAGGCCCGCGCCCCGCCCGTCGCTCGACGTGCCGCAGCCGCGGATCACGGCGTACACGCGGTCGCCGTCGCGGCGGGCGTCGGCCAGCCGCTTGAGCACGACGATCGCGGTGCCTTCGCCGATGAGCATGCCGTCCGCGTCGCGGGACAGCGGGCTGATCCGCTGGCTCGGCGACAGCGCGCCGAGCTGGGTGAACAGCGACCACAGCGTGTCGTCCTGCGTCTGGTGCGCCCCGCCCGCGAGGACGGCGTCGCAGCGGCCGCGGGTCAGCTCGCCGATCGCCTGGTCCACGGCCACCAGCGAAGACGCGCAGGCGGCGTCCACCGTGTACGCCGGGCCGCCGAGGTCGAGCCGGTTGGCCACGCGGGCGGCGGCGAGGTTCGGCACCAGCCCGGCGGCGGTCTCGGGCCGGAACTCGCCGAGCGGTGCCAGCAGGGCTGTCCGCAGCCGGTCGAGGACAGCGGGCCCGGCCGACGGCATCAGCTCGCCGACCGTGCGGGTGATCTGCCGGACGGTCCGGACCCGCTGGTCGAAGCCCTGCAGGCCGGGCGAGAGGTACCCGCCACGGCCGAGCACGACCCCGATCCGCTCGGGGTCGCCGAGCCGGCCGAGGCCACCGGCGTCCCCGACCGCGCCGACGGCGACGGCCAGCGCCGTCAGCTGGTCCGGCTCGGTGCCCTCGAGGGAGGTGGGCGGAACGCCGTGGGCGACCGCGTCGAAGTCCAGGGTGTCCGGGGTGAAGCCGCCGCGGCGGCCGTGGGTGCGGTCCGGCGCGGCGCCGTCACGGCCGTGGAACCCCGGGTCCCGGCGGTGCTTCGGGATGTCTGTGACGGCGTCGGTGCCCTCCACCAGGTTCTGCCAGTACTGGTCCACCGTGGACGCACCCGGCAGGAACACGCCCATGCCGACGATGGCGACCGGGGTCACCACAGCGACGCCGTGTAGAGCACCGCACGGTCCGTGCCGTAGGCGAGCTCGCGCAGCAGGGCGGCGGTGGCCTCGGCCGGGTCGAGCAGGGCGACGTCCCGGCGTTCGTACTCGCGCGCCAGCTCCGGCGACACCATGCCGCCGTGGTCGGCGGCCGGTGCCCACGGTCCCCAGTGGACGGTCACCGCGCGGCCGGGCCAGTTCGCGCCGATCGTCTCGAGCGCGTCGTTCGCGGCGGCGTAGTCGGTCTGGCCGCGGTTGCCGAGGACCGCGGCGATGCTGCCGAAGAACGCGACGAACCCGGGCTCGGCGCCGAGCGCGCCGAGCGCGCCGAGCAGTGCTCCGGCGCCGTCCGCTTTGGTCTCGTACACCGTCCGGAACGACGTTTCGTCCTTGTCCGCCATGAGCTTGTCGTCGATCACCCCGGCCGCGAAGACGACGCCGTCGAGCCGGGTGGGGAGTTCCTCGACGAGGTGCCGCACGGCGTCCGGGTCGCGCACGTCGAGCGAGGTGTAGCTCGGGTTGCCGCCCGCGGCGCGGATCTCGTCGAGGGTACGGGCGATCTCGCGCTGGGCCAGGACGGTCCGGACGCGGCGTTCGATCTCGGCGACCGGGCCACCGCGGCCGGCCAGCACCGCGCGCATCGCCGTGGGGTCTACGGGCAGGTCGTCCGGCTCGCCCGGCCACGGGGTCCGTCCGGCGAGTACCAGCCGGCAGCCGGCGGCGGCGAACGCGACCGCCGCCCGGGCGGTGATGCCGCGGGCTCCGCCGACCAGCAGGACGACGGACTCCGGGCCGAGGCCCAGCGCGGCGAGTTCACCGCCGCCCGGACCGGCGCCGGAGTAGGCGATCGAGGGCAGGTCCGCCGGTCGCGGCTCGATCGTGAAGCGGCCGGCGTTGTCGTGGCCGACGACCGCGGGGCCGTCGCTGAGGGCTTCGTCCACCAGCGTTTTCGCCACGTCCTGGGTGACCTCGACGAGCCGGGTCACCCCGGCGCGCTCCAGCGCGGCGGACCGCACCAGTCCCCGCAGCCCGGGCACGGTGTCCGGCGCCGCCGCCACGAAGACGTCCCCCCGCAGCGCCTTGAGCCGGGTGAACACCTCCGTGAGGTCGCGGGCGAACAGGACGGTGATGTCCGCGTCCCCGGTGACGATCTCCGCCCCGGCCGCGGCGAAGGCGGCCCGCACGGCTTCGTCCGGCGCGGCCACGCTCTTCCCCCGCAGCCGCCCGGGGTCGGGATCCAGCGGCACGGGCACCCGCTCGAGCCGGTACCGCGTGGGCGCGGCCGCGGCCGGCGTGGGGTTCAGCCAGCTTTCGAGGTGCGCGGCGAGGGCGTTCGCCGTGCGGCCGCGGCTGAGCTGGTCGGTGCGGTCGTCGGCGGGCAGGCCCAGCCGGGACAGCAGGGTGCCCGCGATTTCGGTGCGCTTGATGGAATCGATCGAGAGGTCGGCCTCGAGGTCGAGGTCGGCGGCGATCATGTCGGCCGGGTAGCCGGTGCGTTCGCTGATCACGCCGATCACGGTGCTCATGACGTCTTCTGGTTCTGCTTCGGGTTCTTCCTCGAGTTCGGCCACGGGCTTCTCGCTGACCACCGGCAGCGGGGCCGGAACGGCGGGCGCGCTGCCGAGGTAGCCGAGCATGACTTCCCGCTGGGCGGCGACGAGCTCGCGGGTGGTGCGCAGGAAGTCCACGATCGCCTGGTCACGGCCGGGCGCGGGCTGGGTCATGGCGGTACTCCGGATTCGTCGGGCCGTCGGCAGGGCGGGGGCGTCCGAGCCGGGCGCGCGGGCGGACCGCCCGTCCACGGCCCAGGCGGTGGCGGACGGTTCGGGCGGCTGCGGCCGGGTCAGCCGTTCGGTACGGACGTCCACGCCGGCTTCGGCGAGTGTCCGCAGCGCGGTCAGGAAGGCGGTCAGGTCGGGCCCGCAGGCGACGACGGTGTGCGGCCGGTCGCCGAGGATGTCCTTCACCAGTCGCGAGAGGACGCGCCCGGGCCCGGCTTCGACGAAGATGCGCGCCCCGGCCGCGTACATGGCCTCGATCTGGTCGAGAAACCGCACCGGAGCGCCGATTTGCGCGGCCAGTTCCTCGCCGACGTCGTCCTGGTACGGCTTCGCCGTCCGGTTCGCCCACACCGGTTTCCGCGGGTTCCCGATTACCGCTCCGGCCAGTTCCCGGGCGAAGACGTCACCGGCGCCGGCGACCAGCGGACTGTGGAAGGCGCAGGAAACGGGGATCCGCTGGGCGCTGATGCCGGTTTCCCGGAGCCGCCGGATGGCGCGTTCGACGGCGGGACCGGGCCCGGAGAGGACGACCTGTTCGGGGGCGTTGTGGTTGGCGACGACGACGTCCGGACCGATCAGGGTGGGGGTGAGGGCATCTCGCGCCGCTCTGACGGCGGCCATCGTGCCGGGCTGGGCGACCTGGGCGATGGCTTGCGCCCGCGCCCGGCTGAGGTCCAGGAGGGTCTCGGTGTCGAAGGCCCCGGCGACCGAGAGGGCGACGAGTTCGCCGTAGCTGTGCCCGGCGAGGAAGTCGGGCCGGACGTTGAGCTGGGCGAGCAGCCGGGCCACGGCGGTTTCGACGAGCCCGAGCGCCGGCTGGGCAACGCGGGTATCGGTGAGGGCGGCCTCTTGGGCGTCCGCGGCCTCGGCGGTGAAGGCGTGCGGCGGAAAGGCCTTGACGGCGATGTCGGGCGCGAGGCGGAGGAGCTCGGCGAGTTCGGGGAAGTGGACGAAGAGCTCGGCCAGCATGCCGGTGCGCTGGCTGCCTTGGCCGGGGAAGAGGAAGGCGATCTTGCCGGGGCGGCTGTGCGGCCCCCGCTCCGCCACCGCACGTTCCAGCTCCGTCAGCGCTTTCTCCGCCGCCGGTGCCCAGTCGCGCAGGCCGTGCCGCCGGTCCGGGGCCACCGGAGCCGCGGCCAGGACCGCGTGGAAGTTCGTCCCGCCGAAACCGAACGCGCTCACCCCCGCCAGCCGGGCCGGGGTGGCCCACGGGCGGGCGCTCGTCGTGAACGTGAACGGGCTCGCCGTCACGTCCCACTCCTCGTTCGGGCTGCTCAGGTGCAGGGTCGGCGGGACCACCTCGTGCCACAGCGCCAGCGCGGCCTTGATCAGCCCGGCCAGTCCCGCCGCGCACTTCGTGTGACCGATCTGGCTCTTCACCGAGCCCAGCACGCACGTCCCCGGGGCGGCGCCGGCGTCGGTGAAGAAGCCGGTCAGCGTCCGCAGTTCCGTCGCGTCGCCCACCACCGTTCCCGTGCCGTGGGCCTCGACCAGGCCGACGTCCACCGGGGACACTCCCGCGTCCCGGTACGCCCGCTCCAGCGCGCGGCGCTGGCCGTCCGGCCGGGGCGCCGTCAGGCCGAGGGCCTTGCCGTCGCTCGCCGCACCGATTCCCTTGACCAGCGCGTAGATCCGGTCACCGTCGCGCTCCGCGTCGGACCGTCGCTTGAGGACCAGGCACGCCACCCCCTCGCCGAGTGCGATGCCGTCGGCCGCCGCGTCGAACGGGCGGCAGCGGCCCGTCGGGGACAACGCCCCCGCCGAGGTGAACATCAGGTAGTCGTGAATCCCGTTGTGCAGGTCGACCGCGCCGCAGAGGACCAGCGAGCTCGTTCCCGCGCGCAGTTCCTTCGCCGCGAGGTCGAGCGCGGCCAGCGACGACCCGCAGGCGGCGTCCACCGTGTAGTTCGCGCCGCCGAGATCGAGCCGGTTGGCGATCCGGCCGGAGATGACGTTGGCCAGCGTGCCCGGGAAGGTGTCCTCGGTCGGTTCCGGTAGCTGGGCGAGCAGTTCGGGCGGTACCTCGTCGAGATAGCCGTCGAGCAGTGACCGCAGCGTGCCCGCGTTCGCCAGGTCACCGCCCGCCTCGGCCCCGAACACGACGCTCGTGCGCTCGCGGTCGAAGTCCCGGTTCGCGTAGCCGGCGTCGGCCAGGGCGCGGCGCGCGGTTTCCAGGGACACCAGCTGCGCCGGGTCGATGCTGCCCATCGCCGACGGCGGAATGCCGAATGCGAGGGGGTCGACGTCCAGCGCGGGCAGGAACCCGCCCCACTTCGACGTCGACTGTCCGAAGTAGACGTCCGGGTCCCAGCGTTCGCGGGGCACTTCGGTGACGGCGTCGGCACCGCGCAGGACGTTCGACCAGAACGCCGGCAGGTCGCGCGCGCCGGGGAACGTGCAGGCCATGCCGATGATCGCGATGTCGCGGGAGTCCGGCACCGGTTCCCCGGGGCGGGCGAACGTCTTTCCGGAAGCGACCTCGCGGTGCAGCTCGGCGATCGTCGTCCGGCGATCCCGCAGGACGGCGACCTCGCCCGCCATGAACATCCCCTCGGCCAGCTGCGTAGCGGCGGCCAGGGACTGGCCGTCACGGCGCACGCCCTTGCTGGCGACGCGCAGGCGCCCGGTGTTCAGCTCCTCGAGCTGCTGCCACGCTTCGGGCGTGTCACCCAGACCGGCCTTGACCTGCGCGAACTCCGCCGTGTACGGGCTGGGCAGGCACCGCGTGCGGTGCCCGGGCGCGGTTTCCAGCGTCACGGTCGCGTCCGCGGCGAGCGCGCGCTCCTGGAACAGCCCGGTGATCGCGCCGTGTTCGACGGCCTCCTCCGTGAAGAGGTAAGCCGTTCCCATCAGGACGCCGGCCGCGTCGAGCGGCGCCGCCATCGCGGCGACCACCGCGGCCGACCGGGCGTCGTGGATCCCGCCCGCGAAGAGGACCTCGACGTCCTTCGCGGCGCCGAGGACGGCCAGTTGTTCCTCCCACAGCTCGAAACTCGGCCGCGGGCCGACGTGCCCGCCGCACTCGGCGCCCTCGAAGACGAACCGGCGGACCCCGGCGTCGAGGTACTGGCGGAGCAGGATGGGCGAAGGCACGTGCAGGAACGTCGCGATGCCCTCGGCCTCCAGCGCCTTGGCCTGGCCGGGTTTCCCGCCCGCGACCAGCACGCACCGCGGTCGCGCCGCCTGGATCGCCGCGAGCTGGGCGGCGCGCAGGTCGTCGGGCACGAAGCCGAGGATGCCCGCGCCCCACGGCCGGTCGCCGAGGCGCCCGGCGGTCCGGGCGAGCAGCTCGGCGGTGCGTTCGCCGTTCGCCGTGGCCACGGCGACGAAGGGAAACCCGCCCGCGTCGGCGACGGCGGCCGCGAAGCCCGGCTGGTCGCTCACCCGCGTCATCGGGCCCTGGACGATCGGCAGCGCACTGCCCAGGGTCCGGCACAGCCGCGTGCCGAACACCGGCTCCGGCACCGCCGCGCCGACGATCGCCCCGACATCCACTGTGGACCCGACGACGACACCGGCCGCACCCCCGGCGAGCGCACCCACCGCCGTCCGCGGCCCGGCCACGCTGCCCCAGACCGGGACGTCGAAGGTGTTCAGAAGCTGTTGCAGCAGCACGAAGTCGCTCAGCTCGCCGCCGCGGGCGAGGAGACCGGCCGCGCCACCGCGGACGGCTTCGGCGGCCGTGGCGACGTCCGTGACCTCGGCGAGCGCCCCGGCCCACGGCGCTTTCGTGCGGACGGCGAAGGCCGGGCCTTCGGGCAGCGGGCCGTCCGTCCGCACGGCGTACGGCACCCGGACCCGGGCCGCGACCAGCCGCAGGTCCGCCGGATCGGCGCCGTCGAGTACGCCAAGGCCGCCGCGGCGCGCGACCGCGGCGACGACGTCGGGGTCGCCGATCCCCAGGCACCGCAGCCGGCGAGCGTGCGACGGCGGGACGAGCTCGGCCATCGGCGGACCTCCTGTGCGCGGGGAGTGGCGATCTTCAGGAATAACGCACGAGGCACCGGAAACGCAATAGTCGTGCTAACGTGCAAAACCGTGGAACACGGCACGATCATAAGTCTGACCTGCATTTTTATCACCAGCGTCGCAACCGGAAAATACATTTCCCGCACGCACGTGACAATTCGAAGCTGAAATGACTGGGGCCCGCGTGGAACTGACTGGACGCGTGGTCGCGCTGACCGGCGCGGCACACGGGATCGGGGCCGCGATGGCCCGCCGCTTCGCCGCGGAGGGCGCGGCCGGGGTGGTCGTGTCCGACGTGGACGCCGACGGCGCCGCCCGGGTGGCGGCGCAGATCGCGGCCGCGGGCGGCCGGGCCGTCGCGGTGGCCGCCGACGCGACGTCCAAACAGGACCTCAAGGCGCTGGTCGCGACGGCCCGCGCCGAGTACGGCCGCATCGACGTGTTCTGCGCCAACGCGGGGGCCGCGTTCGGCACCGGCGTGCACGCGGCCGACGAGCAGTGGCAGCGGTCGTGGGAGATCAACGTCATGCAGCACGTCCACGCCGCGCAGGTCGTGCTGCCCGCGATGCTGGCGCGCGGCGAGGGCTACCTGCTGATCACCGCGTCGGGCGCCGGGCTGCTCGGCATCCCCGGCGACGCGCCGTACTCGGTCACCAAGCACGCCGCCGTCGGCCTCGCCGAGTGGCTGGCGATCACCTACCGGCCGCGCGGGGTGCGGGTCAGCGCGCTGTGCCCGCTCGGCGTCCGGACGGCGCTGCTGGAGCCCGGCATCGCGGCCGGCCACCCGGCCGCGCTGGCCATCGCCGCGGCGGCCCCGCTCATCGACCCCGAAGACGTCGCCGAAGCGGTCGTGCGCGGGCTCGGCAAGGAGGAGTTCCTGATCCTGCCGCACGAATCGGTGCGGGAGTCGGTCGCCCGCAAGGCGGGTGCGATCGACGCGTGGATCGACGAGATGGCCGCGGGAGGCTGAGGTGGAATACCGCAGGGTGGGCGCGAGCGGGCTCGCCGTCAGCGAGATCGCGTACGGCAACTGGCTGACGCACCAAGCGCCCGGCTGCGTCGCCGCGGCGCTGGACGCCGGCGTCACGACGTTCCACACCGCGGCGGCCTGGGACGGCGGCGCCGCGGAGGAGGCCTTCGGCGCCGCGTTCGCCGGCGTGCGTCGCGAAGACCTCGTGCTGTGCACCGGCGTGTTCTGGCCGGAAGGCCCGGGCCCCAACGACGCGGGCCTGAGCCGCAAGCACCTGATTGCGTCGCTGGAAGGGTCGCTGCGGCGGCTGCGCACGGACTACGTCGACGTCCACCAGCTGCTGCGCTTCGACTACCGGACGCCGGTCGCGGAGACGTTCCTCGCGCTCTCGGACCTGGTGCGGCAGGGGAAGATCCGGTACGTCGGCACGTCGGAGTGGACGGCCGAGCAGCTGCTGCAGGCCCACGAGGCCGCCGCGCGGTACGACGTGCCGCTGATCGCGAACCAGCCGCACTACTCGATGCTGTGGCGGGTGCCCGAAGCCCAGGTGATGCCGGTGGGCGCGCGGATCGGCGTCGGGCAGTTCGCTTCGGTGCCGCTCGCCCAGGGCGTGCTGACCGGCAAGTACCGGGACGGGCGGATCCCGGCGGGATCGCGGGCGGCCACGCAGCCACACGCCCGGCCGTTGCTCATGCCGGGCCTGCTGGAGCGGGTGGAGCTGCTGCGCGGCGTCGCCGACGACGCCGGCCTGACGATGGCCCAGCTCGCGCTGGCCTGGACGCTGCAGCACGAGAGCGTCGCCGCGGCGGTGACCGGCGCGAGCACGCCGGAGCAGGTCACCGAGAACGCCAAGGCCGCCGGCGTCCGGCTCGACCTCGACGTGCTGACCCGGATCGACCAGCTGCTCGGCAGCTTCGTCCAGACCGACCCGCGGCTGGTGTGGTCCCCGCCGGCGACGGTGTCTTGAGCCCGCGGTCTTAGAGCGCGGTCTTAGCGCGCGGTCTTAGGGCGCGGCCTCAGCCCGCGCCCAGGCAGACGAAGGGGCGCCGGAAGGGGTCGACGGCGATCGCGTCGGCCAGTGCGAGCGCCGGGCTCTCCCGGACGGCCAGTGCGCGGTAGTAGTCGTCCATCGCGGCGGCCGAGGCGAGGTCGCCGACGCGCGAAAGCGGCGCGATCACCGTCCGGGAGCCGCTGGCCAGCAGCGCGCTGGCGAACCCGAGGGCCTCGTCGCCGGGCCGGATCCGGTTCATCGCCAGCTCGCACGCGGCGAAGACGACCTGCCGCGGGGGCTGTCGCAGCCCGGCCATCTCGTGGCCGAACAGGGCGCCGTCGGCGAGTTCGAGCCGCGAGAACAGCGCGTTCTCCGGCTCGTGCGCGCCGTGCGCGGCGAAGTGCGCGAGCTTGGCGCCGTCCATCGCGCGCAGCACGGATTTCACGGTGGCCTTGGCGCCGGTCATCGTGGTGGCGGTGCGGTAGTGCGTGGTCAGCTTCTCGAGCTCACCGCGCGCGCCGGCCAGCCCGGGCCCGCGCACCAGCACGATCTTGCGGGCGCGCGACGACTTCGTCAGCTCGGCGGCGAGCCAGGCGGTCGCCGACGGCGCGACGACGGCCGGCCGCCCCCGCAGCCCCGGCAGCACCCCCCACGGCACGGCGTAGAGCGGCCCGGTCGGGACGATGACCAGCTGGCGGTCGCCGATGACGTCCGCGAGAGGCTGGATGAGCTGCGCGTCGAGCCGGTCGGCCTGCTTGCGCGCCGAGGCCATGACGACCTCGGCGAGCCGCTCGGGCAGGTTGTCGGGCGCCAGGGCATCGAGGTCGACGTTGAGCACGCGCGCGGACTCGGCGGCGGCCCCGGCGGACCCGAGCCGCACGAGCCGGCAGTCACCCCCGGCCACGACGACGGCGACGAGCTCGTCCCCCGAAGCGGCAAAGCTGACCATGGCCCGCTCACCGAGCCGGGCCGCGACTTCGGCGAGCCCGGCCACCGGCCGAGGCCGGCCCCACCGCCCGGTGTGCCAGCCGAGCCGCTGCGCTTCCCGCAGCCGTTCGTTGTACTTCGCCCGCAACCCGGCGATGGGGTGCCCGTCGTGCTGGGCCTCCTGGATGGCCTGCCCGAGCCCCCGCACCTCGGCCACGCGCGCGGCGAGCTCCGGATCGGTCCCGGCGGAGAGCGGTTCGTAGCGGTAGGTCTGCGCCCGGGTCCGTTCGAGCCAGACGAAAAGGCGCCGCGCATCATTGCGTTCGAGCACGAGCTTGACGGCGAGATCGGCGAGTTCCTGCCCGTGCAGAGCGGTCCCGGAGACGAGATCCAGCCCACCCATCCGATCCCGGACGGCATCGAGCTCGGTGAGCCCGGACCGGATCTCGGTGAGCGCCTTACCCCGGTCCCCCTGCGCCACGGCGAGTTCGGCCCGGCAGAGCCGCCGCAGCATCCGGTAGTCGATGGGGGTGAGCTGCCCGGGCCGGGGAACGTTCCGGAGGGTCTCGACGGCCCGCTTGAGGTTGCCCCGCCGGATGTCCAGCCGCACGGCGAGCA
Organism: Amycolatopsis sp. cmx-4-61; assembly: GCF_046548775.1. Lineage (NCBI taxonomy): Bacteria > Bacillati > Actinomycetota > Actinomycetes > Pseudonocardiales > Pseudonocardiaceae > Amycolatopsis > Amycolatopsis sp. cmx-4-61. Next base: position 288,508 of record NZ_JAEBEI010000004.1, on the reverse strand, counting down.
TCCGCGCGGTGGCGGCCTGCTCGCCCAAGCGGGCTGAAGGCATTTTCTCGGCCACCCGGATCGCCCGGGTCGCCAGCGCGCCCGCCACCGTTCCGCTCGCCAGCATCTCCCTGGCGTCGGCCTGCAGACCCAGCACGGCCGCATTGGCGGCGCAGGTCTGGCAGCCCACTCGCTGCAGTTGCTTGCGCGCCGAGGCGGCCATCTCCCGGGCGAGCTGGATGTCGTCGCTCAGGAGGGCCGCTGCCGCCCGCTCGAGTTCCGTGGCTCCGATGTCGCGGGCGAGGCTGGGCTCCGCCCGCATCTTGGCGACGACCTCGTCCAGCTGGCTTCCTGCCTCGTCGGCCAGCCCGGCTGCGAGCAGGGCCTGCGCCTGTTCCCGCCAAAGCAGCGGCGGCACCTCGAGCCCCAGTGCCCGGTAAGCCTGTTCGCTCGTCTCGTAGAGCCGCAGGGCCTCGGGTATCTGCCCGGTGCGGAGCGCCAGGGTGCCGAGGATGCGCCTGGCGTCCGCAGCTTCGGCGCGCAGCTCGTACTTCTCGGACAGCTCGAGCGCCCGGTTCAGGTCTTCCCGCGCCGATTGAACGTTGCCCAGCTTGGTGTGCACCCAGCCCCGGCAGTAGAGGGTGATCACGAACCCGCGCATCTGGGACTCGCGGTCGCCCAGGCTGAGCCGGTGCTCCTTGTGCTCGAGCGAGGCGTCGAACGAAGCGAGGCTGTCCTCGTTGCGTCCGACCGTCATGAGGCGCATGGCGTAGTTGTGGTTCAACGTGCCGTTGAGCTCGGCCCGCAACTCCGGATCCGGAACGGCGTTGATCAGGATGCGGACGTCGTCGAGGCCGGCGAGCCCGGCGGCGACGTCCCCGGTGATTTCCGAGGACATGCCCGCCAGGGTGCTGGCCACCTTGATCCGCGTGACGAGCCAATCCGTGCGGTGCTCGTCGGCGACCGGGTGGATTGAGTCCAGCAGGCTCATGCCCCGCCTCAGGTGCTTGACACCCTCGTGGAAGCGCCCCAGGCAAGATGCGTCCGCGGCGGCTTGCTGCAGAGCGCGGACCGACTCGATGACTGCCGGAGGGTCCAGGTTCGTCACAGGCACCCTCTTATGACAGCACAGCCGATGGCAGAAAGGAGCCCGCCTACCGGTCAGAGATCAGCAGGCGGGCATTGGACCGCAGGTGCGCTCAGGCCGTGATCTTCTGGTAGCACCCGCCCGTGCAGTCGGTGTGGACCGGGTGCTCGGTGTGGATCTTGCCGTCCGAGTCGGTCCACTGGACCGTGGGCCCGGTCGGCTCGACCGGCTCCGGTGCTTCCTCCGGCTTGACATCCGTGGGCGTCGACATGGTCGATCTCCTCTCCCCTGGGGATCTTCATGGGGACGCTGCCGTGACGGTGAGTCCCCCCGTCGCGGGGCCCTCTCCCCGCAACGGCCCAATAGTTTCACATCAGCGCGGTGATCGGGAGAGTTTTAGCTACGGAAAGTCAGACCGAAGCGCGTGAGCAGGGTGGATGTCTCGATCGGAACGTCCTAACGGGTGAAGTCTGTAACGACGTCCACTCCAGACGTGCATTCCCGCAGCCGGGGGAACGCCGCCAGGACCGGCCGCAGTCACGTGTTCCTCCGGGTACGGAACGTTACCAACGAGCCGGTGCGACCGGGTGGCGTGTCCTGTGTGGACGGTCAGGCCGTTGCGGCTGCGTGGACCGCGCGGACCAGGCGGACGTTCTCGGGGGCCGCCCCGCCCGGGAAGGCGAAGCGGCGGCGGTTGTAGCCGTACGCCAGGCCGCTGCGGGGGTCGGCGAACGCCTGGGAACCGGCCGCGCCGCTGTGGCCGAAGGCGCCCTGGCCCAGGACCGGGTAGTTGTCCGAGACGATGGCGAAGCCGAGGCCGAACGCGTTGCGGTTGCGCGTGGCCAGGTCGTCGCCGGCCGAGTGGATCTGGGCGAACTCCGCCCGGGTCTCCGGGCGCAGGAGCGGCTCCGGGCCGCTGATCGTCGCCGCGTACATGCCGGCCAGGCCCCGCGCGGACGCCACGCCACCCACCGACGCCGGGCTCAGCCGGCGGACCACCTTGATGTTCGGCAGCTCCCAGAGCTCGGGCGCCTCCGGGTGGTTGCGGGCGAAGGCGATCCCGGTGATGCTGTTCGGCCCCGTCGCGTTCGCCTCCAGCTCCGCCAGCTGCTCCGGCGTCGGCTGCATCGGCTGGGTGGTCAGGAACCGCGGCTCCAGCTCCTCGGGCAGCCCCAAGTAGAAGTCGAGCTCGAACGGCTTCCGGACGCGCTCTTCGTAGTGCTCCTGGATGCTGCGGCCGGTGACGCGCCGGACCACCTCCCCGGTCAGCGCGCCGATCACCAGCGCGTGGTAGCCGAACGCGGTGCCGGGCCGCCAGTACGGCCGCTGCGGGGCCAGGCGCTCGGCGATGACGCGGTCGTCCGCGAGCTCGTCGGCCGTGAACCCGTCGTCGGCGCCCACGAGGCCGGCGCGGTGCGCGAGCAGCTCCCGCAGGGTGATGCCGCTCTTGCCGGCGGCGCCGAACTCCGGCCAGTAGTGGGCGACCCGCTCGTCGAGGTCCAGCACGCCGTCCTGGACGAGCAGCGCGACCACCAGGTGCGCGGCCCCTTTCGTCGAGGAGAACACGCCGGTCAACGAGTCGCCGGTGATGCCCGGACCGGTCCACAGGTCGACGACGCGTTCGCCGTCGACGTGGGCGACGAGCTGAGCGGCGTAGTCGCCGCCCTCGTCGGCCGCGACGGCGGCGAACTCCTCCCGGACGGACTCGAACCCGTCGGCAACGGTTCCCTGGATGCGCTCGGACGACATGGCAGCTCCTCGGTGATCGCAACGCCTGCGCCAGGAACCAACCCACGGGCTGCCGAGGTATTCCGGTAACACCAAACCCTCCCGGAGGGATGTTCCCGGCATGGGGGAACCGGAGTCCGAAGCGCGCGAAACCACCCGTCCCACCGGCCGCCGCGGCCTGGCGATCGCGTCGCTCGCGATCGGCGCCTCCGGCCTCACGCTGGCCATCGCGACCTGGGCGGCCTGGCTGATCGTGCGGCCGGGGGTCGTGTCGGCCTGGGCGCTTTCCTGGATCGCGCAGGCGTTCGTGCTGGTTCTCGGCGCACTGTGGTTCGCACTGCTGCCGATCAGCGTGCTGGCGCTGGTCTTCGGCGTCTGCGCCGGCGCGCGCACCCGGCCGGGGTTCGGCCGCATCGGCGCCACGCTGGCCGTTGTCACCGCGCTGCTCGCGTTGTCGGGCGCCGCGGTGTTCGCGACGACGTCGTGGCGGCAGGTCGGGCCGCCGATCGCCTACTTCGACACGGGCACCTCCGGACCGCGGTAGGAATTCCGCCTCGCGGGTACCAGTCCGATCATGAAGCTGACCTCCACCGTGCTCGGCACGCCGGAACCCCGTGCGCTCGCCGAGTTCTACTCGAAGCTCCTCGGCTGGCCGATCCGCACGGACGAACCGGAGTGGGTGACCCTGCGCCCGGACGACGGCAGCGCGGGGCTTTCCTTCCAGCTGGAGACCGGACACGTTCCGCCGGTGTGGCCGCCGGTCAACGGCGCCCAGCAGATGCAGCTGCACCTCGACATCGAAGTCGACGACATCCAGGAGGCCACGGCGGTGGCGACCGCGGCGGGCGCGGTGGTCGCCGAGTTCCAGCCGGAGGACGACGTCCGCGTCTGCTTCGATCCGGCCGGGCACCCGTTCTGCCTCTGGACCCGCACGGCGTGACGCCCCGCGTTCGAACGGTGACAGGATCCGCTATGTTCGGCTGAGGTCCTGTTCCCGGCGAACGGAGTTGAGTCCTGTGGGGGTGCACCGGCTCTGGCACCACGGACTGGTCCCCACCGAGGGAAAACGCCCGCTGGACGCCCTGCGCAGCAGGCTGATCAGCCGCCAGCGGCAGCACGACGACTACACGGTGACCGATCTCGGCTCGTCGGACGACGGGGGTTCGCGCCGGTGCGACCTGAAGTTCGCCTACGAGAGCAGCGAAGGCCGCTACTCCGTTCAGGTATTGCTTTCGCTGTGCTACCGCGCCGGCGAAGACCGGGTGACGTGGCTGCTGAGCGCGGCGTGCACGCGGCCGTGGCGCAGCTGCCACGACGCACCGGCGCAGCGGATCGGACTCGAGGAACTGGGCGCCAGCGGCAGCGACGAAATCCCGATCGAAACGCCCGTGCTGGCGATGCGCGGCTGGTCGCGCAAGGAGTGCGACCACCTCGCCGATCTGCTCGGCGAAGCACTGGTGGCGCCCTGGCGCTCTTCGGCGGTGCTGGTGCTCACCGAGCCGCCGACGGTGCCGGTCGAGGGCTGGCCGGGGCTGGTCAACGTCTTCGACGTCGACGACCGCTTCCGCCACACGCTCAACCGGCACCTCCCGCTCGGCTGCGCGGTGCCCCAGGGCGCGCGGCTGTACGTACCGCCGTGCGACCAGCTCCCGGATTTCGTCGTGACCGCCAGCCCGGTCTCCGGTGAAGCACTGCAGGGCGCGATCACCCGCCTGATCCAGACCCGCGGCCGGACGCCCCTGCCCGAGGAGTGGGCGGACGTGCCGAGCGTGCGGGCCTGGTACGAGGCCGACCCGTTCGCTTCGCCGGAGCACGAGCCCGATGCCGAGCTGGTCGGGAAACTCGGCCGCGCCGAGCGCGAACTGGCCGAGGCGCGGGGCGTGATCACGATCCTGCGGAAGAAGGCCAAGGTCCACGCCGAGGAGCGCGACCGGCACGCCTGCGAGGTCAAGATGCTCCGCCGGCGCCTCGAGGAGGCGTGTGCCACCGACGTCGCCTGCCTGCGCGACCAGCTCGCGCAGCTGCAGGCGGAGGTCGACGACTACGCGCGGGCCTTCGAAGAGACCGAGGCCGAGCGCGACGAGCTCCGGCGGGTCAACGGGCTGCTGGCGGGCCGGCTCGCCCGCCACCACGACGCCGACGACGAGGTCGCCGCCGCCGAGCGGCCGCCGGAAGAATTCCCCAGCTTCGCGGAGCTGATCGGCGCCGCGACGGCCTCGCTCAGGCACCTCGCGATCACCGCCGAGCCGGCGCCGGCCGCGATCCTCGACCACCACCCCAAAGCCGCCGCCTGGCGCCGGAAGGCGTGGGACGCGCTGCGCACCCTCGACGCCTACGCGGGCGCCCGGACGTCCTTGCTCGACGCGGGCCAGGACCCGGGCCCCGAGCTGTCGGACGTGCTCGCGTTCGCCCGCACCGGCCAGCCGGGTTCGCTGATCAGCGCCAACATCATCGCCCTCGCCGAGTCGGACACGGTGACGACGAACGAGCGGCTCCGCCAGGCCCGCACGTTCCGCGTCGACCCCCGGACGAACCCGGCCGGGCGCGACTACTTCGGCGCCCACATCGCCTTGGAGCGCTTCAAATCGCCGGCACCCCGGCTGCACTTCCTCGACGACACCGACCGGACGGGCACGGTGTACGTCGGGTACCTCGGCGCCCACCTGCCGACGTCGAAGACCAACTGAGCGAGAATCGCCCGCATGACGGAGCTCGCGCACAAGCACCTGGCCTACTGCTGGATCGCCCGCGGCGACCGGGTGCTGTTCCTCCGCCGCGGGCCCGGCGTGTTCCTCGCCGGCCGGTGGGAACTTCCCGGCGGCACGGCGGAACCGGGCGAACACTTGGAGGACACAGCGGCGCGCGAAGCGGCGGAGGAGACCGGATTGCGGGTGCGCGTCACCGGCGAGCTGGCGCGCGACGCGTGGCCGGACATCACCGGCCGCCCCTTGCGCATCCACGCTTTCGTTTACACGGTCGAAGAAGAAGGGGCGCGCGAGGTCGTGCTCAGCCCGGAGGAGCACGACGACTTCGCTTGGCTGACGCGGGAAGAAGCTCGGGAGCTGCCGCTGCCGGACCACTTCCGGCGACTGCTGGATCGGTAGGGGTTTTCCTTGGCGCAGCACCGGTTCGCGGTGCTGCGGACGTCTTCGGGTCGTGATCATGTCTCCGACGGTACTCGAACAAACGTGCGACCGTCATCACTGGAACGGGTGAACTCCTGACAAGACTCCGGCAGCGATTTTCCTTGTGCAGCAAGGGAAAGCCGCCTAGGTAGCCCCCGAATTCCACATTACCGGAAGGCACCGACAAAACTAGCGACGTGCCAGGTACCGCAGCAGCACACTGGCGCCATCGGTGAGCACCGAAGCCAGCTCCAGCTCCGCCGGATCGACGACCCCGCCGAGTGCGGCCCGGCTCGACGTTCCCGCCACCAGGAACGGTGCCACCGTCAACCGGAACTCGTCGACCACTCCCGCCTCGATCAACGAGCCGAACAACCGAGGGCCGCCTTCGCAGTCGATGCGGCCCAAGCCCTCCGCCACCAGCGTCGACACCACCCGCTCCGCCGGCACCGACGACTCCCCCGCCACGAACACCCGGGCGCCGTTGGCCGCCCAGGCTTCGCGCAGCTCCGGCGGCGCCGACGCGCACGTGAAGACCAGCGTCGGGACCGCGGCCTTCGTGATCACCGGGGCGTCCGGGGGCAGCGAACGGCCCGTGGTCACCACCGCCACCGGGGCGATCGGGGCCAGGCCGAACCGGCGGCGACGGTCGGCCGTCGCCGCATCCGGGCGCATGCCCTCGAACCCCTCCGCCACCGCCGTTCCCGCACCCACCAGGACGACGTCGGCCAGGTCGTTGCCCAGGCGGTAGACGATCCGGTCCGCCGGGGTGGACAAGCCCCCCGACCGGCCCTCGACCGTGATCGCGCCGTCCGTGCTCGACACGAAGTTCACCGCCAGCCAGCGGGGGTCCGCCGGGTAGCGGTACAGCTGCTCGAGGTCGTGCGAAGTCAGCTCGCGCGCGGACGGCCAGACCTGGTTGATCACTCCCATCGGACCGCCTTCGCCGGCGGGCGGGTGCCCGCGATGCTCGCCGCCATTTCCGCCACGTGCCGCACCTGGCGGACGTGTTCCGTGCGCAGGATCGCCACCCCGGCCGACGCCGCGAGCGCCGCCAGCGCCAGCCCGCCGGGCGTTCCGTCGCCCGGCACCGAAGCCAGCACGGGCGAATCCGGCAACGGCGTGCGGAACTCCCCGATGTCCAGGACGACCGCGGAATCGGGCAAACCGGCCTCGGCAGGGATGGCGGGAGCGGCGTAACCGACGCCGTACCGGGCCGCGACCTCGGCGAGGTCCGCGCGCGCGAGGATCAGGTCGGCGCCCGCCTCGCAGCAGGCAGCGGCGACCGAGGCGTCCGCGGTGGCCACCCCGACGAAGAGGCCGGGGAAAGCCGCCCGTGCCGACTCGACCAGCGACTCGGCGTCCGAGCCGGCGAAACTCACGAGATCGGCGCCCTCGGCCACCGCGGAGCGGGCCGCGGGGAGCGACTCGACCGCGGCCAGCACCAGCGCGCGGTCACTGCTCAACCGGCGGCCCCGGAAGACGAGGTCGGGGGTTTTCATCGCACTCTCCCTGCTGGACGTCGCTCGCGATCATAAGCGAGACGCAGCGGGCGAGCTTTCTTCGCCGTCAGGTGGCGGGGCGTCGTCGCCGGGCCACCCGACCTCGGCGGATCCTCAGGAGGCGATCGCCTCGTTGATGGCCAGCAGCTCCCGAGCGGTGCGCGTGGCGGTGAACTCGATGACGTCGTAGCGGGCGAGCCGCCGGACCACGAACGGGTCGCTGGCGAGCACGGCGTCGAGCTTGCCGCGCAGCACCGACCGGATCAGGATCACGTGGTCGGCGGAGCCGTTGCCCTTTCCGCAAACCAGGAAGAGCCCTTTCGTGAATTGTTTACGCACCCACTCGGAATGGTCGGGCAACGCGTAGTCGACTTCCGTTTCGGGCGCCGTGTATGTCAGCAGTGCGATGTACATGTTCGCAGCGTAGAACGCTTTCACGACCACCGCATCCGCCTGGCGAGTGGCTCCGGGCACGCCATTCGTTAATATTCCGTCAAGAACAAAGTAATTTCTTTACCCGCGCTTTTTCGACATACTCGCCGCTTGCCGTACGCCCCTCGTCGTACGTTGTGGTGCCGCCACCGGGCCGATGTGACGACCTGGGCAGCGGCGCCAGACTCCACCCATGAACGCACTGACCCAGGTCTGGCCCGACGCACGGCGGGCCGAGCGCATCGCCTACGCCGTCGGCGCGGCGCTGTTCTTGAGCGGCGTCGCGCACGCTTTCGTGCTCATCGCCACCGGCGGCTCGTGGCTGGGCCCGCTGTCGATGCGCAAGGCCGTCACCTTCGGCCTGTCGTTCGGGTTGACGCTCGCGTCGGTCGCCTGGGCGACGTCGTTCCTCACCATGCGCGCCCGGCTGCGGAGCGTCCTGCTCGGCGCGTTCACCACGGCGAGCGTCGTCGAAGTCGTGCTGGTCAGCATGCAGGCGTGGCGGGGCGTGCCGTCCCATTTCAACTTCGAGACGTCGTTCGACACCTTCGTCTCGATGACGCTGGCCGCGGGCGGCGGCGTGCTCGTCCTGACCGTCATCGGCTTCACGGCCACCGCGCTCGTCGAGCCCGGCCCGGACGCGCCGAGCCTGCGCCTGGCCGTCCGCGCCGGCCTGGTCGTGCTTCTCGTCGCGCTGACCACCGGCGCGGTGATGATCGGACGCGGGGTCGTCGCGGCCCGCGGCGGCGATCCGCAGCTGGCCTACACGACGGCCGGCTCCCTCAAGCCGCTGCACGCCGTCGCCATGCACGCGATCCTGGTGCTGCCCGCGCTGGCCTGGCTCCTGCGCTTCACCGGCCATTCCGAGGCGCACCGGCTGCGCCTCGTGCAAACGGCCGTCGCCGCGGACGCCGTGCTCACCGCGGTGATCGGTTACGAGTCCTTCACCGGCATCGACCCGCTGGCCGCGCCGCTGCCGCTCATGCTCCTGTCCGCACTGGCGGCCGCCGTGCTGGCGGGCACCGAGATCCACGCGCTGTCCGGCACTGAACCGGCCGTCCGATTCGCACGTGTGCTCAACGGGAAGGTCAGGGGCCGGTGAACCGGCGGACGGAGAACACGCGTGCGGCACGGTATGACCACCCACGGCCCGGTCCGGCCGCCGGCGGGGGTGCGGCGGCTCAACCCCCTGGCCAACGGCTCGACCGAGCTGATCACCCGGATCGACCAGCTGCTGCTCGCCGGGCACCACCCGCTCGTGCGCCAGTGCGGCGGCAAGATCGGCATGACCAGCCGGTTCATGCGGTTCAGGGCGCGGCCGGACGCCGAGGTCGAGCGGCTGGCGGAGGGATCGCGCGGCGTGGACCGGCTCGGCGACGGGCGGCACACGCCGGCCATCGAGCTGGTCTCGCACGCGCGCGAGCCGGAACGGCCGATCAGCTGAGCACCTGGGCGATGGCCGACTTCCAGGCGAACAGCCGGCCGTTCGCCGAGCTCGACCGCGCCGGCCGGACGCGGCGCCTGCGCCGGCTCGCCGAAGCGGCCTTGACGGCCTACGCCGTGCCGGTGGCCCGCCTGACCCCGCTGGGCCACGGGCAGAACACGGCGTTCCGCGTCGACGGCGCGGACGGCCACCGGTACGTGCTGCGCGTGCAGCGGCCGGACGGCCCCGGCGTCGCGCAGGTGCGGGCCGAGATGGCCTGGCTCGCCGGACTGCGCCGGGAAACCGAACTCGTCGTTCCGCAGCCGGTGCCGACGCGGGCGCGGGACCTGGTCACCGTGGTCGCCGATCCGGCCGTGCCCGAGCCGCGCACCTGCGTGCTCCGCCACTGGGTCGAGGGCCGGTTCCTCGACGAGCGGCTCAGCGCGCCGCAGCTGTACGCGGTGGGCGAGTTCGCCGCGCGGCTGCACCTGCACGGCACCCGGATGAACGGCCTCGACCGCGGCCGCGTCGAGGACCTGACCGAGTACGGCCGCACGCAGGTGGACGGCTTCTCCGCCGCGGTCGTCGACCGGGCCGTCGCGGCAGCGGGCGGCGACGAACGGATCCGCCGGGCGGTGGCCCGCGCCCGCGCGGTGCGGGCCGAACTCGGGTACGGCGCCGACGTCTTCGGCCTGGTGCACGGGGACCTCCACCAGCGGAACTACCTGCTGCACCGCGGCCGGGTGGGCGTGATCGACTTCGACGACTGCGGCTACGGGCACCACGCTTACGACCTCGCCGTCGCCTGCACCGCGCTCGCGCACCTGCCGCAGCGGGAAGAGCTGAAGGAAGCGCTCCTGGACGGCTACCGGTCGGTCCGCCCGGCCGCGGCCGCGACGGACCCGGGCGTGCTGGCCGCGTTTGCCGGGCTCCGGCGGGTCCAGCTCCGGCTGCGCTGACCGCTACAAGACGGCGTTACAATTGCTACATGGCCGGACGATCGAGCAACGCCACCAGCACCCGCGACCGCCTGCTCATGGCGGCGGGCCAGCTCCTGCACGAAGCCGGCGACGGGCCGGTGTCGACGCGGGCGATCTGCGAACGCGCCGGCGTGCAGGCTCCGACGCTGTACCACCACTTCGGCAGCAAGCAGGGCCTGCTCGACGCCGTCGTCAACTACGGCTTCACCCAGTACGTCCAGGCCCCCGAGCCGGGCGGCGACCCGGTGGCGCGGATCCGCGCGGGCTGGGACCGGCACGTCGAATACGGCCTGGCGCACCCCGCCTTCTACGTGCTGCTCTACGGCCAGATCGAGCCGGGCGTGCCGTGCAACCTCACGTCGAGCGCCGAGGCGATGCTGCTGGAGCTGTTCACGCCGTTGGCGCGCGACGGCCGCCTGCGCGTCGACGCGGGGGAGGCCGCGCGGCAGTTCGCGGCAGCCAACAGCGGCGTGACGCTCAGCCTGATCGCCCAGCCAGAGGAAAACCGGGACCTGGCGATGTCCGCGCAGGTCAGGGAGTCGGTCCTGGCCGGGCTGCTCGCCGACCGCCCCGCCGAAGGCTCGTCCGTGGGCGCTCTCGCGGTCGCTTTGTCGACCGCACTCGAGGACGACACGGACGTTCTGACGACGACCGAGCGCCAGATGCTGCGCGAATGGCTGCACCGGTTGGCCGCCTGACAGCGGTCGCTACATTTGCTACATTCGCCACCATGGCAAATGTAGTGATGCAGTTCGGCCTGTTCCTCGCCCCGCACCGCGACGACGTGACCCGCAAGGAGCAGGCGATCGCGGCCGACGAGCTGGGCTACGGCGCGGTGTGGCTCGGCACCGGGAGCAACTCGGTGGGCGACCTCGCGCTGGTCGAAGACATCCTCGCCTCGACAGAGCGGATCACCGTGGCGACGGCGATCGTCAACATGTGGCTCGACGAGCCGGAGACCCTCGCCGGGTCCTACCACCGGCTCGCCGACCGCTACGGCAGGCGCTTGCTCCTCGGTATCGGCGTCGGCCACCCGGAGTCCGTCACCGAATACCGCAGCCCGTACGCCAAGGTCGTCGACTACCTCGACCGGCTCGACGCGGCCGGTGTCCCGGCCGAAGCCCGGATCCTCGCCGCGCTCGGCGACCGCATGCTGAAGCTGGCCGCCGAGCGCACCGCGGGCGCACACCCGTACCTCGTGCCGGTCGCGCACACCCGGCACGCGCGGGCGGTCCTGGGCGCGGGCAAGCTGCTGGCGCCGGAGCAGAAGGTGGTCGTGGACGACGACCCGGTGGCCGCGCGCACCATCGGACGGCCGTACGTCCAGACCCCCTACCTGGGCTTGCGCAACTACGTGACCAACCTGCTGCGCCACGGGTACACCGAGGCCGACGTCGCGGGCGGCGGCAGCGACCGGCTGATCGACGACCTCGTCCGGCACGGCACGCCGGAGGCGATCGCCGAAGGCCTGCAGTCCCATGTGGACGCCGGAGCCGACCACGTGGCGGTGCAGGTGCTCGGCCCGTCACCCGAAGCGGAACTGGCGAACCAGCGCCGACTGGCCGAAGTGCTGCTCTGAATCAGCCCGGCGCGGGCAGCAGGGCGTTGAGCGCGGCCACGAGCGTCTGCTCCTCGTAGGCGAAGTGACTGTCCAATTCGGACTTGAGCCGGTCGAACTCCGCGCGGAGCCGGACCGGATCGGCTTCCTGCGCGACGAGCTGCTGCACCTCCTCCTGCAGCCGCGCGACGACGACATGTTCTTCGTCGAGCTTCGCCAACGTCGGCGCGAGTGCCGGGAACCGCTCGGCGAGCAGCGGGAAGATGTTGTTCGCCTCACCGGTGTGGTGCCGGGTGAGGGCCGTGCAGAAGCCGGCGCAGCGCAGACGCAGCTCTCGTGGGGTACCGCAGTCGAGTTCGGCGCGCATTTCCGTCAGCTCGCCGCGCAGCCAGTCGTGCATCTCGACGAGCCAGTCACCCATCCGGCGGGCGGTGTCGACGCGGTGCAGCTCGACGACGGGCAGGATCCGGGTCGTCCGCGCCTGGTACTGCGCGAACCCCGGCTCCCGCTCGATCACCTCGAGAAACAGCTTGTCGCGGTCCGGCGGGAGCGCCGCCATCGCCTCGAACGACTCGGTGTCCGTTTCCACCAGGACGAGCGGGTTGCGCCGGATGTTGTGATACCAGGCCGGGTGCTTCGGCGACCCCATCGCCGAGGCGACGACGACCAGCCGGCCGTCGATGTCCAAGGCGCCCAACGGAACCCGGTGCTTCCGGCCCGTCCGGGCGCCGGTCGTGGTGAGCATGATCAAACTGGGTGGTCCTTTCCGATGACGGAATCACCGGAGGCCGAGAGGCCGACACGAAGGGCACAGCTCCGCCAAGGAACGGCAGAACGTGTCGATCTCAAGGGGGCTGAGTAGCCACTACCTCCGTGTGTCGGCCCATCCGGGGCACCATCGCAGGTTACCAATCGGACCGGCACACGGCCATCCCTCAATCGCATAGCCCGCTCAGCGGGCGGCGTCAGCGGCTTTCCGCGCGGCGGTGGCGGCCGCGTCGGCTTCCTCGAACGCCGCTTTCGCCTTCTCGAACTCGGCCGTCTCCCGCTCGGCGCGTTCCTCGGCTTCCGCGAGGCGCTCGCGCAGGTCGTCGACGCGGGCCTTCGCCTGCTCGGCCGCGCGTTCGGTGCGGACCAGGTCGCGCTCGGCCGCCGCGCGATCCCGGTCGCGCTCGGCCGCCTCCTTGCGCAGGCGTTCGCGTTCCGCGCGGGCCCGCTTGCGGTCCTCTTCTTCGCGCCGGTGGTCCCGCTTCGGCTTGGCCGGTTCGGCCTTGTCCACCAGCTTCTCGGGGCGTTTGCCGGTGACCGGGGGGACGCTGGCGGCGAGGCTGAACCACTGGTCGGTGTCCTGGTGCGCCATCGACGTCAGCCGCCCGGCGAGTGCCAGTGCGGCGGTGTCCGGGTCGGCCGCGACCGCCTCGAGGGTCGCTTCGACCTCGCGGGACACCGTGTCGCTCATCGACGGCAGTTCGTGCAGGATCCGCCGGACCAGCTCGCCGCGGCGCCGGGTCAGCGCGCGCAGCTCGTCACCGGCCAAGCGGGTGTGCGCGTCGCGCAGTTCGGCGCCGAGCTCGGCCAGTTCCCGCAGCTGCTCGGAGTCGTCCCGGCCCAGGCCGTTGACGATCGCCGCCGCCGTGGTCGGCTTGCGAAGCTGCTGGATCCGCTTCGCGAGCTCGGCGTCCCCTTCCGCCTTCGCGGCCTTCGCGGCCTTGTTGCGCGCGCTGACGAACTCCGCGAGGTCGCCCCCGTAGAGCTCGCCGGCCACCGTGTCGAAGTCCATCGCCCTCCAGCGAACCACATCGGACTGGTGCGGGCACCCGCGACGAGTCATCATCGGGGGATGTTCTTCGATCTGGGTGTCCGGGACTTCCTCGACCGCGCGGAAACGGTGTACCCGGACCGCGTCGCCGTGGTCGACGAACCGAGCCAGCCCGCGCCGAGCTGGGGTTCGCTCACCTACCGCGAGGTGGCGCGGCGGGCCCGCGCGCAGGCGGCCAACCTCGACGCCCTCGGCGTGCCGGCCGGCGGGCGGGTCGCGATCGTGTCGCACAACGCCGCCCGGCTGCTCGTGTCGTTCTTCGGCGTGTCCGGCTGGGGCCGGATCCTGGTGCCGGTGAACTTCCGGCTCGCCGCGGCCGAGGTCAAGTACATAGTGGAGCACTCCGGGGCGGAGGTGCTCATCGTCGACCCGGAGCTCGAGCACCTGCTGGACACGGTGACGGCGAAGCACGTGTTCGTCCTCGGCCGCGACGACGACGCCGTCTGGGGCGGCGGCGGCACACCCGTGCCCTGGGACGGCGACGAGTCGGCCACCGCCACGATCAACTACACGTCCGGGACGACCGCGCGGCCGAAGGGCGTGCAGCTCACCCACCGCAACATCTGGCTGAACGCCGCCGTCTTCGGCCTGCACACGACGTTGAGCGACAACGACGTCCTGCTCCACACCCTGCCGATGTTCCACTGCAACGGCTGGGGCATGCCGTACGCGGTGACCGGCCTCGGCGGCCGGCACATCGTGCTGCGGAAGGTCGACGGCACGGAGATCCTGCGGCGGATCGACGAACACGGCGTGACGATCCTGTGCGCGGCTCCGGCCGTGGTCACCGCGGCGCTGGACGGCGCCGCGAAGTGGGACGGCGAGATCCCCGGCCGCGACCGCGTCCGGATCGTCGTGGCCGGCGCGCCGCCGCCGACGCGCACGATCGAGCGGGTCCGGGCCGAGCTGGGCTGGGAGTTCATCCAGATCTACGGGCTCACCGAGACCGCGCCGCTGCTGACGGTCAACCGGATGCGCAGCGAATGGGCGGACCTCGACCCGCACGAGCAGGCCCGGCTGCTGGGCCGCGCGGGGACGCCGGCCCTGGGCGTCCGGATCGCCGTGGACGGCGACGGGGAGGTGCTCGCCCAGTCGAACCACAACCTCGACGGCTACTGGGAGAACCCGGCGGAAACCGCCCGCGTCCAGGAGGGCGGCTGGTTCCACACCGGCGACGGCGGCACCTTCGAAGACGGCTACCTGACGATCGCGGACCGCAAGAAGGACGTGATCATCTCGGGCGGCGAGAACGTGTCGTCGATCGAGGTGGAGGACGCGCTCAACTCGCACCCGGCGATCCGCGAGGCCGCGGTGATCGGCATCCCGGACGAGAAGTGGGGCGAGCTGGTCACGGCGCTGGTCGTGGTGGAGGGCGAAGTCACGGCGGAGGAGCTGATCCAGCACTGCCGGGGCTACCTGGCTGGGTACAAGTGCCCGAAGCGGGTCGAGTTCCTGGCCGAGCTGCCGCGGACGGCGACCGGGAAGATCCAGAAGTTCAAGCTGCGGGAACCGTTCTGGCAGGGGCAGTCCCGCCGGGTGAACTAGCGGACCAGCCGGAAGAACGTCCGCACCTCGTCGACGAACAGCTCATGCTGCTCGTACGCCGCGAAGTGCCCGCCCCGGTCCAGCTCGTGCCAATGCCGGATGTCGGTGTACCGCCGCTCCGCCCAGCGGCGCGACGGCCGCGGCATCTCGGCCGGGAAGATCGAGCACCCCGTCGGGACGTCCACCGTGTCGTCCGTCGCCTCCGAGAACCACTTCTGGACCTTGCGGATGCTCTCCCAGTACAGCCGGGCCGACGACGCCGCGGTGCCCGTCAGCCAGTACAGCGTGATGTCGTCCAGCAGCTCGTCACGGGTGAACGGGAAGCCGTCCGACCAGGCGTGGAACTTCTCCACCAGCCAGCCGCACAGCCCCGCCGGCGAGTCGGCCAGGCTGTAGCCGATCGTCTGCGGGCGGGTCGACTGCAGCACCGAGTACCCGTCTTCCCACCGCTGCGCGTGCGCCAGGGCGGCCAGCGCGGTCCGCTCGGCCGGCGTCAGGTCGTCGAACGTCGCCGGGTCCGGGGCCGCGATCGGCGGGTTCAGGTGGATGCCCGCGAGGTGGGCCGCGTCCTGCTGGGCCAGCGACGTCGTGATCGACGTCCCCCAGTCGCCGCCCTGCGCGCCGTAGCGGGAGTACCCCAGGTGGGCCATCAGGGACGCCCACGCGGCCGCGATGCGCTCGATGCCCCAGCCCGGCGCCGACGGCTTGTCGCTGAAGCCGTAGCCCGGCAGCGACGGGATCACCAGGTGGAACTCCTCCGACAGCGGCTCGATCACCTTCGCGAACTCGAGGAACGAGCCGGGCCAGCCGTGCGTGAGGATCAGCGGCAGCGCGGCCGGATCCGGCGAGCGCACGTGCAGGAAGTGGATGCCCAGGCCGTCGATTTCCGTGCGGTACTGCGGGAACCGGTTGAACCGGGCTTCGACGCGACGCCAGTCGTAGGAAGCCGCCCAGTACTCGCACAGCGGGCGCAGGTAGCTCAGGGGCGTGCCCTGGCTCCAGTCGTCCACCGGCTCGGCCTCCGGCCAGCGCGTCCGCCGCAGCCGCGCGCGCAGGTCTTCGAGGTCGGCCTCGGGGACCTCGATCCGGAACGGCGTGCTCACGCAGGCGCGTAGGTCAGCTGCACGACGCCGTTGCCGAACGTCGCCGATTTCTTCAGCTCCAGCGAGAACGACGAGCCGTCCTCGGGGAACAAGCGCTTTCCGCGGCCCACGACGATCGGGTACAGCAGCAGGTTCAGCTCGTCGACCAGCCCTTCGGACAGCAGCCACCGCACGGCCGTCGTGCTGCCGCTGGTCATGATGTCCCCGCCCGGCTCGGCCTTCAGCGCCCGGACCGCCTCGGCGGGGTCTCCGGTCAGCAGCGTCGAATTGTTCCAGGTCACTTCCGACAGCGTCGACGAAAGGACGTACTTGCGCACGTTGTTCATGAACTCGGCGCCTTCGTCGTCCTCGACGGTCCGGCCCGGCCACGCCTCGGCGAAGCCTTCGTAGGTGACACGTCCGAGCAGCATCGCGTCGGCGGCGGCCATCCCGCCGCCGACCGCCTGGCCGATTTCGTCGCTCCAGTAGCGCAACGACCACTTGTCCGGCGCTTCGACAACGCCGTCCAGCGAGATGAACAGGTTCGCGACGATCTTGCGCATGGGCCCACTATAAACCGGTCGGACGTCCACTCCCGACGGTCTCGCGGACGCGCGCGCTGTCCGCCTCCGCCCGGGCCCGCTCCTGTTCGGTCGCCGGCTCCAGGCGCGCCGGCACGTCCTTGTGGTGCGGGGTGCCGGCGATCGGGTCGCGGTCCAGCGCGTCGGTCAGGAGGTTGATCCGCGGGCCGCTGACCACCCGGCGGCCGTGGGCGTCCGGGTGGGCCATGCCGTAGCCGTGCGGCAGCGCGAGCTGGCCCGGCCGCAGCGCCGGGTCGGCCTCGGCGCGGACGACCACGCGCCCGGCCGGCGTCACGACCGCCACCCAGTCACCCGGGGAAGCACCGATCGCGGCCAGCTCTTCGGGACGCGCGCGCAGGGCGCCGTCCGGGTCCGTGCGGCGCCAGCGCGGGTCGCGGAGGATCTGGTTGGCGTTGTGCGCCCGCCGTTGCCCGTTGAGCAGCGAAAGCGGGTACGCCGGGTCCGGCCGTTCGGCGGCCGGGTCCAGCGCGGCCAGCCAGTCCAGCAGTTCGGGCACGGCCAGCCGGACGCGTTCGCGGCGCAGCAGGCTCCACACCTCGTCCTGCTCGTGCACCGAAAACGGCGTCGGACCGGCCAGGATCCGCTCGAAGAGCTCCTCGCCCAGCTGCGCACCGGTGGCGGAGCTGCCGAGTGCGCGCTGCACCGGCACGGTCATCGTCTTCGCCGCGCGGTGGCAGCCCGCCCACAGCGGCGCGATCGACGCGGCGCCGCCGGGCAGGGACGCGCCCAGGGTGCGGTAGAGCAGCACCGGCAGGATCGCCGCGCGTTCCGGCATCGCCTGCACCAGCGCGCCGAGGCCCGCCTGCAGCTCCGCGCGCGGCCCGGCGGCGAGCTCGCCCAGGATGCCGGACGGCGGGAGGACGCCGAGTGCGTCGAAGAGCCGCGCGTAGATTTCGGCTTCGACGAGCGTCCCGGGCAGCGGGTCCAGCAACGGCCGCCGCAGCTGGAAGTAGTTCGTCGGCCATTCGAAGGTGAAGAGGGTGAACTCCCACTTCTCGTGCTGGGACGCCGCCGGCAGCACGTAGTCCGCCAGCGCGGCCGTTTCGGTGTAGGCGACGTCGACGACGACGGACAGCTCCGCGGCCCGCAGCGCCCGTTCGACGTCCCGTGTCCCGGCGAAGGTGTTGGCCGGGTTCGACGACTCCACCCACACCGCGCGGACGCGGTTCGGGTGGTCGGCGAGGACCTCCTCGGCGAGGGTGTTCGCCGGCAGCAGGCCGCCGATGTACTCGAAGCCGGTGATTTCGGAACGCATCCCGGTCGTCGCGCCCCACAGCGGCAGCAGCCACGAGTGCAGGTTGTTCGTGCCACGACGGCCGAAGTGCCCGGTGATCAGGTACAGCAGCTTCTCGAGGTAGCTGTTGAGCGTCGAGTGCCGTCCCTGCTGGATGCCCAGCTCGACGCGCACGGTCATCGCTTCCGCCGCGCAGATCAGGTCGACGGCCCGCTCGACGTCCACACGGGACACTTCGGCGTGCGCGATCCACCTGTCCACCGGCACTTTCGCCAGCACGGCGGCGACCTCGTCGAAACCCTCGGTCCGGGCGGCGAGGAACTGCTCGTCGGCGGCACCCCGCTCCAGCAGCAGCGCCAGGATCGCGCCCAGCAGGTAGCGTCGGTGCCCGGCCGCAGCGGCAGGTGCAGGTCGGCCAGCTCCGCGGTCTCGGTGCGCCGCGGGTCGATCACGATCATCCGCCGCGAAGGGTCGTTCTTGAGCGTGTTCAGGGCGTGCCGGGCGTTGCTGAACCCGTGGGCCTGCCACGGGTTGCAACCGAGCACGACGAGCAGGTCGCAGTGCTCGACGTCCTCGGCGGTGTGCACGATCGTCGAGCCGAACAGGTGCCCGTTGACCCAGAAGTCGCCGGTCTTCTCCTGCGACAGCGCGTTGAAGTGCCGCGTCGAGTTCATCCACTTCAGCAGGGCCGCGCCATACGCGCCGCCGGAGTGGTTGCCCTGGCCACCGCCGCCGACGTAGGCGAACGAGCCGGGCCGCCCGGCCGCGGTGTCGGCGTCCCGGATCGCGTGCAGCTTCGCCGCGATCTCGGTGAGCGCGGTGTCCCAATCGATCGGCTCGTGCGTGCCGTCGGGACGACGGCGCAGCGGCGTCGTCAGGCGGTCTTCGTGGTCGCCGTACCAGGTCAGGCGCTGCGCCTTCTGGCAGAGGTACCCACCGGAGCGCGGATGCGCCTTGTCGCCGCGGACGCGGGTGATCTTCTGGCCGTCGAGCTGCACCTCCAGCCCGCAGTTGAGGTAGCAGAGGCTGCACGCGGTGCGCTGCCAGTCGCCGGTCACATCAGCTCCATTGCACGGCCGAGCGTCGTGAGACGCGCTTCGAGCGTTTCACCGGCCGGGTAGAGCCGGACGGTGTCGATGCCGGTGCCGCGCCAGACGCGCAGCCGTTCGCGCACCATCTCTTCGGTGCCGATCAACGTCGTGCCGAGCACCATCTCGTCGGTGACGAGCGCGGCGGCGCCGTCGCGGTCACCGGCCTGCCAGCGCTCGCGGACCTCGGCGGCGACGTCCGCCCAGCCCTGGCGGCTGTAGGCGTTGTTGTAGAAGTTCGTGGTGGCCGAGCCCATCCCGCCGAGGCTGAAGGCGAGCTCCTTCTTGCGGCTGCCGACCAGGACCCGCAACTCGTCTTCGTTGTCCGCGAAGGCGACTTCGGCACCCTGGCAGACGTCGATGTCCGTGCGCTGCCTGCCCGCCTTCGCGAGCCCCACGTCGAGGTGGGCGAAGTACGCGTCGGCGCCTTCGGGCACGAAGCTGGTGCCGAGCCAGCCGTCCGCGACCTCGCCGGTGAGCTCCAGCAGCTTCGGCGACAGCGCCGCGAGGTAGATCGGGATGTCCGGGTTCGGCGCGGTGGACAGCCGCATCGGCCGCGCTTCGCCGGGCAGCGGGATCTCGAACGCCTGGCCGGAGAAGGCGATCTTCTCGCCCGCGAAAGCCTGGCGGATGATCTCGACCGTCTCCCGCGTGCGCGTCAGCGGCTTCGCGAACGGGACGCCGTGCAGGCCTTCGACGACCTGGGGCCCGGACGGGCCGAGGCCGAGCGCGAACCGGCCGCCGGACAGGTCGGCGAGGGTGAGCGCGGCCTGCGCGATCGCGACCGGCGCGATCGCGACCGGCGTGCGCGTGCCGAGCTGGATGATCCCGGAACCGAGCCGGATCCGGGAGGTGCGGGCGGCGAGGTAGCCGAGCGCGGACGGCGCGTCGGCACCCCAGGCTTCGGCGACCCAGCAGACGTCGAGGCCGAGCTTTTCCGCCTCCAGCACGAAATCCAGCGTCGTGCGGGTGTCCCGGGAGAACTCGACGGTGGTCGCCGTCTTCATCGTTGTTCGACCCGGGCTTTGATCGCGGCGACCGTGCCGGCCATCGCCGTCTCGAACTCCCGCATGCGGACGAAGACGATCTTCTGTTCCTTCTCCGGCATCCGTTCGATGGCGAACGACAGGCCGGACCGGCCGGGGCCCATCCGCATCCACTGGCTGAGGCGGGTGCCGCCGTGGTCGGGTTCGAGGGTGAACTTCCAGACGGCGCTGGGCTCGTCGGGGTCCTGGACGGCCCACGCGAACACCCGCGGCGCTTCGCACTCGACGACGTACGAAGTCGTCTCCCACTCGCCGAACGCGTCGTGCTTGCTGCGGCCGACGAACTTGCGGCCCGCTTCGCACCACTCGACGGACTGGAGCTCCGGGCTCATCCCGGGCATCAGCGAGATGTCCGAAACCACCGGCCAGACGTCTTCGGGCGCGGCGTCGATCCAGGTCGAGACCTCGGCCGTCGGCAGGTCGGCGTACCGCGCACCCGTCCACTCCATCGTGGCCGCCCTTTCTCCAGGTTGACCACGATAGTTGCGTAGATGGACTTACTCTGTCAACGGCTACTCCTGCCGGGCGAAGCGCTCCTCGACGTCCGGCCGCTGTGCCAGCCGGGGCGGGAACCCGGGGCCGCGGCGCATCCGCGTGTCGTCCGGGGTCATCGGTGCCCGGCACTCGGCGCAGACGATTTCGGCGTGCGTGTCGTGCCCGCAGGCGAGGTGGTGCACGGTGATCGGCGGGCCGGCCTCGCTGGCGAGCCACTTGTCGCCCCAGCGGGTCATCGCGAGCAGCACGGGGTAGAAGTCGCGGCCCTTTTCGGTGAGCACGTAGTCGTGGCGCACCGGCTCGGTCTGGTACGGCACCTTCTCCAGCAGTCCCTCGTCGACCAGCCGCTTGAGCCGGTCGGCGAGGGTGTTGCGCGCGATGCCGAGCGCCTGCTGGAACTCGTCGAAGCGGCGCACGCCGTAGAAGGCGTCCCGCAGCACCAGCGGGGTCCACCAGTCGCCGAGCAGATCCATGGTGCGCGCGATGGAGCACGGCCACTGCGCGAACGATGTCCGTTTCATGCGGCCGAGAGTACGCCGTAGCCGGGAAAGACTCAGCAGGTCAGCCGGGGGGGTTCGCGTTGGGCGGGCGGCTGGTCGGCCGGGGCGGCCGGTGGCTGGGCGGCGGGAGCGGCCGGTTGTCACAGCCCCGGCGAGACGGCCCGGCCCCGGGCTGCCGGTTGGGCACAGCCCGGCGAGGCGGCCAGCCCGCGGCGGCCAGTTGCCACAGCCCGGCGAGACGGCCCGCCCAGCGCGGCCGGTTGCCACAGCCCCGGGGGAGGCGGCCCGCCCCAGCGCGGCCGGTTGTGCACAGCCCGCCGCGGTTGTGGACAACCAGGCCGCCGGCGGCGCCGATCCCCGATTTCCGTCGGGCCGCCTCGATACGCTGGAAGCGGGGGCAGCCCCCAGGGAGGGCGGGCCGTGCCGGGGCCGCCGTCAGACGAGGTGCCCGGTGGTGACGTCGACGTGGTCGGGCACCTCGTCGTGCTCGTCGCCGACCGACAGCGTCCCCGCCGGTTCCACCAGCAGCACGCTCGCGCCGGTCTTCGACGACGGCTTGTGGAACGTGCCCTTCGGGACCACGAACACCTGCCCGCGGCCGAGCGTGACGAACCGTTCGCCCGGGTCGCGCAGGCCGATCTCGATCTCGCCGTCCAGCACGAGGAAGAACTCGTCGGTGTCTTCGTGGACGTGCCAGACGTGCTCGCCGTCGAACCGGGCGAGGCGGATGTCGTAGTCGTTGACGCGGGTGACGATGCGCGGGCTCCAAGCTGCGTCGAAGCTCGCGAGGACTTCGTTGAGGTCGATCGGGTTCATGCGCTCATGCTCGTCCTGGTGCGACGGCACCGGGAGTGCTAGGAATCGCACATGCCGCAAGAATTCTCGCACCGGGTCGTCGCGATCGTCACCGAGGAGTCGAACCCGTTCGAGATGGGCGTGGCGACCGAGCTGTTCGGCCTCCGCCGCCCCGAACTCGACCGGCCCTGGTACGACTTCACGCTCTGCGCGGCCACGCCTTCGGTGCGGATGAACCTCGGCATGTTCACCCTCTCCGGCGTGGCCGGCCTCGAGGCCGCGGACACGGCGGACACCCTGATCGTCCCGGCCCGCCCGAACACCGGTGTCCCGACGGCCCCGGCGATCATCGCGGCGATCCGCCGGGCCGCCGACCGCGGCGCCCGCCTGGTCAGCTTCTGCACCGGGGCGTTCGCCCTCGCCGAGGCCGGCGTACTGGACGGCAAGCGGGCGACCACCCACTGGCAGTGGGCGGCGTCGCTGGCCGCGCAGTTCCCGCGCGTGCGCTGGGAGCCGGACGTGCTGTTCATCGACGAGGGGAACGTCCTGACGGCGGCGGGCAGTGCGGCGTCGCTCGACCTCGGCCTGCACCTCATCCACCGCGACCACGGCGCCGAAGTCGTCAACGCGGTCAGCCGCCGCCTGGTCTTCACCGGCCACCGCGACGGCGGCCAGCGGCAGTTCATCGCCCGGCCGGTGCCCGCGGTGCCGGAGACGTCACTCGCGCCGGTGCTGGCCTGGGCGCTCGAGCGGCTGGACACGCCGCTGACCGTCGCGGACCTGGCCGCGCGGGCCGCGACCAGCCCGGCGACGCTGCACCGGAAGTTCCGCGCGGAACTGGGCACGACGCCGCTGGCGTGGCTGACGACGGAACGCGTGACACTGGCGTGCCGCCTGATCGAGCGCGGTGAACTGCGGCTGGACCGGGTGGCTTCGGCCAGCGGGTTCGGCACGGCCGCGAACCTGCGGGCGCAGCTGCGGCGGCACACCGGCCTCAGCCCGAGCGCCTACCGCCGTCGCTTCGGCCCGGCGGCGTGATCTCGGCGAGCGCCGCGGCCAGCGCGTCCTGCTGCAGCCGCGCCGGGTAGGTCTCCGGGTCGGCCGCGGCCAGCACGTTCAGGCCCTCCACCAGGGCCACCAGGCTCTTCGTCGTCAGTTCGCGCCGCTGCTGCGTCCACTCGGGACGGCACGCCGTCACCAGGCGGTGGACACGGGCCAGGAAGGACCGGTTCGCCGCGCGGTGGCGGTCGGCCAGGTCGTCGTCGGCCAGTGCCGCGGCCAGGAAACCGACCCAGACCCGGGATTCCTCGTGGTGGCCGTGCGGAAGGTCCACGGCTTGGCCGAGCACCGCGGCGAGCGCGCCCGGCGCGTCGGCGGAGGCCGCTTCGGCCGCGTCCGCCCGGATCGCGGTGCGTTCGTACAGCAGGTCACGCGCGTGCAGCAGCAACGCCTTCTTCGTCGGGAAAGCGTGCATCACCAGCCCGGTCGTGCAGCCGGCGCGCTCGGCGACCGCGCGCAGCGTCAGCCCCGGCAGGCCCTCGTCGGCGAGCACCTGCCAGGTCGCGTTCGACAGCAGTTCCCGCTGCGCCCGGACGTCACGCTGCTTCGGCATCGAGCTCCCTTCCCGGTAAGCGTAACAGATGCTACGGTAACGCTTGTTACGAATCCGGAGGTGGGCCTTGCCGATCGACTGCACGCTGACGATCACCGCGGTGGCCTGGGACGACCCCGACGCCGTCCGCCTGCGCCGAGCCCAGCGCACCGAACTCGACGCCCGCTACGGCACCGACGACCACGAGCCCGGCGCGGTGCCCACCGCCGAAACCGTCGCCGTCTTCCTCCTCGCGCGCGACGCCGACGGCATCGCCGTGGGCTGCGGCGGGCTGCGTCTGCTGGGCCCCGGATCGGGGGAGGTCAAGCGCATGTACGTCGAGCCCTCGGCCCGCGGCACCGGCGTCGCGACCGCGCTGCTGCGTGCCCTCGAAGACCACGCGCGGGACCTCGGGATCACGCGCCTGCTCCTGGAAACCGGCACCGGCCAGCCGGACGCCATCCGCTTCTACCAGCGCGAAGGCTACGAACCGATCGAGGCCTACGGGCCGTACCGCGGCGAACCGCTCTCCCGCTGCTTCGCGCGCGACCTGTGATCGGTTTTCCGATGGCCGCCCCAAGCCGGGCTATTGGCGGCCGAGTGCGCACCGGGCCTACCTTCGAGGGCACGGCGATCTGGGGTTCTTTTCGCCGCTCCCTTCACGAACCGGAGTTTCCCTTGCGCATCAAGCACATCGGCGTCGCGCTGGCCGCGGCCGCCGCCCTGGCCGTTCCGGCCGCGCCCGCCCAGGCGGCACCGAGGATCGTCCCGCTCGACCTGGCCGCCGGGCAGCAACCCGAAAACATCGCCCTGGAGCCCGACGGCTCCGCCGACCTCACCTTCGCCTACACCGGCGAGATCGGCCGGGTCGCCCCCGGCGGGCAGGTCGGGGTCATCGCCCGGATCCCGGTCCCCGCCGACGGCGACGTCCCGGTGGTGCACCGGAAGCTGTTCCTCGGCGGGATCGTCCGCGCTCCCGGCGGCGACCTGTACGTGGCCGTTTCGACCGGTACGCCGGCGACCGGTCTCTACCGCGTGCGGCCCGGTACCGCGCCGGTGCAGGTGGCCGCGCTGCCGCCGGCCGGCTTCCAGAACGGCGTCGCCCGCGACCCCGCCAGCGGTGACATCTTCGTCGCCGACTCGTTCGGCTCGGTCGTCCGGCGCGTTTCTCCGCGCACGGGCCGGGTCACCGACTGGGCCACCGGCGAACTGCTCGCCCCGGCCGGCGGGTTCGGCGCCAACGGCGTCAAAGTCCACGACGGCGCGGTCTGGGTATCCAACCTGGACCGCGGCACGCTGGTCCGGTTCCCGCTGACCGGCACACCCGGCCGGGTCGTCGTCTCGGGTCTCGGACCGGTCGACGACTTCGCGTTCCACGGCGGGACCGTCGTCGCCGCGATCAACCAGCAGAACCGCGTGGTCACCGTCGACGGGAGCGGCATCCGGACCATCCTGTCCACTTCGGACGGCTTGGCCAACCCGACGTCGGTGGCCGTCCGCGGTGACACGCTGTACGTGGCCGACAGCGCGTACTTCGGCGGGTCGCCCAACCTGCTGCGCACGCGGTTGCGGTGAGCGTGCATCAGCACGCCGATTGTGCACACGCTTTCCGGTGATCTCGGGGGAACGGTTGCTGTGAACCAAAACCACCGGTAAGTTGGCGGATCCCGGTGTTCGTCATCGGTCACCGGGGTTCGCGCTGCGCGGCGGAAGCGGGGAGGCCACCGCCGGGCAAGCGCTTTCCGGCGGTAGGGGTCGCCGCCGGGTGCAGGAGGGAAGCAGTGCCTTGGTGTTGCGGGGAACGGTCATGTCCGAGCACGTGACCGAGCCGTACGTGGTCGGACTGGAAGCCATCGCGGGTGAGCTCCTGCGCGGGAAGTGGTGCGTCTACCTGCACGAATGGCTCGGTGACGACCTCGATCTCCCCGGCTGGCAGGCCGAGGTCGCCGCCCACGCCGAACACGCCGGCGTCGAGGTCTGCTTCATCGAAATCCCGCGCAAGGACATGACACTGGTGGCCAACGTGCGCGCCCTCCCCAGCTTCGAGCAGGTCACCGAATCCGTGGCGGCATTGGAGCACTACCGGGGCCTCAAGGCGGGGAGCCGGAATGTCGTCAGCCGCCGTTCAGCCCAATGAAATGAGCCCGATCGCCTAACCGGCGCCGGGCAGTCCGGCGACCCGGGCTCGGCTCGGTCGTCCGTGCACGAAGACCAGGGTGGCCGACACCGCCGGTGCGTCCGGCCGAGGTTGACTTCAAGCCTTCTCGAGCTTTTACCGTCGGCGGCATGACCGATCTCCGCACCGTCCCACCGATCCCGCGGCACGTCTGGATCGCCTCCGGGGTGATGGCACTCGGCGGCTTCCTGGGCAACATGGACGCTTCGATCGTCGCCGTCGGGCTCGAATCGATGCGCGACAGCCTCGGCGTCGCGCTCGTCGAGATCCAGTGGGTCGCCACCGCGTACCTGCTCGGCCTCTCGGCCGCACTGCCCCTCACGCCGTGGCTGGTGCGCAAGTTCGGCGCCGGACGGCTGTGGCTCGGCGCGCTGGCCGCGTTCCTGCTCACGTCGGTGGCGTGCGCCCTCGCCCCGGACGCGGGCACGCTGATCGGCGTCCGGGCCGGACAGGGCATGGCCGCCGGCGTGCTGGTCACCGCCGGGCAGACCGTGATCGGGCTGGCCGTCGGCCCGGAACGGCTGGGTCGCACCATGGGCACGCTCGCGCTCGTCGTCGGGCTGGCGCCGGTGGTCGGGCCGAGCGTCGGCGGGTTTCTGCTGGCCCACTTCTCGTGGCCGGTGCTGTTCTGGCTGAACCTTCCCATCGGGCTGCTCGCGTTCGGCCTGGCCCTGCGGTACGTGCCGCGCGGCGACCGGCACCGGCCGCCGCCGATGGACTGGCGTGGCCTGGCCATGGTGTCGCTCGGCCTGCCGCTGCTGGTGTACGCGCTCACCGAACTCGGCACCCCCGGCTCGCTCGACATCGCCCTCGCGGTCGTCGGCGCCGCCGTCATGGGGCTGTTCACCTGGTGGTCGCTGCGCACACCGCACCCCGTGCTGCAGCTGCGGCTCGTCGCGCGGCCGGTGCTGGGTGCCGCGCTCGCGTCCGTGCTGCTCGGCGGAGCCGGGATGTTCGGTGCCGTCCTGCTGCTGCCGCTGTGGTTCCAGGTCCGGCTCGGCGCCGGGCCCGCCGAAACCGGCGTCCTGCTCGCGCCGATGGGGCTGGCGACGACGGTGTTCGTCTTCGTGGCCGGCCGGATGACCGACCGTCACGGCGGCGGCACCGTCGCGCTGACCGGGTCACTCGTGGTGCTGGCGAGCACGCTGCCGTTCCCCTGGCTCGGCACGGACTCGCCGATGTGGCTGGTCCAGGCCCTGCTGCTGGTCCGCGGCGCCGGACTCGGGCTGTCGATCATGCCCGCGTCGACGGCGGCGTACGCGTCGGTCGACGCGGCGGAACTCGGCCACGCCACGGCACTGGTGAACATCGTGATGCGCGTCGGCGGTGCCCTCGGCGGCGCGTTGTGCGTGATCGTCCTGTCGCAGGGACTGAGCGCCGGCCCGGCAACCGGGTTCGGCTGGGCTTTCGGTGTGCTGGCGGCGACGTGCGTGCTCGGGGCGGTGGCCACGGCCTGGCTCCGACGAGCCGAGCGAGCGTCCACAATGGACGTAGGGGCCTGAGCCACCAGGGGAGCTGGCGCGCACCCCGGATCGGTGATTCCCTGGAGTCGGTCAACCACTGTCGGTGAAGGGAAAGGGCTGACGATGTCGGGGGTAGCCAGGCGGCTGGTGACGGCGGTGGCCGTGACGACGGTGTGGGGAGGCCTGCTGGCGGCAACGCCTGCTTCGGCCGCGGAGTCCGTCGACTGGCAGCCGTGCGCCGACGCACCCGGCGTCGACTGCGGGTCGGTGACCGTGCCGGTGGACTGGGCGCACCCGGACCGGGGCACCACGACCGTCGCGCTCGCCCGGCGCAAGGCCGCGGACCCGCGGGCCCGGATCGGCTCGGTGCTGATGGACCCGGGCGGGCCCGGCGGGTCGGGCACCGAGCAGGTGAAGAACGGCTGGTCGCTGTCGCCGGAGATCACCCGGCGCTTCGACACCGTGGGGTTCGACCCGCGCGGAGTCGGCGCGAGCGGCCGGATTTCCTGCGGGCTCGAGGAACTGATCGCCGACCACCCGCGCGTCCCCCGCAACCAGGCCGAGTTCGACCGGCTCGCGGCGTACAACCGGAAGCTCGGCGAGAGCTGCGACCGCCTTTCCGGACCGCTGGGGCGGTTCGGTGACACGAAGAGCGTCGCGCGGGACATGGACGCCATCCGCGTCGCGCTCGGGGAACCGAAACTGACTTACTACGGCGTTTCCTACGGCACGCTGATGGGCCAGCAATACGCCGAGCTGTTCCCGGACAAGGTCCGCGCGCTCGTGCTGGACAGCAACATGGACCATTCCCAGTTGACCGCGGCCGAGTTCCTGATCAGCGAAACGCGGTCGGTGCAGGCGGAGTTCGCCGAGTTCGCCGCCTGGTGCGACCGGACGCCGAGCTGCGCACTCCACGGCCGTGACGTTTCCCGGCTGACGCGGGAATTGCAGGAAAAAGCCGCACGCGGCGAACTGAAGGATCCCCAAAGCGGCGAACCGGTCGAGCCGCTGGACCTCGCGGCGGCTTTTCAGGGCAATTTCTACGCGCCCAGCTGGAACCGGCTCGCCACGGTGCTCAAGGGGCTGACGGACGGCACCGCGCCACCGCGCCTGCGTGACGACGTCCCGATCAACTACGTCTTCCCGAGCGTGTTCTGCGACGACTGGCGGATGCCGGTGCACGATTTCGCCGAGCTCGAGACTGATCGCCGCGTGGCGGCGGCGTTCGCCCCGGACGTCAAGGTCAATTCACTCGGCTGGACGGCGGTGACCAGCTGCATCGGCTGGCCGGACCCGGCGAACAACCTCCAGCACCCGCTGAGGGTGCACGGCGCACCGCCGGTGTTGCTGCTGAGCAGCCGCCACGACCCGGCGACGCCTTATGCGTGGTCGCAGACCGTGGCTCGCCAGACCGGCGGCACGCTTCTGACGTACGACGGGTGGGGTCATGGCGCGTATTTCAAGAACAGTTCTTGCGTGGTCAAGGCAACGGACGAGTATCTGATCAGCGGCAGGCTTCCGGCGCCGGGCACGCATTGCGCGGCGGTCGAGCCGGGGACGACGGCCCTGATCGCCCGACCGCCTTCGACGATCAGCTTCTAGTCTTTTCCAGGGGATAAGACTGTTCTGAGGTGCGGACAGTGGGTTCCATTTCTTGCCTGATCGAGTGATGACAGGTGTTCGAATCCCGGTAGCTTGGAGGTATGACCAGCAACGCGGCTCCCTCGCCTGAAGCGGTGGCTCTCGCCGACCGTTTCGGTGAGCTGCTCGCGCGCAAGCGGGCCACCGAAGCCGAAATCGGTGCGCTCGTAGTGGAGATCGAGCAGCGTGGCGTGCTGGAGCTGTTCGGCTACCGGTCCGTCGCGCGGCTGCTGGAACACCTGGCTGATATCCCGAAGTCAGCGGCCGAGCGGCTGGTGCAACGGGCTCGGGCGCTCCACCCAGGCCGGGCCCTGGACGGGACTCCGATTCCGGCGGTCGCGCCCGCGACCGGTGCAGCGGCACTGGCGGGGCGGTTGAGTGACCCGATGATCGACGTGATCACCGGAGTCCTCACCCAGGTTCCGGCCGAGCATCAGGACAGTGCTGAGCAGCACCTGCTGACCTTCGCTGCGTCGGCCGGATACAGGCAAGTCGCTGCCCTCGGGGCCCGGATCCTGGCCCATCTGGTTCCCGATGGCGTCGAGCCCGACGACACCGAACCTGCCGTTCCCACGCGGGAACTATTCCTGCGCCGGAAAAGAACCGGGGTGTGGGAGCTGACCGCCCAGTTCGACGACGAAACCGTGCCACCGGTGTTCCTCGACAAACGCCGAAAACCCCGACGCAACAACCTCCACCAACCACTCCCACACGCAGCAGGAACAACGGGAAAGGCCCGCAGCCACACGGCTACGGGCCCACACCCACGCGTCTTCATCCCCGATCTATCGGCGCCGACCAGGTTCAACCCGCCACTACCCGCGCCGCCTCGCGAGTCCTCCTCGCCAACGGCAGCTCCCAAGCACCGAACCCAGGCGCGCGTAACCCACTACCCGCCGCACAACCAGCGGCAAGCGCCAATCACCGAGGCCGACCATCTTCCCCAGCCACGACCCCGCGACCCAGGTACCGAAACCCGGGACCGGCCTACCGGCCCCGGCGCCGCCAAAGGCCAGTCACTGCCGCCAGTGCCCTGGCTCCCGGCGAGCGGACCTGCGCCGCCGTCTCCGGGCCGATTCTGCGGCGCATGCGGTACGCCAGTTCCAGGACCTCGAGGTCTTCCGGACGGCGCCGGCCGCGGACATCCGGCCGCAGCATCAGCTCCCCCACCGTCACACGTCTTCCGGTGGCACGGTGCGCCGTGCGCGCCATCAGGAACCTCCGCTGCTTTCGCCGACCCGGGCTCCGCGATTCTATGAATTTGATTCGGGTTCGTCACCTTACTGGTGAGTTGTGTCCGGCGTCTGTCCCCGGACCCGGCCTCAGCGGCGGTGCCGGCCACCGCCGCCGCAGCCGTGGTGGGCGCCCGAGGGGAAGCCCGCGGGGCGGTGGGCGGCCCACATCGCCGGCCAGTCGGGGGTTTTCGGACGGCCTCGGGACCACAGGGGCACGTCCGGGATCTCGTGGCGCACCGGCGCCACCACCTGCTCCGGCGCCGTCGGCTTCGGTTTCGCCTTCGCCAGCGGGGACGGCTTCACCTTGTCGACGATCTTCACCGCCCGGGCCAGCGTCCCGCGGTGGCCCACCGGGCTTGCGGAATCCGGCTCCGGGTCGCCCACGGCCGGAGAGATTCCGTCCGGCCCGGCGGGCGTCGCCGCGGATTCCGGATCGGACGGCACCGAAGGAACCGAAGGCTGCTGCTTGGCCGGCGGGACGACGACGTCCGCCGGCAGCGGCACCAGCGCCACCGCCGGTGGCTCCAAGCCGACCGGAGGCCACGCCGCGACCGTGTTGCGGGAGGACGGCATCGACACCGCCGCGCTGACGCCGCCCGTCAGCGCCAGTGCTCCCGCGACCACCGACAACACCCGCAACCGCGTCAGCGAACGCAGTACCTGCGGCTTCTCCCGGTGGCGCGCCCGCGGGAAGACCACCGTGTCCTCGTCGCGCGGCAGGTCGGACCGGACCAGCAGCTCGGCGACGGTGACCTGCTCTCGGCGCGGAGCCCTACGTGCCATCAAACCCTCCACCTGGGCCGTCCGGACGGGCGGCAACGCATCCGGACGGCCGATCATAGGAACCGTTCAAGTCCCTGTAAAGGCTTGCTCACCCACGGTTTCCACCGAGCCGGCCGCCACCGTCCACATGCAGCAGCGACCCCGTGACGAACGGGTTCGCCAGCAGCTGGAGCGTGGCCGCCGAAACGTCGGCCGGCCGGCCCACCCGGCGCGCCGGATTCGCCTCCGCGGTCCGGCGGAAGAACTCGGCCTTCGCCTCGCCGAGGCGGTCCCACGCGCCCGAGTCCACAATGCCCGGCGAGATCGCGTTGACCCGGATCGGCGCCAGCTCCACCGCGAGCGCTTCGGCGAGGAACGCGACCGCGCCGTTCGTGGTCGCCATGACCGTCCTTTCCGGCACCGGGCGCCACGCGGCGACGCCGGAGAACAACACCATGGCGCCGCCTTCGCGGAAGCGGGCCGCGAAGTGCTTGGCCAGCAGCAGCGGACCGACCACTTTGGCGTCGAAGGCCCGCGTGACCGCGGCCCGGTCCAGCGTCGCCAGCGCCCCGTTCGCCGGCGCCGCGGCGAGCGAGACGACGAAGTCGACCTCGCCCACTTCTTCGGCAAGCGCTTTCAGTGACGCCTCTTCCCCGAGATCCGCGAACGCCGCCCGGACACCGGGCTCCTTCAGCGCGGCCGGATCGCGGCCCGCCCAGGTCACCTCCGCGCCCGCCGCGCGCGCGTCCGACGCGATCCGCCGGGCGATCCCCGAACCCCCGCCGACGACGACCAGCTGCTTGTCCTCGAACGACATTTCCGTGCTCCTTCCGTCTCGCACACCGCGTTCAGCGCCGGACCGCCACGGAACAGTCCCGTCGTGACACGAAGGTTTTCGATTGCTGCGATAGAATTCGCGAATGCCTACGCTGCGCGCGCTCGAGTGCCTGGTCGCGGTCCTGGACGCGGGCTCGATCACCGAGGCGGCCGCGCGGCTGCACCTGTCGCAACCCGCGCTGTCCCATCAGGTCGGAGCGCTCGAACGGGAACTGGGGACGCCGGTGCTGGAACGGCTGCCGCGGGGCGTCCGCCCGACCGCCGCCGGGCGGGCCGTCCTCGCGGACGCGCGGGCGGCGCTGGCCGCCGCCGAACGGGTGGTCCGGACCGGCCGGGCGGTGGCCGGCGGCGGCGAAGGCACCCTGCGGATCGCGTGCGCGGAGAGCATGACCGCCGGGCTGCTCGCCCCCGTGCTGCGGGCCTGGCACCGCCACCGGCCGGACGTGCTGATCACGCTCACCGAGACCACGAGCGCGGACGCACTCGCAGAAGCGCTGGAAACGGGCGAAGCGGACGTCGCGGTCGGGCCGCGACCGAGCCGGTGGACCGGGTCCGCCGAGGTCGTGGGGCGCGAGGAGATCGTCGTGGCGCTGGCCGCGGACCACCCGCTCGCCACCCGGCCCGCGGTGTCGATGACCGACCTCGGCGGGCTGCCGGTGGTGCACTACCACCGGGACAACGGCCTCGGCGGCTGGCTCGACCAGGAGGCGGCCCGTCGCGGCGTCGTGCTGGACGTGGTGATGCGGACGAAGCAGGCGGCGACGGCGGCCCAGCTCGCGGCCGCGGGCCTGGGCGCGGCACTGGTCCCGACCACCGCGCTGACCCGGGCTTTCCCGGGGGCGCTGCGGCGGCTGAAGCCCCCGCTGCACCGGGACGTCGTGACGTTCACCGCGACGCCGTCGGATTCGCTCGTCCGGCGGTTTTCTTCGGACGTGACGCACCGCGGGCTCACCGTCCCCGGTGTCCTGTCGGACAAACTCTCCGCACCGACCGGTTAAGTCCTGGTGAATCTGACAGATTCCCTACGAAGGTTTTGTGCCATCCAGACGAACTTCGCCTCCAGGAGCAGATTTGGCTGTGGCATTCGCCAAAGTTTGCTTCCATCGGATAGCTTGCTCCTACCGGTCAGTACCGGTGGGTGAGGCCGATCGGGTGAGGCGATCAGCGACAGATCGAGGGAAGCGGGGACCAGCATGCCCAAGCACCGGCCACGTCGCAGGAGCGGGAGTGCGCGTTCGGTCCGCCGGACCGCGGCCGCGCTCGCGGGTGGGGCGCTCGTCGTGCTGCCCACGCTGACCACGGGTCTGCCGGCGCCGGTCGTGGTGACCAACGCCGGGGACGCCGCGCCGGACCGGACCGTCGCCGCCGCGCCGCAGCAGCCGAACATCGTCATGCCGCCGATCGCGGTCGACGGCAGCCTGCCCCAGCCGCCGCTGCCGGAGCCGCTGGTCGTACCGGGCGGGCGCGCCGGCTCCGCGGGCGTCTCCGGCTCGCTCGGCATCCCGGGCAGCATGCTCAAGGCGTACAAGAACGCCGCCGACATCCTCGCCAAGGAACAGCCGAACTGCCACCTCGACTGGGCGCTGATCGCCAGCATCGGCCGGATCGAGTCGAACCACGCCCGCGGCGGGTACGTCAACGCCAACGGCGACACGCTGGAGCCGATCCTCGGCCCGGTGCTCAACGGCGCCGGCGCGTTCGCCGCGATCCCGGACACCGACGGCGGCAAGTACGACGGCGACCCGGTGTGGGACCGCGCGGTCGGCCCGACGCAGTTCATCCCGTCGACGTGGCGCGGTTACGCCTCCGACGGCAACGGCGACGGCGTGTCGAACCCGAACAACGTCTACGACGAAACCCTGGCCACCGCGCGCTACCTCTGCTCGGGCGGCCTCGACCTCTCGACCGACGCGGGGCAGCGCATCGCCGTGCGCCGCTACAACAACTCGCAGTCCTATGTGGACACGGTGCTGGCGTGGGCCGCGGCCTACCGCGGCGGCGTCGCCCAGCTGCCCGACAGCCAGGTGCCGATCGGCGTGCCGAACGCCCCGGACGCCGCCGCGGCCGGGTCCCCGGCCGGCGTGCCCGCGCCGCCGGCGCCCCCGGCCGTCACCCCGCCGCCGGACGCGCTCCCAGGCACCCCGACGACCCCGGCCCCGACGACGTCGGAGACGCCCACCTCCACCACGCCGACGTCGACGACCCCGACCAGCCCGGCTTCCTCGACCCCGGTCACCCCGCCGTCGTCGGACTCGGCCACGCCGCCGCCGTCGCCGCCGTCGACGACGAGCACCACCCCGCCGCCGGCGTCCACGGCTGCCGCCACCCCGGCCGACTCGACCGAAAAGCCCACCGAAACCACCTCGACCAGCCCGGCCAAGTGAGCCCGGTGGAGCCGTTCCTGGTGCACATCCGCTGCGACACCGACGGCTACACCCACGCCGTCACCGAGGACGAGTTCGCGGCGGGGCGGCACGACGGGCGGTTCCGGGCGGTGTGCGGGCACGTCGTGCTGGCGGCCCCGATGATCGAAGAGCCGGGCCGGTTCGACCCGGTGTGCCGGGACGTCCTGCGCGCGGTGCCGTCGGCCGCGGTGCCCGAGCAGGAGCGACGCCGGCTGCGGTGGCGCAGCCGGCGCTAGTCCACCAGTGCCTGGATGCCGTCGAGCATCCGGTTCAGGCCGAACTCGTACGCCGTGTCGCCCTGGGCCTTGGCGCTCTGGTCGAAGCCGCCGCCGAGCCAGATGCGGTTCATCGCCGGGTGCGCGTCGACGACGAAGTAGTTCTCCCAGAACGACGACCGCTGGTGCCACCACGCCTCGGTCGACTGGCCGGTGCTGCGCTCCAACCGGGCGTTCTCCGCGTCGAGCGCGGCGTTCGCGTCGACGTAGGTGCCGATCCCGTTGGCCGCCGCGACCGCCTGGCGCGGCGGCAGGCCCAGCTCGGCCATGATCGACAACAGGTACTCCTGGCCCGCCAGCTGGCCCGGCCCCAGCGGTGGCCGGACGCGTGAGACCTCGCACAGCCACGGGTGGTCGCGGTAGGCCTGCCGGGTCCGCTCGGCGTAGAGCGCGACCTGTTCACGCCAGTCACCGGGGCGCGGTTCACCCGGCCCGGGCAGCCGCCGCCCGACGAGCACGTCGTCGACCATCAGGTCCACCAGCTCGGCCTTGCCGGGCACGTACGTGTAGAGCGTCATCGTGCCGTTGCCGAGCTCCTTGGCGACCCGGTGCATCGACGCGGCGGCGAGCCCGTCGGCGTCGGCGACCGCGATCGCGGCGGCGACGATCCGCTCGATCGACAGCGTCGGACGGCGGCCCCTGGTCGGTTCGGCGGCGCCACCGCGGGCGCGCCAGAGCAGCGCGAGCGTCCGGTCGACGTCCTCGGCGCCAGTGCGTTCGGCGGTCATGCGATCCCCTCGTCGTCGTTCGGACATTACCCTGGAAGCAGACGGAGGGGGTGTGACGAGATGAGCAGGCGCAAGCCGCCCAAGGTGTCCTTCCGCTGGTGGGTCGACCGGCAGATCGACGAAGCCCGCGAACGCGGCGAGTTCGACGACCTGCCCGGCACCGGCAAGCCGCTGCCCAGACCCACCGGCAACGACGCGGCGACCGACTGGGTGCTGCGCGAAGTCCGCAAGGGTGGCCACGACACGAAAGCGCTGCTGCCGCCGGCGCTCGCGCTCAAGCGCGAAGTCCAGGACCTGCCGGAGACGCTCGCCGCGGAACGCACCGAGGTGCGGGTGCGGGAAGTCGTGGCCGAGCTCAACCAGCGGATCCGGCAGGCCTACCTCAACCACCACACCGGACCGCCGCTGACGGTCGCGCTGGTGGACGTCGAGGAAGCGGTCGCGGACTGGCGCCGCTCGCGAGCCGCGTCGTAGCGACGCCGGCGAGCGGGAACCCGAGCGGGTGTCGTGCTGCTCTGTAGGGCAAGTAGCGAAATCGCTAACAGCCCGATGGGCTGTAACCTGGTTCGATGAGAGGGCAACTGGTCGTCGTGCCGCTGCTGGCGGTGCTCCTGCTGTTCACCGTCCCCTGGTGGACGCTGGTGCTCGCGCCCGAGTGGGGCACCGCGGGCACGATCGCCGGGACGGTTTTGTTCGCGGCGGGGCTGGTGACCATGCCGGTCGCGATGTACCGCGGCCACTCCCGGCACCAGAGCGACGCCGCCGCCCGCCTCGGCGACTCGCTGCTCGCCGTCATCTGGGTGCTGTTCAGCTGGTCGATCCTGAGCCTGGTGCTGCGGGTCGCGCTGCTCGGCGTCGACGACCCGGCGCGGTCGCGGATCGTCGCGGGTGCGACCGCGTTGATCGCCGCCGGGCTGCTCGTGCACGGCCACCGCGTCGCCATGCGCGTGCCGCCGGTGAAGGCGGTCGACGTCGTCATCCCGCGGCTGGGGCCGGGGCTCGACGGCCTGCGCGTCGCCGTGCTGACCGACACCCACTTCGGGCCGATCGACCGGACCAAGTGGTCGGAAGAGGTCGTCGCGGCGGTCAACGCGCTCGAGGCGGACGTCGTCTGCCACGCCGGCGACCTCGCCGACGGCGCGGTGGCCAAGCGCCGCAAGCAGGTCGACCCGCTCGGCGGCGTCCAGGCCGGGCTCGGGCGGTTCTACATCACCGGCAACCACGAGTACTTCGGCGAAGCCCAGGCGTGGCTCGACCACATGGCGGGGCTCGGCTGGGACACCCTGCACAACCGCTCGACGCTGCTCGAGCGCGGCGGCGACCGGATCCTCTTCGCCGGTATCGACGACCCGACCGGCGCGGCGTCCGGCCTGCCCGGCCACGGCCCCGACCTGGCCGCGGCGCTGGCCGACCGGCCCGCCGACGTCCCGGTGGTCCTGCTCGCCCACCAGCCGAAGCAGATCCGCCAGGCCCGCGAGGCCGGTGTCGACCTGCAGATCTCGGGGCACACGCACGGCGGGCAGATCTGGCCCTTCCACCTCCTGGTGCGGTTCGACCAGCCGACGCTGTCCGGCCTGACCCGGCACGGCGAGACGCAGCTGTACAACAGCCGCGGCACCGGGTTTTGGGGCCCGCCGTTCCGGATCTTCGCCCCCAGCGAGATAACACTCCTCACGCTGCGTTCCGCCTGACCCGAGCGCCCCAATGTGGCCTTGGTTGCGTCAGACGCACCCAAGGCGGCCTTCGGTGCGTCTGACGCACCGAAGGCCACATTGGGGCGCTCGTCCACCACCGACAACTTTTTTTGTCTTGACAGTTTCAACCATCGGGTGCCACGCTGGCCGCCATGACCACCACAGCGCTTCGCACGAGCACCTTCCTCTCCACCCGTACGCTGTTGACCTGCGGAATCCTCGCCGGGCCGCTGTTCGTCGGCACCGGCGTCCTCCAGGGCCTGACCCGCGCCGGCTTCGACTTCACGCGGCACCCCGCCAGCGTCCTGTCCAACGGCTCCCTCGGCTTCGTCCAGATCACGAACTTCGTGGTCACCGGCCTGCTGACGATCGCGGCCGCGGCCGGGATCCGCCGCGTCCTGCCCGGCCGGTGGGGGCCGGGACTCCTCACGGTGTACGGAGCCGGCCTGCTGTGCGCGGGTGTGTTCCGCGCCGACCCGCAGGACGGCTTCCCGGCCGGCACGCCCGCGGGCCCGCCGTCGTCGGTCAGCTGGCACGGCACGCTGCACTTCGCCGCCGGTGGCGCCGGGTTCCTCGCCCTGGTCGCGGCCTGCTTCGCGATCGGCTCTCACCTCCCGCCCGCGCGGGCGTGGTACTCGCGGGTCAGCGGGTTGCTGTTCCTCGCGGGCTTCGCGGGCGTAGCGTCCGGGTCGACGAGCCCGGCGGTCATCCTCGGCTTCTGGGCGGCGGTCGTGATCGCCTTCGCCTGGCTCGCCACCACGTCCGGCCACCTGCTGTCGCGAGGAGAGTCCCGATGAGCTCGACGGTTTCCGCCGACGGCACGAAGATCGCCTACACCCGCGCCGGATCCGGCCCCGCGCTCGTCCTGGTCGACGGCGCGATGTGCTACCGCGGCTCGTCCCCCAACGACGCGCTGGCGAAGGAGCTGGCCGCGCACTTCACCGTGTACACCTACGACCGCCGCGGCCGGGGCGAGAGCACCGACACCGGGCCGTACACGGTCGAGCGCGAGGTCGAAGACATCGCGGCGCTGGTCAAGGAAACCGGCGGCGAGGCGCTCCTGTTCGGCATCTCCTCCGGCGCCGCGCTCGCCCTGGAAGCGGCGCGCAGCCTGCCGGTGCCGAAGCTGGCGGTGTACGAGCCGCCGTTCGTCGTCGACGGCTCACGCAGCCGCGTCGCGGCCGACTACCCGGCCCGGCTCGACGAGGCGCTTAAGGAGGGCAAGCGCGGCAAGGCGGTGAAGATGTTCATGACCGAAGGCGTCGGGCTCAGCGGCGGGACGGTGGCGCTGATGCGGATCATGCCGTTCTGGGCGAAGCTCAAGCGAGTGGCCCACACGCTCCCGTACGACACGGCGGTGGTGGGCGGCCACCAGTCGGGCGAACCCCTGCCGCCGGCCTGGCCGGAGGTGAAGATCCCGGTGCTGTGCGTCGACGGCGGCCGCAGCCCGGACTGGATGCGCAACGGCGTGGCGTCGCTGGCGAAGGTCCTGCCGTCGGCGGAGTACCGGACACTGCCGGGCCAGACGCACATCGTCAAGGCGACGGCACTGGCCCCGGTGCTCAAGGACTTCTTCCTGGGCTGAGCGGCGCTTGTACCGGTTTTGTACGGTCGCGCCCGATCGTGGCCGCCATGAGACGTTTGCTGGGCACCACACTAGCGGCCGCGGTGGCCACCGGAATGCTCGCCGGGCCCGCCCCGGCCGGCGCGGCCGACCTGCGGATCGCCAACGGCGGGTTCGACCAGGGGCTGACCGGCTGGAGCGGGTCGCACAGCCCGGGCGGGGTCACCGCCGTGACGTGGGACGGGCGCACCACGGCGCGGGTGGACGACACCTCGGCGGAAAACGCTTACGGCCGGGAGAGCCAGCCCGGGCTGCCCGCCGCGGCCGGAGTCCGGTACACCGCCTACGCCCAGGTCTGGACCGAGAGCGGCGTGGCGGACCTGTACCTGCGGTTCCGCGACTCGGCCGGCCGGCTGCTCGGCAGCGTGACCGGCGGCTCGGTCTCCGGCAAGAAGTGGAACACCGCCACCGCCTCGGGGACGGCGCCCGCGGGGACCACCAGCGTCTCCGCGCTGATCTACTCCGGCGTCGGCAACGTCGGCACGGCGTACTGGGACGAGGTGGCACTCGGCCAGGACGACACGGACCTCGGTGTGCAGCTGGAAAGCAGCGTCCCCAACGCCACCACCTTCGCCGGCGGCAAGGCCTACGCGGTGTACACCGGCACCGCGGACAGCAACCCGCAGCTGGCCGTCATCGACGTCGCCACCGAAAAGGTCACCTCGAAGCTCACCTTCCCCGACACCACCGACACGCCCACCGTCGGCGGCTGGGCGGCCACCACCGCCACCGACGGCAGCGTTTACCTCGGCACCTATCCCAACTCGAAGCTGTACCGCCACGTGCCGGGCACCACCACGCTGACCGACCTCGGCCGCGCCGAAGGCGGGTACTCCTTCATCTGGGACCTCGAAGCCGGCGCCGGCGGCAAGGTCTACGGCGGCACCTACAACGACGGCCGCTACTTCAAGTACGACAACGGCAAGTTCACCACCATCGGCGCCACGCCGATCGTCGCCGGCGCGGAGTACGTGCGCAGCATCGCCCACGACCCGGCCGCCAACACGACCTACCTCGGCACCGGGACGAACGCCTCGCTGGTGCGCTACGACAACGTCACCGGGCGGACCGACAGCCTGCTGCCCGCCGAGTACGCGCACAACTCCATGGTGGGCGGGCTGACCTGGACCGGCGGCCGGCTGTTCGCCTGGCTCGACCGCACGCTGCTCGTGCTCCAGGTCGTCAAGAACGCCGACGGCTCGTACCGCTCGGTGGTCGACGCGGCGATCACCGACACCGACCTGCACCACTCCCCGGCCGCGGACGGCAAGGTGTGGTTCGTCAAGGAGGGGCTGCTGCAGTCCTACGACATCGCCACGAAGGCCGTGCAGCCGACGAGCGTCCGGCCCGACCTCGACGTCACCGGCTACAGCTGGGAGAACGGCACCCTGACCGGCCTCGGCGGCGCGCCGGACGGCACCCGGATCTTCAAGTACAGCCCGGCGACCGGCACGTCGAGCACCCGGCTCGTCTCCGGCACGCCGGTGCTGCCCGCCGCGATCAACGCACTCGGCACCGGCCCGGACGGCAAGATCTACACCGGCGGCTACCTCACCGGCGGCACCGGGGTGTACGACCCGCGGCACGGCGACGCCGACGAGAACCACCCGGACACCCCGACCCGCACCGGGCTCAACCAGACCGACAGCCTGCTGGGCCACGACGGGAAGCTCTACATCGGCGTCTACCCCTCGGCCCGGCTGTACAGCTACGTACCGGGCGGCGAATGGCCGCCGAAGCTGCTGTACACCGGCGGCGCCGCGGGCGACAAGGCCGCCGACTGCCGTGCGGGCGAGGGCCCGCCGCCGCAGGACCGCCCGTACGCGCTGGCCGGCGCCCCCGACGGCACTGTCTACATGGGAACGGTCCCGAAGTACGGCAAGCGCAGCGGCGCCTTGAGCATCTGGAAGGAGGGCACGCCGGGCCGGACCGTCTGCGTCGTCCCGGACCAGGCGGTGGTCTCCCTGGCTTACGCCGGCGGCAAGGTCTTCGGCGGCACGTCGACGCGCGGTGCGCTCGGCGTCAACCCGGTGTTCGCGCCGGGCGCCTCGGCGGAGGTGTTCTCCTACGACCCGGCGAACGGCGCGGTGACGCGCTACCCGCTGCCGTCATCCCGGGCGGTCACCGCACTGGCCGAGGTGGACGGTCAGGTGTGGGGCCTGTCCGGCGGATCGCTGCTCACGTTCGACCCGGCGGCGCCGGGAGCGATGAAGACGCAACGGCTGTTCGCGGACCCGGACTACGAGACGAAGTCGACGATGGCCTGGCGCGACGGCGTGCTGCTGACGGTGCCCAAGGACCCGGACCACGTCTACGGCACCCAGGGCGACCGCATCTTCAAGATCGACAAGGCCACGAAGGCGGTGACGGTGCTGCTGACGAAATCCGGGGTCGAGGACCTGACGGCGGACCGGTTCGGGGACCTGTACTACAAGATCGGCGAACGCCTGTACCGGCTGACCGTCCAGCCGTAGCCCGGTCCGGGAGAATGGCGGCATGCGCATCCGGATCCTCGACGCCGACATCACCACCCTCGAGGTCGACGTCGTCGTCAACGCCGCCAACTCCTCGCTGCTCGGCGGCGGCGGGGTCGACGGGGCCATCCACCGGGCGGGTGGCCCCGAGATCCTCGCCGCGTGCCGGAAGCTGCGGGCCGGGCACTACGGCAAGGGGCTGAAGACCGGGCAGGCCGTTGCCACCACCGCCGGAAACCTGCCCGCGAAGTGGGTCGTGCACACCGTCGGGCCGGTGTGGTCGGCGACGGAAGACCGCTCCGGGCTGCTCGCCGACTGCCACCGCAACGCCCTGCGCGTCGCGCGGGACCTCGGCGCCCGGACCGTCGCGTTCCCCGCGATCTCCACCGGCGTCTACCGCTGGCCGCTGGAGTCCGCCGCGGACATCGCGCTCACCACCGTCTCCGCAGCCGAACCCGGCTCCATCGAGGAGGTCGTCTTCGCTCTGCGCGGCGAGGCGGCCGGCCAAGCGTTTCGGGCTCGTCACAACTCCCTTGCCTGAACGATCACCCAGCGGGCAGGGTGCAGGCGTGCCCACCCGCGCCCTGGTCTTCGACTTCGACGGCACGCTCGCCGACACCGAATCCGCCGTCCTCCAGGCCTGGCAGGCCATCTTCCGGGAACACGGCACCGAACTGCCGCTGGACGCCTGGTACGCCGTCATCGGGACCCAGCGGACCACCCCGGCCATGGTCACCCTGCTCGGCGAGCACGTCCCCGGGATCGACCCGGACGCGCTGCGGCCCGGGCTCCGGGCGCACGTCCTGCGGCTCCTCGAAGACCTCGGCCCGCGCGACGGCGTCCGCGGCTACCTCGAAACCGCGCGCGAGCACGGGCTGAAGCTGGCCGTCGCCTCGAGTTCGTCCGGGGCCTGGGTGAACCCGCACCTCGAACGGCTCGGTCTCGACCACTACTTCGACGCCGTCCTCACCGGGGACCTGCACCGCGCCAAACCCGACCCCGACCTCTACCTCGCGGCCCTCGACGCACTCGGCGCCGAAGCCGAAGAGACCATCGCCTTCGAGGACACCCCGCACGGCGTCACCTCCGCCAAGGCCGCCGGGCTCACCTGCGTCGCCGTGCCCAACGCGATCACCCGGAACCTCGACTTCGGGCAGGCGGACGTCGTCCTGCCGGCGTTCACCGCCAAGCCGCTCGAGGCCCTGCTCAGCCGCTGA
Source organism: Amycolatopsis sp. cmx-4-61 (assembly GCF_046548775.1). Taxonomy (NCBI): domain Bacteria; kingdom Bacillati; phylum Actinomycetota; class Actinomycetes; order Pseudonocardiales; family Pseudonocardiaceae; genus Amycolatopsis; species Amycolatopsis sp. cmx-4-61. The sequence goes on along the minus strand of NZ_JAEBEI010000004.1, from coordinate 246,366 downwards.
CCAACGCCAGCAGCCGGTCCAGGAACGGCAGCTGGCCCTTCACCAGCTTCTCCCGGGCGACCGACGGCGAAAACCACGCGACCCGGTCCACCTCGGGGAACTCCTGCTGACGGCCCGAGCGCGGCGGCCACTCCATCGTGAACGTCCCCGGCACGACCGCCGCCGGATCGAGGTCGGCCTCGACCGCCCACGCCGTGACGACCTTGCCGCCCGACTGCTTCACCACGCCCAGCTCGACGTACTCCCCCGGGGGCGCCGGCAGCCCCAGCTCCTCCTCGAACTCCCGCCGGGCCGCCTGCTCCGGGGACTCGTCCGGGTCGAGCTCGCCCTTCGGCAGCGACCACGCGGCCGCGTCCTTCTTCGCCCAGAACGGGCCGCCCATGTGCCCGAGCAGCACTTCGAGGTCGTCGCCGCGGCCGCGGTAGAGCAGGAGCCCGGCACTCTGTTTGCCCGCCATCGGCCCAGTCTGCCGAAACCCGGCCGAAGTTTTTTCCGCGGGGTTGTCGATCCGGGGAGCACACGCTCGACGCGTAGGCAGAAGGCAAGCCAGTCACCCAGGGAGGAACCGTCATGACCAGCACGATCGCCACTGAGACCCGGACCGCCGCCGAGACCAGGACCACCGCGGTCACCGGCATCGTCGTCGGCGCGAGCCGGATCGTGATCTCGTTCCTGTTCGGCTTCCACGGCCTGCAGGGATTCGGCTTCTTCGGCGGCATCGACGGCCAGGGCGGCGGCGTCCCGTTCGGCAGCTTCCCCGGCTGGTGGGGCAGCGTCCTGGAGCTCGCCGGCGCGCTGCTGCTGCTCTTCGGGCTCGCCAGCCGGCCGGCCGCCATCCTGCTCTCCGGCATGATGGCCTACGCCTACTTCACCGTGCACGCCCCGATGGGCCTGCTGCCGCTGCAGAACATGGGCGAGCCCGCCGCGGTCTACTCGTGGGTCTTCCTGCTGCTCGCCGCGGTCGGCCCGGGCCGGTTCGCGCTCGACAACGTGATCAAGCGCCGCCGCTGAAGCCCAGGCGCGGTCCGGTCAGTAGCCGCCCTGGGCGGCCGCGAGGTCGGACCGCGCCATCACGTGTTCCATCAGGCTGGTCAGCACCTGCTTCGTCGACTCCCGCTCGCGGGCGTCGCACAGCAGCAGCGGAACGTCCATGCCGACGTCGAGCGCCTGCCGGACCTCCTCCGTGCCGTAGCGGTACGCGCCGTCGAAGCAGTTCACGCCGACGACGAACGGCAGGTTGCGGCGCTCGAAGAAGTCGACCGCCGCGAAGCAGCTGTCGAGCCGCCGTGTGTCGGCCAGCACGACGGCGCCGAGCGCGCCTTCGGCCAGCTCGTCCCACATGAACCAGAACCGGTCCTGCCCGGGCGTGCCGAACAGGTACAGGATCAGGTCCGGGTTGATCGTGATGCGGCCGAAGTCGAGCGCCACCGTCGTGGTGGTCTTCTGCTCGATGCCCGACAGGTCGTCGACCCCCTCGGACGCGGTGGTGATGACCTCTTCGGTCCGCAGTGGCGGGACTTCGCTCACCGAACCGACCATCGTGGTCTTGCCGACCCCGAACCCGCCGGCGATGAGTACCTTGACCGCGGTCGCGGTCAGGTTCCGCCGGGGGTCAGAGTTTCCGGATGCCATCAAGAACCGCCTGCAATACGTGTCGGTTGGGAGTTTCCTGGGCCGGTGCCGCGGTACGGAACAGCACCAGGTTCTGCTCGATGAGGTCGCTCAGCATCACCTTCACCACGGGCAGCGGGAGATCGACCCGGGCGGCCACCTCGGCCACCGAGACCGGCCGCTGGCACAAGGCGATGATGCGCGCGTACTCCGGTTCGAGCATGCCCGCTTCGTGCGCGGTGCGCAGGGCGACCACGAGCGTGATGAGGTCGAGCCCGAGCGTGTCCGACCGGGTGCGGCCGCCCGTGACCGCGTACGACCGGACCAGGGGGCCGGCCTCTTCGTCGAACCAGGCTTCGTGCCGTGCGCTCATGGCGTGGGCTGCACGCCGGCGCCGGTGCGGGGCGCGGAGGTGAGGACCTGGCCGACCCGCTTCACCATCAGGTTCATCTCGTACGCGACCAGCCCCATGTCCGCGTCTTCACGGGCCAGCAGGGCGAGGCAGGCGCCTCGGCCGGCCGCCGTCACGAACAGGAACGCGTGGTCCATCTCGACCATCGTCTGGCGGACGTTGCCGCCGCCGAAGTGCCGCCCGGTGCCGCGGGCCAGGCTCTGGAACGCCGAAGCCACCGCGGACAGGTGTTCGGCGTCCTCCTCGGAAAGGTTGCCGGACCTCCCGATGAGCAGGCCGTCCGAGGACAGCACCACCGCCCGGTCCGCCCCGGCGACCCGCTTGACGAGGTCGTCCAGCAGCCAGTCGAGCTCGTGGGCGCCTGAGTTGACCATTACTCGCGCTCTCCGTACCTGTCGTCGTTCTCGGGAAACTCTTCGTCACGGGCCCGGCGGGTGCCCTGCTGGAAGGCGGACAGCCTGCTGCGGGCGACCTCCGGCGAGTCCAGCCGGACCTCTTCCCGTTCCTGCGCGGGCTTGTCTTCCCGCAGCTGGGGCACGAGGTTCTGCTGGCGTCGCCGCTGCGGCAGCGGCGGGCGGCCGGGTGCCTCCGGGCGGCGCGGCTGCTGCGGACGGCTTTCCGGCGTCGCCGCGGCCCGCGGCTCCTGCGGCGGCCACACCGGCTGCTGCGCGGCCGGACGCGCCGGGCGCGAAGTCCGGGACGGCGGGGCGGGCGGCCGGACCGCGGCCACCGGCTGGGCCTGGGTCGGCTGGCTCACCGGCTCCGACACGGACCCGACCGGGACCGGCGTCGGTGCGGACGGCGGCTGCGGCCGCTCCGGAGCCGGCGGCGGGACGGTGACCGGCGGGGTGACCACCGGCGCCGGCGGCGGGGTCACGGCGGCGGGCGCCGTCACGGGTGCGGCAGGCGGCTCGGTCCGGTGCCGCGCCGGGCGGCGCACCGGCCGCTTGAGCGGCGCGACCTCCTCGTTGGCCGTGGTCTCCGGCTCGGCCAGGCTCGGGACGAGCTCCGGCTTCGGCGGAGTGATCGGCTGCTCGGGCTCGATCTCGGCCAGCGGGGCGAGCAGGTCGGTGCGCACCAGCACGATGGCCCGGGTGCCGCCGTAGGCCGACTCGCGCAGGTGCACCTGGATGCCGTGGCGGGCGGCCAGCCGCGCGACCACGAACAGGCCCAGGCGCGGCTCGTCCGACAGGGCCATGATCCCGAAGTCCGGCGGGTCGGCCAGCATCGCGTTGATTTCTTCGGTCTGGTCCGGCTCGAGCCCGAGGCCCTGGTCCTCGACCTCGATCACGACGCCCTTGCCCACCACGTTGCCGCGGATCTCGACCCGCGACTGCGGCGGCGAGAACGACGTCGCGTTGTCGATCAGCTCGGCGAGCAGGTGCACGAGGTCGCCGACGACCGGGCCGCGGATGGCGATCTGCGGCAGCACCGCCGTCTTGACCCGCGCGAAGTCCTCGGTCTCGGCGGACGCGCCGCGGACCAGCTCGGCCAGCCCGACGGGGTTGCGCCACTGGCGGCCCGGCTGCCCGCCGCCGAGGATGATCAGGTTCTCGGCGTTGCGGCGGGCGCGGGTGGAGAGGTGGTCGAGCTGGAACAGCGTGTCCAGCTGGTCCGGGTCCTCCTGCTTGCGCTCGGCCTGGTCGAGCACCTTGAGCTGGCGGTGCACGATGACCTGGCTGCGGTGGGCGATGTTGAGGAACACCGCCTTGGTGCCCTCCTTGGTCTTCGCCTCGTCGATGGCGGCCGCGATGGCGGTCTGCTGCGCCTTGTTGAACGCGTCGGCGACCTGGCCGATCTCGTCGGTGCCGTGGTCGAGGAAGTGCCCGCCCTCTTCGAGGTCGACGGGCTCGCCCGCCTGGACCCGGGCGACCAGCTCGGGCAGCCGCACCTCGGCGGCGTCGAGGGTGTCCTCGCGCAGCCGGTGCAGCCGGCCGATGAGCCGGTTCGACAGCCGGACGGCGACGAACACCACGAAGACCGCGAACAGGACCGCGACCACGCCGGCGATCAGCGATTCGGTGAACGTGGAGTCCGCGTCGTTGATCGCGGCCTGGCTCGCGTTCGAGCTCTGCAGGATGAAGATGCCCATCAGCGCGTCGCCGACCTGGCGGGCCGCGGCGCGCCACTGGTCCTGCGGCACCGGCAGCTTCGACAGGTCACCGCGCAGGAACGCGGTCTCGACCTGGGTCACGGCCTGCCACGGCTGGCTGGCCAGCAGCTGGTCGTACTTCGCCTTGACCTCGGGGATCATCTTCGGCGCCGACGCGTCCAGCTGGGCGTGGTAGGCACCGACCTGGCCGACGTAGGCGCGGAAGTCGTCGTTCGTCAGGCCGCCCGCGGCCAGCCCGGCGGCGGCGAGCGCGTCACTGCGCTGCATCGCGTCGGCCGCGGTGAACAGCGGGATCGCGGTCAGCCGGTCGTAGGCGTTCTGCGCGCCGCGCGCTTTCTGCGCGAGCCCGGCGACGCCGTCGGTGAACTGGTCGAACAGCTTGTTGTAGTAAGCGAACGCCTGGCTGATCTGCATCTGGCCGCTGTCGACCGCCTGGCGGGTCTGCGGCAGCTGCTGGAACAGCCCGAAGAACGTGGCGATGTTCTTCTGCACGCTCGGCGGGGTGTCGTCGTAGTCGGCGAAGTTGTCGCGGAGGTTCTCGATCTCCTTCGCGGCGGTCGCGTCCGTCTTCGGGCGGACGGCCGCGAGCACGGCACGCTGGTTGCTCTGCCCGGCCAGCAGGCTCAGCGTCGCCTGGCGCTCCTGCTGCAGCGCGGCGAAGAAGGGGATCGCGGGGGCTTCCGAGTTTCGGATCCGGCTGGTGTAATCACGAGCGGTGACCGCGTCGTAGATGAGGTAGCCCGCGAGGGCCACGCCGACCAGCAGCAGGGCCACACTGGGGATGAGCGCGATCGTGAGCACGCGCTTCCGAATCGAGGATCCCCGGTTGCGTCGAAGAGAAATCTGCTTCACCTGGGTCCGTTTTCCTTCCGGCAGTACATGGTTTCGGGTCGCCCGAGGCGGTCAACACCCGGATTCCGACCAGCCGGATCAACATCACCGTGGTCTGCTTCGCCCGCGACGACGTTAGGCAGCCCTCCAGGGCGCGTCAAGTCCGTGGCGAGAACGTGATCTTGAACCGGTGATCCGTCCACACTTGCTGCCTGCGCTTCGAAAGTCCACCACCGTAAGTCGTGACCTTCGTCGCAGGACGACTTCGGTTCCACGCAAGTATGTGAGTACTGGGAGCGCTCCCAGATTCGGCGTTCGTCGCGGCGGCGCCCTCTACGTACGACAGCGGCGAATCGTTCGGTGACGAACGTCACGGACGTGCGCGAGCGACCCCGGAGACCCCCTTCGTCCGGAGTAGACAGCCGCGCGAAAGCGGAATGCGGCAGGATCGGCGAGCGCAGCCGCGGATTCGCCGGAGACCGCGCCGGAATTTCCGTTATTCCGCATTCGCAGCCGCGCGATCACGCTGAGGTGCTCCGGTACCGGTTCCGCGGCGCGGTCGGCCCGTCAGCCCGGGAACTCGTCGGCCAGGGTGTTCCAGAAGAGCAGTTCGTAGCTCTGGAACAGCCGCGCGCAGCGATGCGCTTCCCGTTCGTCGAGCCGGCGCGCGTCGAGGCCGGCCTGGATCGCGGCGAGCGCTTGTTCTTCTATTTCCGGGACGTCCGCAGCAAAGAAGTCGAAGAAAGCGCACTGCGCATCGGTGAACCCGTAGTGCTCGCGCATGCCGGCCGCGACGTCCCGGCAGTACCGGCCGAAGGCAGCGAAGTTGGCGAAGATCCCCGCCGCGGTCGCCGACGATTCGCCGTTCAGCGCCAGCCAGGCGACGTACGCCGGGTACACCTGGCAGCCCGCGCGCGGGAGCTCCTCGCCATGGTCCGGACCAGTCGCGGCGAGCAGGCTGTCCAGCATTCCGTTCGCCTGCTGCTCCCCCGGTGCGAGCCCGCCGAAGAAGAGGCGGGCGTTCGGTTCGTCGGCGCGGGCGGCGAGGGCGTGGAAGCTCCGCCAGTCGCTGAGCGTGATCAACTTTTCTTCCGCGGCGAGCGCGGCGAACACCGCGCGTGGCGCCCGGCCCGCGGCGATCAGCGGCACGAGCCGGTTGTCGCCGTCGCGCGGCGCCAGTTCCGCCTGGATCTTCACGAGCAGTTCACGAGCCGACCGCGTCATCGGTTCCCCCTCGAGTCCGTGTCCCCTCCATTGAAGCGCGGTTCCGGCGCGGACGCCCGCGTACACAGTGGACACTCGTGGATACCTGACCGCTTTGTCCGGTTCGACGGTGACGCTTGACGTGGCCGCGATTCTCTATCCACCCGCGCCGGGAGCCCCTACAGTGTGGCCATCCGGAGTACCGAGGAGGCCAGCGTTGACCACCCCGTCCGTCGCCGAGCAGACCGAAGGCCAGACGATCCCGCGGCTGCTGCACCGCAACGCGGTCGAGTACCCGGACCTGCCGGCGATCACCTCGCTCGACCTCGAAGGACAGCCGACGCTGACGTGGCACGAGTTCCGCACCGCGATCGCCGAGGTCTCCCGCGGGCTGGCCGGGCTCGGGCTCGCCGCGCGCGACCGCATGCTGATCATGGCGCCGGGCTGCCCGGACCACATCGTCGCCGACCTCGCCGCGACGCACCTTTCGGCGATCCCCTGCACCGCCTACGCCACCCTCAGCCCGGACCAGATCCGGTTCGTCGCGCGGCACAGCGCGGCGCCGGTCGTGGTGCTCGGCGGGGAGAACGAGCTGGCGCGCTGGCGGCCGGTGCTCGAAGACCTGCCCGCGCTGCGGCACGTCGTCGTCATGGACGAGACCGCGATCCCCGAGGGCGACGACCGCTTCCTCTCCTTCGCCGAGCTGCGTGCCCGGGGCCGGGAAGCGCTTGCCGCGGACCCGGACGCCTTCGAGCGGTCCTGGCGGGAGATCAAGCCGGACGACCCGCTGTCCATGATCTACACCTCCGGGACGACCGGTGACCCCAAGGGTGTCGTGCTCTCGCACCGCAACGCGGTCCACCAGGCGTACGCGGTCACCGAGCTGCACCACCCGCCGATGCACGCGACGAACATCGCGTACCTGCCGCTCGCGCACATCGCCGAGCGCGAGCTGTCGATCTACCTGCCGATCGTGTGGGCGGGGCACGTGCACACCCTCGCCGACCCGTCCGGCGTCGTCGGCGCGCTCGGGAAGGTGCACCCGGAGAGCTTCTTCGGCGTTCCGCGCGTCTGGGAGAAGATGGTCGCCGGGCTCAAGAACATGCTCGCCGGCGTGCCGGAGGACCGGCGCACCGCGCTCCTGCAGGCGAACGAGCTGCTGCAGCAGGGGTACAAGCTGCGCAGCGCCGGGAAGCCGGTGCCCGAGGAACTGGCCGAGAAGATCCGGCAGACCGACGAAGCCGTGCTGGCACCGGTGCGCGCGCTGCTCGGCCTGGACAAGGTGCTCGTCGCCTCCAGCGGCGCGGCCGCCCTCCCCGTGGAGATCATCTACTTCCTGGCCGGGCTCGGCATCGAGATCTGCGAGGTCTGGGGCCTGTCCGAGACGACGGGCGCGGCGACGTCCAACTCCGGCTCGGACTTCCGCGCCGGCACCGTCGGCAAGCCGCTCGACGGCGTCGAGGTGAAGGTGGCCGAGGACGGCGAGCTGCTGGTGCGCGGCCCGATCGTGTTCCTCGGCTACCTGCAGGAGGACGGCACGATCGCCGACGCCACCGACGCCGACGGCTGGTACGCCACCGGCGACATCGGCACGATCGACGAAGACGGCTTCGTGACGATCACCGACCGCAAGAAGGAACTGATCATCACCTCGAGCGGCAAGAACATCGCGCCGACCCGGATCGAGGGCCTGCTCAAGGAACACCCGCTGATCGGCCAGGCGGTCGCGATCGGCGACGACCGGCCGTACGTGACGGCGCTGATCGTCCTCGACGACGAGATCGCGCCCGGCTGGGCGGCGGCGAACGGCGTCGAGGCGTCACCGGACGAACTGGCTTCGCACCCCGCGGTGCGCGCCGAGCTGGAACGCGCGGTCGAGTCGGCCAACAGCAGGCTCGCCCGGATCGAGCAGATCAAGCGCTACCACGTGCTCCCGAAGGCGTGGACCCCCGAATCGGGCGAACTGACCCCGACGCTCAAGCTCAAGCGCCGGGTCATCAACGACCGCTATTCGGCCGACATCGAGGGCCTCTACGCGGCCGTCCGCGACCCCGAACCCGCCGCCGGCTCCTGACCAAAGCGCCCCAATGTGGCCTTCGGTGCGTCAGACGCACCCAAGGCGGCCTTCGGTGCGTCAGACGCAACCAAGGCCGCCTTGGGGCGCTTGAATCAGGCTGTGCGGGGCGAGGTCGACTCCGTCCACTTGCGCAGCCGCGGCGGGACGCGCTTCTCCAGGCCGTAGTTCTCCAGGTGGGCGGAGAAGACCTCGTCGAACGCCTTCTGCACCGTCTCGGTGTCCCACACCGGGCGCTCGAGGATCGGCTGCTTGAGGAACGGCTGGCCCATGACGTGCAGCTGCGGGCCGTTGCACCGGATCATCTGGCCGGTGATGCCGTGGGAGCCCTCGCCGAGCAGGAACAGCACGACCGGTGCGATCCGGGCCGGTGTGCGGTCCGGCGGGCAGGCCCGCAGCGAGCGTTCGGACTTCCACACCATCCGCGTGTGCGCGAGCGGGCAGACGGCGTTGACGCGGATGCCGACGTCTTCGAGGTCGAGGGCCCAGGAGTAGGTCAGGGACGCGACCGCGCCCTTGCTCGCCGCGTAGACGCCGAGCTTGCGCTGCCCGAGCGAGGCACCGGAGGAGATGTTGACGATCGAACCGCCGGTACCCGCGTCGACCATCGCCTTGATCGCGGCCAGCCCGGTGTTCACCACGCCGAGGACGTTGACCGCGACGAGCTCCCGCGCCTGCTCGGCGTCGTCCTCCCAGGGCAGCGCCTCGTAGTTCAGCCCGGCGTTGTTGACCAGCCCGTCGATCCCGCCGAACTCCTTGACGCACAGGTCGACGATCTCCTGGGCCTCGCCCGCCTCGGCCACGCTGTGGCCGCTCGCGACGGCGCGGCCGCCGTGGGCCCGGATGTTCTCCGCGGTCCGCTCGGCCAGGTCGGCGTCGACGTCGTTGACCACCACCGCCCCGCCCGCCCGCGCGACGTGCACCGCGAACGCCTCGCCGAGGCCCCGGCCGGCGCCGGTGACCACGACCGCCTTGCCCTGCATCAACCCGTCCATTGCTCTCCCCGATCTGCAGCGCCGGCGGCGCGCGGTCCGCCCACCCCGGCCGGCTCATGTCCAGTCTTGGCCCATTCGGTCCAACGCGGCATCGGCGCGACGACGAGCGGCCGCCGCCCTGCGCCGAGCGAGTCCGGTTCGATCAGCCCGGACGTACCCGCGAGCCGGTCACAAGGGGGTGACTGGCTCGCATTCAGGGGACATCGGCGCGTAACCGGCGGCATACTGTGGGTGCTTCCCGGTGGTGAACAGTGACACCCCCGGCCGTGATCGTCACCGGAGAGGCACAATGCGCAAGGTCCGTGTTCACTCGATCGGGGGACGGTGGTTACGAGGTGACGACACGCGCGACACCCCGGCTCCGGGCCGTCCTGGCCAACCGTGAGTTCCGCGCGCTGTGGTTCGCCGAGACGCAGTCGATGCTCGGTGACCAGCTCACCATCGTCGCGCTGGCCATCCTGACCTTCGACCGGACCGGGTCGCCGCTGCTGTCGGCCATCGTCTACTCCCTGACGTTCCTGCCCGCCCTCGCCGGCGGGCTCGGGCTGGCCCAGCTCGCCGACCGGTTCCCCCGGCGCGCGGTGCTGGTGACCGGCTCGTTCGCGCAGGCCGTGCTGATCGGGCTGATGGCCCTGCCCGGGATGCCGATGGGCGGGCTGTTCGGGCTGTTCGTCCTCGCGCGGCTGGCCAACGCGCCCTGCAACGCGGCGCAGAACGCGCTGGGCCGCGAGGTCTTCGCCGACGACGACGTCTACCTGCAGAGCCAGGACCTGCGCGGGATCACGAACAACACAGCGATGCTGGCCGGCCTGGCCACCGGCGGGCTGCTGGTGACCACGATCGGGACGTCGTGGGCGCTGGCGATCGACGCGCTGACGTTCCTGGTGGCGGCCGTCGCCGTGCGGCTGCTGGTGCTGCGGCGGCCCGCCGCGGGCGACGGCGGCGCCCCGTGGTTCGGCGCCGTCCGGCAGGTTTTCGGCGACGAACGGCTGCGGGTGCTGCTCTACCTGTCCTGGCTGGTCGGCCTGGCGGTGATCCCGGAGGGCCTCGCGGCACCGCTCGCCGCGCAGCTCGGGGCGGGCGAGCAGGCGGTCGGCTGGCTGTTGGCCGCCGACCCGCTGGGCTTCGTCGTGGGGACGTTCCTGCTGTCGCGGTTCGTCACGACCGAGCACCGCCGCAGGCTGCTCGGCGTGCTGGCCGCGCTGCCGCTGGCCGCGCTGGCGGCGTTCGCCCTGCGGCCGAACCTGGCGTTCGCGCTGATCCTGCTCGCGCTGGCGGGCGCGACGGGCGCGTACGTCATCACGGTGTCGGCCACGTTCATCACCTGGGTGCCGAACGACATCCGGGGCAGCGCGGGGGGCCTGTACCGGACCGGGCTGCGGGTCGCGCAGGGGGTCGGCGTCGGCGCGGGTGGCCTGGTCGCGCAGGTGCTCGGGTCCGCGCACACGACCATCGCGCTCGCGGGGGCGGTGGGCCTGCTGCTGGCCGTGCCGGTGGGGTTCGCCTGGCGCCGGGTGGGCGCGGCGGAACCGTGGCCGTCGTGAGCGCCAGGTGCCACCTCCGGGTACGGCCAAGATCATGAATGGCATTCGCGGACAGCGCGGGCGACAATTCGAGGGTGGTTCAGAAGTCGCGGTTGCTCATGGGGGCCACCTCCATGCGGGGAGAGTCTCGCAGAACCTTTTGCGCCGCGTTCCCGGCAGTTACTCCGGGCTCTTGGCCGATCCGTTGCTGTGGGATGGTACCCGGCTACGGAATGCGTGAACACTCTGCCAGGTACCGATGAGATTACTCAAGACCGGGACTAGGCTGGAAAGGAGGTGACCAATTGCATCCAGGACCGGACGGGGACGCGGCCGCACCGGGCGAACCGGGCGAGCGGCCGGCGGCGCGGGCGGAAAGCCCCGCGGCACCGGACGTGACCACAGGTACGCCCGCGACCACGACCGGTGGTCCGCTCGCGGTCACCCGGGTGCACCACCCGTACTGGCCGGGCAACTGGGCGCTCTGGCGCCGCCGGCCGGTGCAGGTCGCCTTCATGCTGGCGGCCGAAGCCGTCGCGATCGCCATTCTCGCCGTCGCGATCGCACGCTCGCCGATTCCGTCCGGAAACGACTGGATCAATTTCGCGATCCTGGCGGCCGGCGCCACCGTCCACATTCAACTGACCCAGCGCCAGGAAGAGCGGCGGCGCAACCGCACCAAAACGGTGCTGATCGACCTCACCGCCGTGTGGACGTTTTCCGCGGCGATGATACTGCCGGTACCGCTCACCCTTTCCGTCATCGCCGTGATCCGGCTGCAGCACTGGTTCATCGCGCGACGGCCCGCCCACAACTTCCTTTTCTCGTCCATCACCCACGGCCTCGCCGGCGCGCTCGCGCACCTCACGTACACGGCGCTCGGGCCGCACCTGCTCGGCCGGCCGGGCTGGGGCGACTTCCTCCACGAGTTCGGCACCATCGTCGTCACCGGGGCCATCTACGAAGCCATCCAGATCGCGTACGTGGGCGGGGTCCTGCTGCTCGGATCCCCCGCCGGGCGTACCGTTCGCAACGTTCTCGGCAGCCCGGCCGACAACATGCTGGAAGCGATCACCATCGGCCTCGGCGCGGTGACCGCGATCCTGCTCGCCGCCGTCCCGCCGATGGTGGCGGTGATGGCCGTGGTCACCGTGGTCTTCAATCGCCTCGCGGAACTCGACCAGCTCCAGAACGACGTCCGGACGGACCCGAAAACGGGCATTCTCAACATGCGTGGCTGGTCGGAGGCGGCGGAGCGGGCGCTTGAACGGACCGCCAGATCGGGTGATCAACTGGCGCTGCTGATGGTCGATCTCGACCACTTCAAGTGGATTAACGACACCTATGGACATCCGGCGGGCGACGACGTGCTGCGCACGGTTGCGCAAACGCTCGACGAAGTGACCAGGCCGAGCGACTTGGTCGGCCGTTTCGGCGGCGAGGAATTCCTCATTCTGCTGCCGGACATCGGCGAAGAGGCGACCTGGGACGCCGCCGAGCGCATCCGGATCGCGATCGCCAAGCTGCACATCGTGACGACGGACAAGCGCGGCGACCCGGCGACCATCGCCGACCGCACGACGTCGATCGGCGTGGCCCGCCACCCCCGCCACGGCGACAACCTCGAGCGCCTGCTGCAGTCGGCCGACGCGGCCGTCTACCTGGCGAAGGAGAACGGCCGCGACCAGGTCTGCTTCGCCCCGGACACGGTCACGCCCCCGGCCGCACGGTGAGTTCGAGCTCGCCGAGCACGTCGGCCGACCCACCCCCGGGGGGGGGGAGGCAGGCCGGACATCCCTCGGGTTATCCCCATGTCGGTCCCCCAACGGGGCTGGCACCCTTGAACCCATGCCGGCACCGACCGTCCCGCCACGCACCCGCCGACCCTGGTCGACGTCCGGGTGGCTGCTGCTGGTCCTGCTGGTGGTCTTCGCCTTCGGGCTGATCGCCTCGCGCCCGCCGTCGCCGCCGGACCAGGGGCCGCCCACCGGTGACGTGCTGGCCGCGCAGGACGCCGTCGAGGCGCTGGTCCACCCCGGCCCGCACCCCGACGCGCTCGCCCGCCTGCCGAAGGACTTCACCGCGCTCAGCGGCGTCACCCCGGGCGCGATGCCCGCCCGGGACGGCACCGTCCGCGCCGTGCACGTCGACGGCGGTTGTTCGACCCCGTGGGGCGACGACAACACGAAGTGGGACTACGCCGTTCCGTGCAAGGCCCACGACCTCGGCTACGACCTGCTGCGGTACGCCGACCGCAAGGGCCACCCGCTCGGGCCGGAGGTCCGGGAAGCTCTCGACGACCGGCTGTCCTACGACATGCACCACACCTGCGACCTCAACCCGAGGAACTCGGCGCTGTCCTGCCGGGTCGTCGCGTCCCTCTACTCGGCCGGCCTGGTCGTCAACTCGTGGCACCAGCGCTGGGGCCCGCCGGTCGGCGACCCGATCGGCCCGATGATCGCCGGCGTGCTGGTGATCGGCTGTCTCCTGGTCTTCCGGCTGCGCGGCTGGCTGCGGGCCCGGCGCGAGCCGCGGCCACAACCGCCGGCCGCCCTTCCCGCCGAGGTGAGCCGGTGGGCGCTGCTCGGGGCCGGCGGGGTCGTCCTCCTGCTGCTCGGCGAATCGGCGACGGCGCTGGCGCACTGGGCCGGGGCCCCCGAGCCGGCGCTGTGGCCGGTGACCTGGCTGGCCCAGCTCGCCCCGCTGATCTACTTCGCCGGCGGGCACGCCAACGCGGCCGGCTGGCGGGCCGAACAGGAGGCGGGCGGTGGCTACCGCCACTACCTCGCCGAACGCGCGAGCCCGCTGCTGCGGCCGGCGTTGATCTTCGCGGTCGTCGCGCTGCTGACGCCGCTCGCCCTCGAACTGCTCGGCAGCCCGGCGGGGACGACGGCGACGGTGATGCGGATCGCGCTGCACCCGCTCTGGCTGCTCGGCGTCTACCTGCTGACCATCGTCTGCGCGCCCCCGCTCCTGGCCCTGCACCGCCGGGCGCCGGTGAGCGCGGCCGTGGGGCTGCTCGCCCTGGTCGCCGCGGGTGAGCTGGCCGCGAGCTGGGCCGGCTCGCCGCTGCCCCGCTACGCGGCGACGTTCGCCATCGCCCTGCTCGCCCAGCAGCTCGCCTTCGCGCACGCCGACGGCGTCCGCCCGGCCCGGGGGCTGCTCGCCGCGGCCGCCGCCACCGGGGTCGCGGGGCTCGCCGGGATGAGCGTCCTGCGGGACGGGCCACCCGTCCTGCTCGGCAGCCCCGGCGCGCCCGCCGCGTTCTCCGCCCCGCCGTGGGGCGTGCTGCTGCTCGGCCTGGTCCAACTGGGCGTGCTCGGGCTGCTGGCCCGCCCGCTCGGCAGGCTCGGCGACCGGCCCGGCGTCGCCCGCGCCTGCCGGCTCGTCCTGCGGGCGCCGATGAGCCTCTACCTGGCGTTCCTCGCCGCGATGCTGCTGCTGGTCGCCGTCGTGTACCTGCCCGGCCGGCTCGCCGACGGCCTCAGCTGGCTGATCCGGCCCCGCACGCTGGTCGCGGTCGGTCTGCTCGCCGTGCCCGCCACGCTGGTGTTCTGGTGGTTCGAACGGCACACCCACGGCGCCCGGCAGCCCCGCGCGGCCGACCACCCCGGCCGCCGGACGGCGGTGCTCACCCGGGCCGCGGCCGGGCTCGGCATCGGCTACGCGACGCTGGGGGTGTTCGGCTTCGCGCTGACCCGCTTCGGCGGGGTGGCCGCCGACGCCGACCTGCTGGGCCTGCGGCTCGACCCGATCCAGAGCCTGGTGCACCTGCTGCTCGGGGTCTTCCTGCTGCACACGATCCGGATCGGGGCCGGCGCGGCGACCGGCACGTGGCTGGCCACGGCGCTGGCCTGCGCACCTTCGCTGCTGTTCGCCGCCGACGGCAACACGCCCGGCTTCCTCGGCGTCACCCTCCACGCCGTCACGGCCGGGTTTGCCCTGCTGGCCGCCGCGGGCACCCTCATCCCGGCCCGGCCACCGGCAAATGTGCCGTGCTGACCAGGCGAAACCGTCGAACCTGCGGGAAACTCAGTGGTGCAGCACACATTGGCAGGGGGATGTGAAACGCTCTGGCAACCCGGGGAAGGCACCATGCGTCCCATCCCCTAGCACCACCCGATCGCATGAGTGAGGAGTCGCCCGCGTGGAGCACCCGCCTCGGAACGGGCAAGGCGGCCGCCGCCCCGCCCGGCCCTGGCAGGACGAGCCAGGCCGGGACGACGCACGCCGCGGCACCCCGCCCCCGCGCCGACCCGCACCCCGCCGCGAACCGGCGGACGCGCGCCGCGCGGCCACGCCGCCGTCCCGCCGCCCGCAGCCGCGCCCGGCCCCGCGTGCCCGCGCCAGCTCCTTCCGCGGCGGCAAGATCGCGCTGGCCGTCGTCTCGCTGCTGGTGATGGGCCTGACCGGGTACGCGTGGGCGGCCATGCAGGGGCTGGTCAACGGGCTGAACTACACGAACGTGCTCAGCGACGGCGGCGGTGGCGAGAAGCCCGCCGACGGCGCCCGCGACATCCTGCTGGTCGGTCTCGACAGCCGCACCGACGCCCAGGGCAACCCGCTGCCGCGCGAGGTGCTCGACGAACTGCGCGCCGGCGACGCCGACGGCGAGCTCAACACCGACTCGCTGATCTTCGTGCACATCCCGAACGACGGCAGCAAGGCCGTCGCGATGTCCCTGCCGCGCGACTCCTACGTCGACATCCCCGGCTACGGCAAGCACAAGATCAACTCGGCGTACGCGCGCGCCATGCTGCAGGCCCGCAAGGACCTGCAGAAGCAGGGCGTCACCGACCCGAAGGAGCTCGACGTCAAGGCCAACCAGGCCGGGGCGAAGGAGCTCATCGAGACCGTCGAGAAGCTCACCGGCTCGACCATCGACAACTACGCCGCGGTGAACCTGCTCGGCTTCAGCGAGATCACCAAGGCCATCGGCGGCGTCGACGTCTGCCTGAACAACAACGTCAAGGACGAGTACTCCGGCGCGAACTTCACCAAGGGCCAGCACACGATCTCCGGCGTCGAGGCCCTCGAGTTCGTCCGCCAGCGCCACGGCCTGCCCAACGGCGACCTCGACCGGGTCGTCCGCCAGCAGGTGTTCATGGCGGGCATGGCGCGCAAGGTGCTCTCGGCGGGCACGCTGACCAACCCGGGCAAGCTCAACGACCTGATCGAGGCGATCAAGAAGTCGGTCGTGCTCAACCAGAACTGGGACATCTTCGGCTTCGCCCAGCAGATGAAGGGCCTGACCGGCGGCCAGCTCGAGTTCCGCACGATCCCGGTGAAGAACGTCGAGTACCGGACGCCCGAGGACGGCGTCGCCATCCAGGTCGACCCGGCCGCGGTGAAGCAGTTCGTGCAGGGGCTGGCCGGGCCGCAGCCGGGCGAGTCGGCGCCGCCCGCCCAGCAGGCCGACCCGGCCAACAAGGCGACCACGGTCGACGTCCGCAACGCCTCCGGCCGCACCGGCCTCGCGGCGAACGTCGCCAAGACCCTCGAAGCCAAGGGCTTCACCTCCGGCGACACGGCCAACGCGACCGCGCGCAGGACCACGGTGATCTGGGTGCCGAAGGGCGCGAAGGAGAAGGGCCAGGCCGTCGCGGAGGCGCTGGGCGGCTCGCCGACGATCCAAGAGGACAAGAGCGTGCCCGCGGGGCACGTGACGGTGTTCCTCGGCGCCGACTACCAGGGCACCAACGCCGACGCGAACTCGGGCGCCGGTGCCGGCGCCGCGGCAGCGACGTCGCAGGCAGCCGTGCCTCCGCCGGCCTCCGGCGGGGAGGACAAGCCGATCACCGCCGAGGGCGTTCCCTGCGTCAACTGAGCCGGTAGACGAGCCGCCGTTAACCCGTTCGGCCTAACTCGCGCAATCGGTATCAAAGACATGCCCGAAATCGCGTAAGGGCCGGGGCCCAGCGCACTTACATACACGTGAGGGTGCACCTGCACGGGAATCATCACGCCCGGGCGGTGCCGTGGGAGCGCGCACGGCAGGGGACATTGATGTGCTGATCGACGCTGAGGAGTACCAGCGGATCCTCGGAGACGAGCTCCGCAAGCTCCGGCGCAGCCGAGGGTGGACGCGCAAGGAGCTGAACCAGCACTTGCAGAGCGAGATCTCGCTGCAGACGCTGGCCACCTACGAGCTGGGCACCAGACAGTGCTCCGTCGTGCGCCTGGTCGAGCTGTGCGTCGCGATGGACGAACTGCCCCAGGACCTGCTGGCCAAGGTGCACCGCCGGGTGTTCCTGGACGAGCCCGGCCGGGTCCGCGTCGACCTGCGCAAGGTCGTCGCGGACGCCCCGGCCGACCTGATGCCGCTGCGCCGCTGGGCCGAAGACCGCCTGCGCCAGGGCGGCGAGCAGGGCGGCGGCGAGGTCGCCCTCGACCTGCCCGCGCTCGAGCGCATGGCCGAGCTCTGCCGCCTGCCGACCGTGGAGCTGATCGCCCGCCTCCGCCGCTACACCTCCCGCTGATCCCCGCGGGCGGGTCCCTCCCCTCCGACGAGGGACCCGCCCCGGTCAGCCGACCAGGAAGTCCTCGCGCCGCACCTTCCGCGTGTCGAGCCAGTACCGCCAGGTGAAGCCCGGCCAGATCGTCCGGTTGACCCCCTTCGCGTCCAGGTACCAGCTCCGGCAGCCCCCGCGGGTCCAGATGCCCTTCGCGAGTTTCCGCTGGATCCGCGCGTTGAACCGCTCCTGCACCTCGGGTTTCGGCTCGATCTCCCGGCCGCCGGCCAGCCGCAGCGCCTCGGCGACGTAGGAGATCTGCGCCTCGATCATGAACACGACCGAGTTGTGCCCGAGACCGGTGTTGGGGCCGAGCAGGAAGAACAGGTTCGGGAACCCGGCGACGGTGATGCCCAGGTGCGTCCGCATCCCCTCGGTCGCCCACTCCTTGCCGAGGTTGCGCCCGTCGCGGCCGACGATCTCCAGGTCGTCGAAGGCGTCGGTGACGTGGAAGCCGGTGCCGTAGATGATGACGTCGGCCTCGTGCTCGACTCCGGCGGCGTCGACGACGCTGCGCTCGCGGACCTCCCGCACGCCCTCGGTCACGACCTCGACGTTGTCGCGCGCCAGCGCCGGGTAGTAGTCGTTGGAGATGAGCACGCGCTTGCAGCCCATCGTGTAGTCCGGGGTGACCTTGCGCCGCAGCTGCGGGTCCGCGATCGCGCTCTCGATGTGGCGCCGGGCGATCCGCTGCCCGAGTTCCATCACCCACGACTGGCCGTTGAAGCCGATGGCGCGCGCTTCGAGCAGCCAGTAGAGCAGGGTGCGGTAGGCGCGCTGCGCCGGCGGGAACGCCTTGAACAGCGCGCGCGTCCGGCCGGACATCTCGTGGTCGGCCTTCGGCATGATCCACGGCGGCGTCCGCTGGAACAGCGTCAGCTCCGCCACCTCGGGCGCGATCTTCGGCACGAACTGGACCGCGCTGGCGCCGGTGCCGATGACGGCGACCTTCTTGCCCGCGAGGTCGACGTCGTGCCGCCACCGCGCGGAGTGGTAGGCCGGGCCTTCGAACTTCTCGATCCCCGGCAGCTCGGGGATCATCGGCAGGTGCAGCGCGCCGACGCCGGCGACCAGCGCGGTCCCGGCGAACTCGTCGCCGGCCCTCGTGGCGACGTGCCACCGGTTCTCCTCGGCGTCCCAGCGGGCGCCGGTCATCTCCTGGCCGAACCGGATGAACCGGCGCAGGTCGTGCTGGTCGGCGACCTCGCGCAGGTAGCGCCAGATCTCCGGCTGCGGCGAGTAGGCCCGCGACCAGCCCGGGTTCTGCGCGAAGGAGAACGAGTACATGTGCGACGGGATGTCACAGGCGCATCCCGGGTAACTGTTGTCCCGCCAGGTGCCGCCGACGTCGTGGGCCTTCTCGAGGATCACGAAGTCCTCGCGGCCCTCTTTGCGCAGCTGGATCGCCATGCCGAGACCGGAGAAGCCGGTCCCGATGATGACGACCCCGGTTTCCGTGCGGTTGCCCATGACGCCTCCGGTTCCTGTTACTCGTCGTCCATCTTACTGAGAGTAGGTTACCCGCGGTAGAGTGTGACCCGTGACCACCGCGAAGCGCAAGCGCATGCCACGGGCCGACCGGATGCGGCAGATGATCGAGGTCGCCGAGCAGGTCTTTTCGGCACGCGGTTACGCGGCGGCGTCCATGGACGAGATCGCCGAACTGGTGGGCGTCTCGAAGCCGATGCTCTACGAGTACTTCAACTCGAAGGAAGGCCTGCTGCTGGCCTGCATCCGGGAGTCACGCGCGGTGCTGCGCGAAGTCACCGAGCAGGCGACGGTCGGGGCGACGGACGCCGAGGACGCGCTGCGGCGCGGCCTGCTGGCCTTCTTCGTCTTCATCCGCGAGCGGCGCCAGGCGTGGTCGCTCCTGCGGCACGAAATGGCGTTGATCGGCACGCCGGCCGCCGACGAGGTCGAGGAGACCCGCCGCCAGCAGACCGACCTCATCGCCGCGCTGATGAGCGGCTACTTCGACAACGGGGACGACCTGCGGGCCGAAGCGGCCGCGGAATTCGTCGTCGGAGCCTGCGAACGGCTCGCGATCTGGTGCGAGCGGCACGACGAAGTGAGCCCCGAAACGGCGACCGAATACGCCATGGACGTGCTGTGGACCGGCCTGCGGCAGCGTGCACGTTAGCCTGCGCGTGCACTGGGCCATCCGGTGACTACTCAGCGCAATCGTGTCCTGTAACACAGAGTTGCTCTACTGTACTGCTGACAAGGTAGAAAGTGTGCTGGACCTTCGCGACCGGAGGAGGGGCGCGGGAACCACGTCACGATTGCGCGGTGGCCGCGTCACGGTTGTGTAAGGATGCTGGAGAGGGAGAGGGGCGTGAGGCAGATGCTGGAAACGATCACGGCGACGTACGTCCAGGAAGACGCCGACTGGGCCATCACGGTCAGCGGCCGCGGCAAGGAGCTGACCGCCCGCGCGCCGGGCATCATCGCCGCGCGCGACCGGGCCGACCAGCTGGTCGAGGAGCTCGCGGGTGACGCCAAGACGACGGTGGTGCACCTGCTCAACGGCAGTGCACTGGACTTCACCAGTGCGTACATGACGGCCCGGCTGACGCTCCCGAAGCTCCCGCCGCTCGAGGTCCCGCCGCCCGGCAGCGTGCCGAAGCAGCAGACTCCGGCGTCCGCGGACAAGAAGCCCCAGCTGCCGCCGAGCAAGCAGCTCCCGCAGGCGGTCGAGGACCGCAAGGCCCCGGCCGAGCCGGCGCCCGCTGCCGAGAGCAAGGCGCCGGCGAAGCAGGCCTGAGCGCTACTTGAGCAGCTTGCGCACCAGCAGGACCAGCACGAGGACGCCCGCACCGATCAGCGGGAACTTGACCTTGGGGTTGTCCAGCTTGGCGCGCACGCCGTCCTTGGCCGCGTCGGCGAGCTTCTTCGGGTCGGCCTTGACGGTCAGCTGGTCGAGCGTCGCCGCCAGAGCCGTCCTGGCCTGCTCGATCTCACGCTCGATCGTCTCGGGATCGCGGGCCACGTGTCCTCCTCGCCGCAGGGACTTGCAGGCCCCAACTTAGTCGACCGCCCCGCCGCCGCCGCACGGGCCACGCCGCACGCTAGGCTGCGGACTACCGCGGGCCCGTAGCCCAATTGGCAGAGGCACACGGTTTAGGTCCGTGCCAGTGAGAGTTCGAGTCTCTCCGGGCCCACGCGAACGCGCTGACCGGCGCCGATCCCTCCTCGGTTCGGCGCCTGGTCGGGCCCCGGCAAGTCCCTTCAGGACCGGAACGTCCGCCGGTAGGTGTCCGGCGGCACCCCGACCGTCCGGTTGAAGTGCCGCCGCAGTGTCGTCGCCGTGCCCATGCCGACCGCCTCCGCCACCGCGTCGATGCCCGCGTCCGTGTGCTCCAGCAGCTCCTGCGCCCGGCGGATGCGCTGGTTCAGCAGCCACTGCAGCGGGGTCGCGCCCGTCGCCGCGCGGAAGTGGCGGCCCAGCTGGCGGGTGCTCAGGTTCGCGCGGCGGGCCAGGTCCGCCACCGTCAGGGGGCGGTCGAGGCGGGCGGTGATCCACGGCAGCAGCGACGCCAGCGGGTGGTCGTCGCGGGACGGCACCGGCGCCGGCACGAACTGGGCCTGGCCGCCCGCCCGGTGCGGGGGCACCACCAGGCGGCGGGCGATCGCGTTGGCCGCCGCCGGGCCGTGGTCGGCGCGGACCAGGTGCAGGCACAGGTCCATCGCCGCGGCCTTGCCCGCCGAGGTGAGGACCTGGCCGTTGTCGACGTAGAGGACGTCCGGGTCGACCGTCACCGCGGGGTAGCGGGCGGCGAGGACGTCCGTGTGCGCCCAGTGCGTCGTCGCGCGCAGGCCGTCCAGCAGGCCGGCGGCGGCCAGCACGAACGCCCCCGTGCACAGCGAGGCCACCCGGGCCCCGCGCGCGTGGGCCGCGCGCACCGCGCCGACCAGGTCGGCGGGCGGAGCCGCGTCGACGTCGGCCCAGCCCGGCACGAGCACCGTGTCCGCCCGCGCCAGCCGGTCGAGGTCGTGGTCCGGCTCCAGCAGGAACCGGCCCACCCGCACCGGGGCCGAGCCGCAGACCGCGAAGCCGTACCGCGGATCGTCGCCGAAGACCTCCGTGGCGATGGTCAGCTCGAACGACAGCATCCCGTCGGTGGCCGCGAGCGCGACAGCGTGCATGTCCGAAAGTGTACGCACCACGTCGTTCCGGACACTGGTGACGCTGACGGGCCGTCGCCAGGATTGCCCCATGACTCCGGTACTGGTTTACGGCGCTTACGGGCACACCGGCCGCTTCGTGGTGGCCGAGCTGCGGGAACGCGGGTTCGAGGCGGTCCTTTCGGGACGGAACGCCGCGAAGCTGCGGGGCGGGCGGCCCACGGCGGCCGACGACCCGGCGTCCCTCGACCGCGCGCTCGAAGGCGTGGCCGCGGTGATCAACTGCGCGGGGCCGTTCGCCGAAACGGCCCTCCCGGTCGCCGGGGCGGCCATCCGCGCGGGCGTCCCGTACGTGGACGTCGCCGCCGAGATCGAGGCGAACCTCGACACCCTCGGGCTGACCGCCGACACCGCGGTGGTGCCCGCGATGGCGTTCTTCGGCGGCCTGGCCGACCTGCTCGCCACGGCGGCGATGGACGGCTGGACGGCGGCGGACGAGGTGCACGTCGCCTACGGGCTCAGCGGCTGGCACCCCACTCCCGGGACGCTCGCCGCGGGCAAGGTGTCCCGGGAACGCCGTGGCGGCAAGCGCATCCGCTACGCGGGCGGACGGCTGGAGTACCGCGACGACGCACTGCCGACGCGCGAATGGGTCTTCCCGCAGCCCCTCGGCCCCCGGTCCGTCTTCGCCGAGTTCTCGATGGCCGACATCGTCACGATCCCGCGACACCTGCGGGTCCGCGACGTCACCAGCTACATGACGGCCGACGCGGCGCGGGAGCTGTCGGCGGCCGGGGAGCGCGACGCGGCCGAGGAGTTCGTGGTGGAGGTCGTCGTGCGCGCCGGCGGTGACGAACGCCGGATCGTGGCCCGCGGCGAAGACATCTACGCGGTCAGCGCACCGATGGCCGTCGAGGCGGTGGACCGCCTCCTGACCGGACGGACGAAGGTGAAGGGCGTCGCGACGGCGGGCGAGATGTTCGACGCGGCCGACTTCCTGCGGGCGCTGGCCCCGCACATCGCGGTGGAGCGGCCCTGAGGTCCGATCCGTTCAAGACCACCGTTCCCGCCGGGTGCGACGCTGACGGCATGTCCGTGAACCTCTCCGCGGCGGCGTCCTTCATGGCGACGCACGCCCGCCTCCTCGACCGCCGCCGGTTCGAACTGCTCGCCGGCGCCACGAACACCGACGCCGTGCTGGCCGCCGTCGACGGCTACCGCAACCCCGACGGCGGCTACGGCTGGGGCCTCGAACCGGACCTGCGCGCCCCGGAAAGCCAGCCCGGCGGCGCGCTGCACGCCTTCGAGGTGTTCGAGGAGATCGCCCCGGCGACGACCCCGCGCGCGGCGAAGCTCTGCGACTGGCTGGCCACGGCGTCCCGCCCGGACGGCGGGCTGCCGTTCGCCCGGCCCGTGGCGGACCCGGCCGGCTGCGCCCCCTTCTGGGTCCAGGCCGATCCGGCGGCGGCCTCCCTGCAGAGCACGGCGTTCGCCGCGGGCGTGGCGTTGCGCGTCGCCCGCCACGACCGGGCCGTCCGCGAGCACCCGTGGCTGGCCGCGGCGACGCAGTACTGCTTCCGGGCCATCCGCGAGCTTTCCGAGCCGCCGCACGCGATCGCGTTGTCCTTCGCGGTGCAGTTCGCGGACGCCGCGCACGAACTCCACGAGGAGGCGGCGGAGCTCTTGGCGCACCTCGCCGCCTTCGTCCCGGCCGACGGCCTGGCCCCGGTGGCCGGTGGGTCCGAGGGCGAAACCCTGCGCGCCCTCGACTTCGCGCCGCTGCCGGACCGGCCGGCGCGCTCGTTGTTCGACGCCGACGTCATCGACGCCGAACTGCAGCGGCTCGCGAACGAGCAGCAGGACGACGGCGGCTGGCGGGTCGACTTCGCGAGTTTTTCGCCCGCCGCGGCGCTCGAGTGGCGCGGCTACGCGACCGTGCGCGCGGTGTCGGTGCTGCACCGTCACGGACTCGCCTGAACTTCTACACGATCGACAGCGCGGATCACCCGGCCGTGGTGAGTCGGGAGTGGACGGCTGCCCGCGTCTTCCGTCGTGCGTAACCGAACGCGTACTGTGACGGCGAGGATCGGGCACCCGGAGGTGAGGCATGTCGTCGCGCAATCCCTTGCACTGGTTCGCCCGCTGGGCGGACTGGTTCGAAGAGCGCGGCGTGTACGTGCCAGGCGAGGAGAGCCGCGCGGTGGACCCGGTCCGCGATTTCGGCTGGCTGATGGCGGCCTGGGTGGCCGGCGTCGCGATCTTCATCCTGTTGTTCGCGCTCGCGGTTTAAGTGGCATGTGGCCAGAGATTGTCACGAGCCGTGCCGTTCCGGTCACGGATTGGCCACGGGGTGGCACCAGGTGCGCGACAACCCCCGGTTGCGCCTCGTAACCGCGCGCGATCACGGCCAGAGTGGAGCGGGTTCGCCCGGCAATCCCCCGTTGCCGACGGCACCCGACCCGCCGACTGGAGTACCCGCAATGGCGCTCGCGCGCACCGGCAAGATCATGTTCACCGCAGGACTGCTCGGCCTGGCGGTGGCGTGCGGGGTCCCTTCGGCCCGTGAGGGCACCGCGGCGCTCGGCGCGGCCGGCTCCCCCGCGGGGGCCGGCGCCTCCGCCTCGCCGGCGGGCAACGACCTGAAGTTCGGCGCCGACCACCGGTTCGCCAGCGGCCTCACCATCTCGGTCGGCTCCCCGCAGTCGTTCCGGCCCAGCCCGTCGGCGTACCCGCAGAGCCCGCGCGGCGCGGCCTTCGACGTCCAGCTGACCAACGACGGCTCGACGACGTACAAGCTCTCCGGCCTCAACGTCACCGCCACCTCGGGCGGCACCACGGTCAAGCAGGTCGTGGACACCACCCAGGGCTTCACCGGTATCACCGACGCGGGCAAGGACGTCCTGCCGGGCCGTTCGGTGCACCTCACCCTGGCCTTCGCGGTCCCGCGCGAGCAGACGCAGCTGCGGCTGCAGATCCGACCGAGCACGACCGAAGGCGTCGCGGTCACCTACTGCGGCCCCGCCTGACGTTAGGCTGGGCGCATGACCGAGCGCCTTTCCCCCGGTGACGAAGCCCCGGACTTCACCCTGCCCGACAGCGAGGGTAAGCAGGTGTCGCTGCGCGACTTCCGCGGCCGGTCCGTCGTCGTGTACTTCTACCCGGCGGCGAGCACGCCGGGCTGCACCAAGCAGGCCTGCGACTTCCGCGACAACCTCGCCGAGCTGAACGACGCCGGCTACCAGGTCATCGGCATCTCGCCGGACACGCAGGCGAAGCTGGCGAAGTTCGTCGCGAAGGAAGAGCTGACCTTCCCGCTGCTGGGTGACCCCGACAAGGGCGTCATCGAAGCGTGGGGTGTGTACGGCGAGAAGAAGAACTACGGGAAGACGTACCTGGGCGTGATCCGCTCGACGTTCGTCGTCGACCCCGAGGGCAAGATCGCGAACGCCTGGTACAACGTCCGGGCCAGCGGCCACGTGGCCAAGCTGATCCGGGACCTCGGCCTGGCTTCCTGACACCGGTGGACCGGCGCTGCCGGGAGCTACCGAGGTTGAGCTCGTGATGTCGCCGGGTGGCTCAGGTGGGTCTGATTGTCGGGCCGGTCTCGGCGAGGCGGCCGTCTACGACCAGACGGCCGGCCGCCGCTGATCACCTGGTGCGCTCAGTGCGCTCGTCGTACTCTCCGCGGGCGGTGATGACTTCTTCGATGTGCAGCACGGACCACTCCGTGAGCGCCTTCAGCGGTTCCCGTAGCGTCCGGCCGAGCGCGGTCAGCTCATACTCCACGTGCGGCGGCACTTCCGGGTACACGGTCCGGCTGACCAGCCCGTCGCGTTCGAGGGTGCGCAGCGTCTGGGTGAGCATCTTCTCGCTCACGCCCGCCAGCGCCTGCCGGAGCTGACCGAACCGGGAGGTCCCGTTCCGGCCGAGTTCGCCCAGCACGAGGACCGCCCACTTGCTGCCGATCTGGTCGAGCAGGTCCCGCGACGGGCAGCCGCGCTCGTACGGATCGAATGACGGCATGGGCCCGGTCACGTTCTCGACAGCAGCCATGCGGCTCACCTCGATGCTTTCGCTGCGGTAAGTACCCTACCAAGAAGTGGCTACTCCCCAACAGAGAGTGTCCAGGTCATTCTGTGTTCCAGCCGCGGCGGACGGACCGCGGCAGGCGTGCGGGGCACGCGCGGAAGGAAGGAATGACCATCATGCCGATCGTCGTCACCGGAGCCACCGGGCAGCTGGGCAGGCTCACCGTCGAGGCACTGCTGCGGCGCGGGATCCCGGCCGCGGACATCATCGCGACCGGCCGGGACATCACCGGGATCAAGGATTTGGCCGACCGGGGCATCACGGTGCGCCGCGCCGACTTCGCGGACACCGACGGCCTGGCCGAGGCGTTCGCGGGGGCGGACAGGCTGCTGCTGATCTCGGCTTCGGTCCCCGTGGGCGAGCGGGTCGCCAACCACCGCCGCGTGATCGATGCCGCGGCATCCGCAGGCGTGTCACTGGTGGCGTACACGAGCACGACGCACGCGGACACGGCCACCACCGTCATCGGTGCCACGCACGGCGAGACCGAGGTGTACCTGCGGGACCGCGGAATCCCCAGCGTGCTGCTGCGCAACGGCTGGTACCTGGAGAACTACACCAGCCAACTGCCGCAGATCCTGCAGAACGGCGCGGTCGTCGGCGCCGCAGGCGAGGGGCGGATCAGCGCCGCGTCCCGCGCCGACTACGCCGAAGCCGCAGCGGTCGTCCTCACCGCTGAAGGCCACACCGGCGCCGTGTACGAGCTCGGCGGCGACGAATCCTTCACCCTGACCGAGCTCGCCGCCGCGATCTCCGCTGCGGCCGGGAAGCAGGTTACCTACGCTGACCTCCCGGTGGTCGACTTCGCCCAGGTACTGGCCGCCGCCGGCCTACCCGCCGAGCTGGCGGAGGTCCTCGCCGACGCTGACCGCGGTATGAACCGCGGCGAGATGTACACCGACTCCGGCGACTTGCGCCGCCTGATCGGCCGCCCGCCCGTGACCCTGGCCGAGGCACTCGCGGCCGCTCTGCATTCCTGAGGTTGAACTCGTGAGGGGGCCGGGTTGTTCAAGTGGGTCTGATTGCCAAGCCGGTCTCGGCGAGGCAGCCGTCTATGAGTTCGCTGCCGTACTGGATGTGCCGTAGGCCGCGCCGGATGCGCTGGCGAGGTGTTCAGGGGTACGGAGGCGAACCGCTCAGCCGTCTTGAGCCGTAACTCCTCGCGGAGCTGCTGCCGTTCGGCAGTCAGCCCGCCTCCTTGTGGATCGCATGCTCCGGTGATACCGCACGGACGACGAGCCATCAGCCCTTACGACACCACGAGTCCAACCTCCGCTAACCCAGCTCCCGCAGGGCCGGCACCAGCAGCCGCAAAGCCAGCCCCCGGTGGGAAACCGCATCCTTCTCCGCGGGCTCCATCTCCGCCGACGTCCGCGGCTCCCCGTCCGGGCGGAAGATCGGGTCGTACCCGAATCCGTTGCTCCCACGCCGTTCCCGGACCAGCGTGCCGCGCCACTCGCCGCGGACCACCGTTTCCTCGCCCGAGGGCAGCACCAAGGCCGCCGCACAGACGAACTGCGCTCCGCGGCGCTCGTCCGGCACGTCCCGCAACTGCCCCAGCACCAGGTCCAGGTTCGCCTCGTCGTCCCCGTGCCGGCCGGACCACCGCGCCGACAGCACCCCCGGCATCCCGTTCAACGCGTCCACCGCCAGACCCGAGTCATCGGCGATAGCCGGCAACCCCGTGGCCGCGACGGCGTCACGGGCCTTCGCCACCGCGTTGCCCTCGAAGTCCGGTGCCGTCTCGGGCGCCTCGGGGAACGACGGCACGTCCGCCAGGCCGAGGACCTCGATGCCGGACAGGCCTTCCGCCTCGACGATCCGCCGCAGCTCGCCCAGCTTCTTCTCGTTGCGTGTCGCCAGAAGCAGCTTCGTCACTTCGAGCCCTTCTTCTTGTCCGGGCGCGGTTCCGGCAGCTCGCCCGGGTACGGCAGCGCCAGCGCCTCGTTCTGCAAGCGGGTCAGCTCCGCGCAGCCGGCCAGCGCCACGTCCAGCATCCTGTCCAATGTGGACCGCGCGAAGGTGGCGCCCTCGCCGGTGCCCTGGACCTCGATCAGGGTGCCCGCGTCGGTCGCCACCACGTTCATGTCGACCTCGGCGCGCGAGTCCTCTTCGTACGGCAGGTCGAGCCGGACGCGGCCGTCGACCACGCCGACGCTCACCGCGGCCACCGACGACGACAGCGGCTGCGGGTCGTTGAGCCGGTTCGCCGCGCCCAGCCACGTGATCGCGTCCGCCAGCGCCACGTAACCGCCGGTCACCGCGGCCGTGCGGGTGCCGCCGTCGGCCTGGATGACGTCGCAGTCGATGACGATCGTGTTCTCGCCCAGCGCCGCCAGGTCGATGCAGGCCCGCAGCGAGCGGCCGATCAGCCGCGAGATCTCGTGCGTGCGCCCGCCGATCCGGCCCTTCACCGACTCGCGGTCACCGCGCGTGTTGGTCGCGGACGGCAGCATCGCGTACTCGGCCGTCACCCAGCCGAGGCCCGAGCCGGCGCGCCAGCGCGGCACCCCTTCGGTGACGCTCGCCGCGCACAGCACCCGCGTGTTGCCGAATTCGATCAGCACCGACCCCGCCGGCCACTGCTGGAACCCCCGGGTGATCTTGATGTCGCGGAGCTGGTCGTCGTTCCTGCCATCTTTACGAGCCACAGGTGCACTCTATGACCGCCCGCTCAGACGTCGTAGACGGCACCCTGCTTGACGACCTCGGCTCCGGGGAACCCCGCCGAGGCCTCGGCCAGCACCGCCCCGGCGTCGGTCCAGGGCGCGATGTGCGTCAGCAGCAGCCGCCCGACACCCGCGTCGCGCGCCAGCTCGCCGGCCTGCTTGCCCGACAGGTGCACGCCGGCCGGCCGTTCCGCCGAGTCGGTCCAGGACGCTTCGGCGAGCAGCAGGTCGACGCCGTCGGCGAGTTCGTTCAGCGCCGTGCACGGCCCGGTGTCGCCGGTGAACGCGAGGATCCGGCCGCCGTAGGAGATGCGCAGGCCGTACGCCGGGGTCGGGTGGTCGACCTCGAGGGCGACGACCTCGAACGGCCCGATCCGGACCGGCTCCGGCCGCAGCGGCCGGAAGTCGTAGACGTCGGAGAGGTCCGTGACGGCCCGCTCGGTCTCGTTGGGCGCGTACGCGTTGGCCAGCCGGACCGGCGCGTCCGGCGGGGCGTACAGCGGCAGCAGCCGCGGGCGCGCCGGGTACGGCGGCGCCGGGTGGTAGCGCCGCAGGACGGTCAGCGCGCTGACGTCGGCGCAGTGGTCGGGGTGCAGGTGCGTGAGCACGAGCGCGTCCAGGTCGAACGGGTCGGCCACGGCCTGCAGCTGCGCGAGCGTGCCGTTGCCGAGTTCGAGGCCGAGCAGGAAGCCCTCGGCCTCGACCAGGTAGCCGGACGCGGCGGCGTTCGGCCCGGGGATGCTGCCGGAGCACCCGAGGATGGTCAGTCGCACGACGACACCCTAAGCGTCCGCCGCCGCGATCACGCGGTGGTGGGAGCGAGGACACCCGGAGCGAACCCCATGAACCGCTGGGCGAGCCGGGTGAACGGCTCGGGCGACCCGGTGGCGAGGAACTCGTGCCGCGGCGGGGTGTCCCGCGTGGCCAGCAGGTCCCGCTCGGTGAGCACCCGGACGAGGTCCTTGGCGGTCTCGTCCGCGCTGCTCACCAGGGTGACCTCCTGGCCCATCACGATCTGCAGCACCCCCTGCAGCAGCGGGTAGTGCGTGCAGCCGAGCACGAGCGTGTCGACCTGGGCGTCGAGCAACGGCTGCAGGTAGCCCTGCGCGAGCCCGAGCACCTGGCGCCCGGTGGTGATGCCGCGCTCGACGAAGTCGACGAACCGCGGGCAGGCGACGCTGGTGAGCGTGACGTCCGGCGCCGCGGCGAAGGCGTCCTCGTAGGCCCGGGACCGCACGGTGCCCTCGGTGCCGATCACGCCGACGCGGCCGGTGTGCGTGGCCACGACGGCGCGGCGGGCGGCGGGCAGGACGACCTCGATCACCGGGACGTCGTAGCGCTCGCGCGCGTCGCGCAGGCAGGCCGCGGACGCCGTGTTGCAGGCGATCACCAGTGCCTTCACGCCGCTTTCGACCAGCTCGTCGAGCGCGGCGAGGGCGTAGCTGCGGGCGGTGGCGATCGGGAGCGGGCCGTACGGGTTGTGCGCCGTGTCTCCGACGTAGCGGAGCTGCTCGGCGGGCAGCTGCTCGAGGATCGCTCGCGCGACCGTCAGCCCGCCGACGCCGGAATCAAACACGCCGATCGGGGCATCAGCGGGCGAAGATGTCACCCTTCGAGGTTACCCGGGACGGCCTTGCCGGACCGGCGGGTGGTCAGCCAGGCCGCGAGGATGCCGGCCAACGCGCCGAAGAGGTGCCCCTGCCAGGAGACGCCGGGGTTGCCCGGCAGCAGTCCGGCCAGCATGCCGCTCCACACGCCCAGCAGGACGACGGCGACCACGATCTGCCCGGCCGCGCGGTTGAAGAGGCCGCGCACCAGCAGGTAGGCGAGCCAGCCGAAGGCCAGCCCGGACGCGCCGACGGTGACGCCGTCCGCGGGCCCGATCAGCCACACGCCGAGCCCGGAGACCACCCAGATGATGGCCGTGACCAGGGCGAACCGGCCGATCCCGGCGGCCATCGCGAGGAAGGAGAACACGAGCACCGGGACGGTGTTCGCGAACAGGTGCGCCCAGCCGGCGTGCAGGACCGGGGCGAACAGCACGCCGTCGAGCCCGGACAGCGACCGCGAGTGGATGCCGCCCTGGTCCAGGTCGGCGGGGAGGATGACGTCGACCAGCTCGACCAGGTAGAGCAGGAGGGTGAACGACAGCGCGACGATCGCGGCCGCCACCGGCTTCGGCGGCAGCACGCGCTTGGCGGCGTCGGTTTCCGGGGCGGGGTTCAGTGTGCTCACCCGTCGAGGCTACGGCGGGCCGTGGCCGCGCCACCTCGGGTGAAATCCTGATCCCGCGGTTTTGTCGGTGGTCGCCGCTAGCGTGGCGGGCATGGACGTCACCGGTTACCTCGCCCGGCTCGGCCTCGACCTCGAGCCGCCGAGCCTGGCCGCGCTGCGGCGCCTGCACGCGGCCCACGTGGAGCGCGTGCCGTACGAGGCGCTCGAGATCCAGCTCGGGCGGACGACCCCGCTGGCGCCGTCGGCGTCGCTGGCGCGGATCCTGCGGGGCCGCGGCGGGTACTGCTACCACCTGAACGGCGCTTTCTCGGCGCTGCTGCACGAGCTGGGCTACCGGGTCACGCGCCACCTGGGCGGCGTGCAGGGCGGCGCGGCGGACGCGCCGAACGTCGACCGCAACCACCTCGCCCTCACCGTCACCGGCCTGCCGGAAGAACCGTCGGCGACCTGGCTGGTGGACACCGGGCTGGGTGACGGCTTCCACGAGCCGCTGCCCCTACGGGAAGGCACCTACGTCCAGGGCCCGCACACCTACCGGCTGCGGCCGTCGGAAGTGGCACCGGGCGGCTGGCGGTTCGACCACGACCCTTCGGGCAGCTTCGCGGGCTTCGACTTCGCCCCCGGCCCCGCGCAGATGGCGGACTTCGCGGCGAAGCACGAGTGGCTGTCGACGGCGCCGGAGTCGGGGTTCGTGCGGGTCTGCGTCCTCCAGCGGCGGGACGCGGCCGGCGTCGACACCCTGCGGGCGCTGACCCTGAACCGCCACGGCACCAAGGAGCAGATCGAGGCACCGGCCGGCTGGTGGGCGGCCGCCGGCGACGTGTTCGGCATCCCGGCGGCGGAGTTCACGGCGGCGGAGCGCGAGCGGCTGTGGCGGCAGTGCGTCGAGCAGCACGAGGCTCACGCCGGCGGCCGGGGCAGCGAGGTGGTGCCCAGCGCGTGATCCACCGCGGCCTCGGCGTGCAGGCGGGTCGTCGGGAACGTCGGCACCGGGGAATCCTTCGGGCCGACCAGCAGCTCGATCTCGGTACAGCCGTAGATGACGCCCTCGGCACCCGCCTCGGCCAGCCGCGCGATCACGCCGCGGTACGCCTCGCGGGACTCGGGTTGCACAACGCCGAGCACCAGCTCGTCGTAGATGATCCGGTGCACGAGGTCGCGGTCCTCGGGGCCGGGAACGAGCACGTCGAGCCCGTGCGCGGCGAGGCGGTCGCGGTAGAAGGGCTGCGCCATGGTGAACCCGGTCCCGATCAGCCCGACGCGGCGGACACCGGCGGCCTCGATGGCCGCCGCGGTGGCGTCGCCGATGTGCAGCAGCGGGATGCCGAGGCCGTCTTCGAGCTGGTCGGCGACCTTGTGCATGGTGTTGGTGCAGAGCACGACGAAGTCGGCGCCCGCGGCCTCCAGTGCCTTGGCGGCCCGGTTCAGCTCGGCCCCGGCGTCGTCCCAGCGCCCCTCGGCCTGCATGGCTTCGATCGCGGCGAAGTCGACGGAGTAGAGGACGGTCTGCGCGGAGTGGAACCCGCCGAGGACGGCTTTCACCCGCTCGTTGACGAGCCGGTAGTACTCGATCGAGGATTCCCAGCTCATGCCGCCGAGCAGCCCGATGACCTTCATGGGGACAGCATGCCCGAACCGCGCACCGCGGTCGTCGGGGTTTCGGACATCCTGGCGACCGACGGCGAGCCGGCCGTACTGGTCGACAGCTGGCAGCTCGAGTGGCTCAGGCCCAGAGCTGGCCGTCGAGCCGCTCGGCCGCCTCGTCCAGGGAG
Source organism: Amycolatopsis sp. cmx-4-61 (assembly GCF_046548775.1). Classification (NCBI taxonomy): domain Bacteria; kingdom Bacillati; phylum Actinomycetota; class Actinomycetes; order Pseudonocardiales; family Pseudonocardiaceae; genus Amycolatopsis; species Amycolatopsis sp. cmx-4-61. The sequence continues at coordinate 214,202 of NZ_JAEBEI010000004.1, read as the reverse complement.
CCCGCGTAGGCCCCCGTCGAGAGGTACTTCCACCCCGCGTCCGCGACGACGAAAGCCACGTCCGCCTGCTCACCGCGCGCCGCGGCCTTCTCGGCCACCGCCAGCGCCGCGTGCAGGACCGCGCCCGTCGAGATGCCCGCGAAGATGCCTTCGTGCTCCAGCAGCTCCCGCGTGCGCCGCAACGCGTCGTACGCCCCCACGGAGTACCGGCCGTTGAGCACCGAAGGGTCGTACAGCTCCGGCACGAACCCCTCGTCGAGGTTGCGCAGGCCGTACACCAGCTCGCCGTAGCGCGGCTCGGCCGCGATGATCTGGACGTCCGGCTTCGCCTCGTGCAGGTACCGGCCCACCCCCACCAGTGTCCCGGTCGTGCCGAGGCCGCCGACGAAGTGCGTCAGCGTCGGCAGGTCCTTGAGCAGCTCGGGCCCGGTGCCGCGGTAGTGCGCGTCGGCGTTGGCCGGATTGCCGTACTGGTAGAGCATCACCCAGTCGGGGTTCGCCTCGGCCAGCTCCTTCGCCCGCCGGACGGCCTCGTTCGAGCCACCCGCCGCCGGGGAGAAGACGATCCGCGCGCCGTACGCCTGCAGCAGCTGCTTGCGTTCGGTGGAGGTGTTCTCCGGCATCACGCAGACCAGCCCGTAGCCCTTGAGCTTGGCGGCCATGGCCAGCGAGATCCCGGTGTTGCCCGACGTCGGCTCGAGGATCGTCGAACCGCGCCGCAGCTTGCCTTCGCGCTCGGCGGCTTCGATCATGGCCAGCGCGGGGCGGTCCTTGATCGAGCCGGTCGGGTTGCGGTCCTCCAGCTTCGCCCACAGCCGCACGTCGTGCGTCGGGGACAGCCGGGGCAGCCCGACCAGCGGGGTGCCGCCGAGCGCGTCGAGCAGGGACTCGAAGCGAGCCATCGATCAGCCACCGGCCACGGCGGGGAGGATGGTCAGGGTGTCGCCGTCCTTGACCTCGGCCTCGAGCCCGCCGGCGAAGCGCACGTCCTCGTCGTTGACGTAGACGTTGATGAAGCGGTGCAGTTTCTCCTCCTTGACCAGGCGCGCCTTGAGGCCGGCGTGCCGGGACTCGACGTCGTCGATGACCTCGAGGACGGTCGCGCCCTTCGCCTCGACGGACTTCTCGCCGCCGGTGTGGGTGCGCAGGATCGTCGGGATGGAGACGGTCACGGCCATGGGTTCTTACCTCCGGTGGGTTCTTACACGCAGACGCCGGTGGCGCGGCGGTTTATTCCGGTCGTCAGTCGATGATCTCGACCGGCTCCTCGGTGATCTCGGCGTCCACGATCCGGTACGACCGGAACTCGTGCACTTCGGGGTCGCGGGTGGAGACGAGCACGTAGTGCGCGTCCGGCTCGGCCGCGATGTTCGCGTCGGTCCGCGACGGGTACGCCTCGGTCGCGGTGTGCGAGTGGTAGATCACCACCGGTACCTCGTCGTTCGCGGCCATCTCGCGGTAGAGCTTCAGCAGGTCACCGGAGTCGAATTCGTAGAACGTCGGCGACCGGGCGGCGTTCAGCATGGGGATGAACCGCTCGGGCGAGTCGGACCCTTCGGGCCCGGCGATCACGCCACAGGCCTCGTCGGGGTGGTCACGACGGGCGTGGGCGACGATCTCGTCGACGAGTTCACGGCGGATCCGGAGCACACCGACATCTTAGGTGGTGGACAAAGCCGGTCCAGATGATGAGACATACCGCTCACCTGCCGTTTCTGGGACACTGGCCGGGTGCCGCTGTCGTCGAAAGTCCGTGATCGGTGCCGGGCTTACCTGGGCACGGACGAGCGGATCCAGTACGTCATCCCGGGGATGTCGCTGTACGTGAACCGCATGCGCGCGCGGGTCGGCTTCCTGGTCATGGTGACCGACCGGCACGTCACGCTGCTGGCCTGCAGCCGCTGGACCCTGAACCGGCCGAAGCAGATCTGGGAGCGCCTGCCGCGCAGCACCGAGCTGGGCCCGCTGGAGATCCACCCGTCGCTCGGGCCGATCCTGTCGGTCGGCGGCATCGACCTCGAGATCGACGAGGAGTACATCGCGGCCGTGCGCGCGGCGAACCTGGAGATCACCGGCGACGCCGCCCTGCCCGAGGACCCGTACCCGGGCGGCTGACCCACCGGTCGCGCGCGACCTGCCGCCGGACCTCTAGCCGAACGCTTCCGGCCAGACGTCCCGGTAGGCGGGCACCCCGCCCGCGGTGGTCGCTGCCAGGAGGCCGTGCACCATCGCCCGCGCGAACACCCGCGCCGCCGCCGAGCACAGCGCGTCCAGCGCCGCCGGGCGGGCCGCCGCACCGAACGGGCCGCTCGCGTCCGGCAGCTCACGCGCACCCGTGGCCAGCGCGAACACCGTGTCACCGTCGAACATCGTGTGCGCCGGCCGCACGGCACGCGCCAGCCCGTCCTGCGCCGCCACCGCCAGTCGCCGGGCCTCGGCCTTCGACAGGGCCGCGTCGACCGCGACCACGCCGATCGTCGTGTTCAGGTCCGTCGGCTTCGACGAGAGCGAGGCCGCCCGCGAAGGCCACTTCACCCCGAAGTCGCCGTGGTCGGCCGCGTAGGCCCGGCCCGTCGTGAGGTCCACGGCCTCGCCCGCCGCGTTGACCGCCGCCAGCGCCCCGACCGTGAACTCGCCGACGACTTCGCTCGCCGAGCCGATCCCGCCCTTCAGCGACCCGACGGCCGCTCCCGCACCAGCGCCGACCGTCCCCTGCGCGAAGGACACCGAAGCCGCTTCGCAGGCCGCGTAGCCGAAGGACGCGTCGGGCCGGTTGCCCCACTCGCTGCGTGGCAGGTCGAACAGCACGGCCGCGGGCACGATCGGCACCACCTCGTGCGGCTGCGTCCCGACGGGAAAGCCCAGGTTGCGCTCCGAAAGCCACCGCATCACGCCGTCGGCCGCGGCGAGCCCGTACGCCGACCCGCCCGACAGGCACACGGCGTTGACCCGCTGCACCAGGTTCTCCGGCTCGAGCAGGTTCGTCTCGCGGGTGCCGGGTGCGCCGCCGCGCTGGTCGACCGCGCCGACCGCGCCCTCGGGCACCAGGACCACCGTCGTCCCGGTGGCCCAGCCGCCGCCGACCCGCTCGTGGTGCCCGACCAGGACACCCGGCACGTCGGTGATCATCCCGTCAGCGCCTGGATCAGCGTCTCCTGCACCCACGTCAGCCAGTGGTAGACACCCAGGTGCGGCGCCCGCGGGTCGTCTTCGGGCAGCTCGTCGGGCATGTCCTCGGTGACGTCGAGCGCGGTGCCGAGCGCCAGCCGGACGTCGTTGAGCGCGGCCAGCCACGCGTCGGCCTGCTCCTCGGTCAGCCGGACGTGGCCGCCGTCGCGGGGCAGCGTGTCCAGCACGATCTTGGCCACGCCGACCTTGATGTCGAGCAGCTCCGGCTCGTGCAGCGACCGCATCGCCGCGACCGAGTCGATGTCCTCACGAGACGGGTTGTCCGGGTCCAGCTTGTGGAAGTCCGGCAGCAGCCGCGAAAGCACCGGGTCGTCCGGGGACTCGGTGGGCCCGGTCCGGATGCCGGTGAGCTCGGCCAGCTCGTCCTGCGGGGCCTCCTCGGCGCGCGCGGTGAGCATGTCCTCGAGCTGGCTGACCAGCCCGCGCAGCACGGCCGCTTCCTGCTGCTCGAACCCCGCGTGGATCACCGCGCCCTTGCGCCGCCAACCGTTCACGAGGGCTGCTCCATGGTGGCCCAGAGGCCCGCGGCGTGGAGTTTCGCCACGTCCACCTCCACCTTCTCCTTGCTGCCGGACGACACGATCGCCTTGCCCTTGTGGTGCACGTCCAGCATCAGCTTGGTGGCGTGGTCGCGGCTGTAGCCGAACAGCTTCTGGAAGACGTACGTCACGTACGACATCAGGTTGACCGGGTCGTTCCACACCACGGTCCGCCACGGTGTGTCCGACTCGGCGACTTCGGCACCGGCCGGTTCGACCTGCGTCTGTTCGGATGCGACAGGCGTGGACATGCACCCCATGGTGTCACGGGGGTCACCGGGTACGCCGCGCCAGGTCCGGCCATGTGGGTGAATAGGCTTACCCCATGGGTTCACCGGAACCGGCCACGGCCAGCACAGCGCTGCTCACCGACCACTACGAGCTGACCATGCTGGGCAGCGCACTCGCCGACGGGACGCACGCGCGGCCGTGCGTGTTCGAAGTCTTCGCCAGACGGCTGCCGGACGGCCGCCGCTACGGCGTCGTCGCGGGCACCGCCCGTGTCCTCGACGCGATCGCCGACTTCCGCTTCACCGACGCCGAGCTGGCGCAGCTGGAGGCCACCGCGGTCGTCGACGACGCCACGCTCGCCTGGCTCGCGGACTACGAGTTCTCGGGTGACATCGACGGCTACCCCGAGGGCGAGCTGTACTTCCCGGGCTCGCCGATCCTGACCGTCACCGGCTCGTTCGGCGAGTGCGTGCTGCTGGAGACGCTGGTCCTGTCGATCCTCAACCACGACAGCGCCATCGCCTCGGCGGCGGCCCGGATGTCCGGCGCGGCGCACGGCCGCCCGATCATCGAGATGGGCGGGCGCCGCACGCACGAGTACGCCGCGGTCGCGGCCGCGCGCGCCGCCTACCTGGCCGGCTTCGCGACGACGTCCAACCTGGAAGCCGGGCGCCGCTACGGCATCCCGACACGCGGCACCGTCGCGCACGCCTTCATGCTGCTGCACGACAGCGAGGAGGCGGCCTTCCGCGCCCAGGTGGACAAGATGGGCGCGGACACGACGCTGCTGGTCGACACCTACGACATCACCGCCGGCATCGAGACCGCCGTCCGCGTCGCCGGGCCCGAGCTCGGCGCGATCCGGATCGACTCCGGCGACGTCGGCCCGCTCGCCCGCCGCGCCCGCGAACAGCTCGACGCCCTCGGCGCGAAGGACACCCGGATCGTGGTGTCCGGCGACCTCGACGAGCACGCCATCGCGGCGCTGCGCGCGGAGCCGGTGGACGCCTACGGCGTCGGCACCTCGGTGGTCACCGGGTCCGGCGCACCGACCGCCGGGATGGTCTACAAGCTGGTCGAGGTGGACGGCAAGCCGGTCGCCAAGCGCAGTGCGCACAAGGAGTCGCGCGGCGGCCGCAAGTCCGCGCTGCGGCGCCACCGCAGCACCGGCACGGCGGTCGAAGAGGTCGTCTGGACGACTTCCGGGGCCGCGCCCGAGGCCGAGGCGGACGACCGGCCGCTGCAGATCCCCCTGATCCGCGCTGGCCGTCCGGAGCCGGACCTGCCTACGCTCGACGACGCGAGGCAGCGGCTGCGCCGCGGCCTGGTCAGCCTGCCGTGGGAGGGCCTCAAGCTCTCGCACGGCGAGCCCGCGATCCCGACGTTGTTTCTCTGACAGGAAGGCCGACCGATGGCGACCGCGCTGATCGTGGTGGACGTGCAGAACGACTTCTGCGAGGGGGGTTCGCTCGGGCTGCCGGGCGGGGCCGCCGCGGCCGCCGGCATCTCCAAGCAGGCCGCGGAAGGCGGGTACAGCCACGTCGTGGCCACCCGGGACAACCACATCGACCCCGGTGACCACTTCAGCGAGACACCGGACTTCAAGGACAGCTGGCCGGTGCACTGCGTCGCCGGCACGCCGGGCGCGTCGTTCCACCCGGCGCTCGACGTCGTCCCGATCGGCGAGGTCTTCTCCAAGGGCGAATACAGCGCCGCGTACTCCGGCTTCGAGGGCGCGGCCCGCGACGGGAAGTCCCTGGAGGCGTGGCTGCGCGAGCACGACGTGACCGACGTCGACGTCGTCGGCATCGCGACGGACTTCTGCGTCCGCGCGACGGCGCTCGACGCGGCGAAGGCCGGCTTCGGCGTGCGAGTGCTGCTGGACCTGACCGTGGGCGGTTCGCAGCCGACCGTCGACGCGACGCTGAAGGACTTCGACGAGGCGGGGGTCGCCTACGCCGGCACCGCGGTCGTCGGCCCGGCCGCGTGAAGGACCTGCGGGAAGCACTGGCGGAACACCGGCTCGTCGCGATCCTGCGGGCCGCCGACGCGTCCCGGTTCGCCGACGCGGCGATGGTGCTGCACGCGGCGGGCGTCCGCCTGCTCGAAGCGACGCTGACGACGCCGGGCGCGCCCGCGGCCATCACCGCGCTGCGCCTGGCGCTGGGCGAAGCCGCGCTCATCGGCGCGGGCAGCGTCCGCGAACCGTCCGATGTGGACATCGCGGTCGACGCCGGTGCCGCGTACCTGATCACGCCGACGGTCAACCCGGCGGTGCTCGAGCGCGCCGCGGCCCGTGACACGCCGGTGATCTGTGGCGCGCTGACGCCGACGGAGATCGACCAGGCCTGGCGGCTCGGCGCGGCCGCGGTGAAGGTGTTCCCCGTCGCCGCCGTGGGCGGGCTCGCGTACCTGCGCGCGGTACGCGCGCCGCTGCCGGACGTCCCGCTGGTGCCGACCGGCGGCGTCCACCTGACCGACGTCGAGGGCTACCTGCGTGCGGGCGCGATCGCGGTCGCCGCGGCGACGCCGTTGCTGGGCGACGCGCTGACTCCCGGCGGCAGCCTGCCGGACCTGGCCACACGGGCGGGCGAGTTCGTCGCGGCCGCTGCCCGCTTCACCACCGCCTGACCGCCGCTTTCCCGTGAAAGCGGCGCGTCACTTCTTGCCGAAGGGGTCGCAGGCGGCCGTGCCGAGGTAGATGTCCCCGCTCGCCGGGCCGCCCTGCGGGAACAGCTTGATGTGCACCGCGTGCGTCACCAGGCTGCCGTCCGGCGGCTGGGGCGTCACGGTCTCGTTCAGGGTCACCGTCGCCAGCGCCGTGCCCGCCGCGCCGCCGGGGATGACGATCCGGTAGTTCGCCGGGATCTCCGACGGCACGGTGACGCCCTCGACCGCGCCGACTGCCACCTCGCCGACGCTCCCGATGTCCGTCGTCGAGCACTTGGCCGAATAGGTGCGCACAGTGAGTTCCGGACCGCCGTAGCGCTGCAGCACGGTCGCCTTGAAGCGCCGCCCGGCCGCCTCGGCGATCGACGTCCCGCCGGACCGCCCGCAGCCGGTGTCCCCGGAGCCGAACACCGCGATGTCGCCCGTGGCACCCCCCTGCGTCCAGCCCTTGTAGGGGCCGTCGACGGTGCATTTCGCCAGTTCACCGGTGACGACGTGCTCATTGTCGATCAGCACGTCCGCCGAGCCGGCCGACGCCCATCCGGTGGACGTCACGGGGGCCGCCGCGCCCAGGAGCGGAACGGCCAGCGCCGTCACAGCGAGCAACCGATATGTCCGCTTCCTGGCGTTCCGCATGCTCCGGCCTCCACAGTCGGCGTCACCGTTCGCAATCACCCCCTACGTCATCGGCCGATCCGGCGGCCGCCCTGATCGGGTCCACCCGGACGAGTGGCCGGTGAGGAAGGCAACTCGGCGGGTCCGCGGGACGGTAACGAGCGTTAACCTCGGTCGTCGCCTGTACACCTCGGGAGGTTTCGTGTCTTCGCTGTCCTTCGCCGGCAAGCGGCCCGTCTTGGCCGACCTCGTCCCCGGCTCCCTCGTGCGGGACATCGCGCTGGTCGCCGGCGGTGCCGTGCTCACCGGCGCCGCCGCACAGCTGACGATCCCGGTGCCGGGCAGCCCGGTGCCGATGACCGGCCAGACGTTCGCCGCGCTGCTCGTCGGCGCGTCGCTGGGCCTGTCGCGCGGTGCCGCGTCGATGCTCGTGTACCTGCTGGTCGGCGCGGTCGGGGTGCCGTGGTTCCAGCACGGCACCGCGGGCCTGTCCGGCGCGAGCGCCGGCTACATCGTCGGGTTCGTCTTCGCCGGTGCCCTGGTCGGCGCGCTCGCCGGCCGCGGCGGCGACCGGACGCCGGTGCGCACCGCGGGCACCATGGTGCTCGGCAACGTGGTGATCTACGCGTTCGGCGTGCCGTGGCTGATGGCCGCGACCGGGTTCGACCTGTCCACCGCGTTCGCCAAGGGCGTCACGCCGTTCCTGGTCGGGGACGCCATCAAGATCGTCGTGGCCGCCGGGCTGCTGCCGCTGACCTGGAAGCTGGTCTCCGGCCGCAACCAGGACTGACGCTCGCCGGGGGACCTCCCGCGCGGGAGGTCCCCGCGACGCGAGTGGCCCGTTCGCGACGGAGCACCGATCTCTGTCGGTGGTGACGGCTAATGTGTCGCTGTGCCCGCCCGAACCGATTTCCCCGGCGTCCTCGAACTCCTCACCCACGCGGTGGAGTCCGTCGGCGGTGCCGAACGACCGGGGCAGGTCCAGATGGCCGACGCCGTCGGCCGCGCCATCCGCACCGGTGAGCACCTGGCCGTGCAGGCCGGCACCGGCACCGGCAAGTCACTGGCCTACCTCGTGCCCGCGATCCGCCACGCCGTCGAAAAGGAGGCCACGGTCGTGGTCTCCACGGCCACGATCGCGCTGCAGCGCCAGCTCGTCGACCGCGACCTGCCGCGCCTGGCGAAGGCGCTGAAGAAGCCGCTGGGCCGCGAGCCGACCTTCGCCATCCTCAAGGGCCGCCGCAACTACATGTGCCTGCACCGGCTGGATTCCGGCGCGCCGGACGAGCCGGAGGACGCCCAGCTCTTCGACCCGTTCGCGGTGTCGCGGCTGGGCAAGGAGGTCACGCGGCTGCGGGAGTGGGCGTCGGACACCGAAACCGGCGACCGCGACGAGCTCGTCCCCGGTGTCACCGACCAGGCGTGGCGCCAGGTCTCGGTGACGGCGAAGGAATGTCTCGGCGCTTCGCGCTGTCCGATCGGCACGGACTGCTTCGCCGAGAAGGCCCGCGCCGAGGCCGGCCGGGCGGACGTCATCGTCACCAACCACGCGCTGCTGGCGATCGACGCGCTGCAGGGCTACCAGGTCCTGCCGGACCACGACGTGGTGATCATCGACGAGGCCCACGACCTGGTCGACCGCGTCACCTCGGTCGCCACCGGCGAGCTGACCAGCGCGATGTGCGCCGCGGCCGCGCGCCGCTGCGGCAAGCTCATCGACGCCGACGTCGCCGACGGCCTGCTGGAGGCGGGTGACGGGCTGGCGCTGATCGTCGACGACCTGCCCGCGGGCCGGATGGACGAGCTGCCGCGGCCGCTGAAGGGTGCGATCCCGGCGATCCGCGACGCCGCCCACCGGTGCATCACGGCACTGGGCAACGACCGCAAGGAGGACGTCGAGGGGGCCACCGCGCGCAAGCTGGCGCGGTCGCTGCTCGACGAGGTGCACGACACCGCGGTCCGCCTGCTCGAGGCGTTCGACGAGGACCAGGCGCACCAGCGCGACGTCGTCTGGCTGTCGGGCGACAAGTACTCGTCGAACCCGCGGCCGCCGGCGCTGAAGGTGGCGCCGCTGGGGGTGGCCGGCCTGCTGCGGGAGCGCGTGTTCAACCAGCACACGACGATCCTGACGTCGGCGACGTTGACCCTGGGCGGCACGTTCGACACCATGGCGCGGCAGTGGGGTCTCCCGCCCGGCGCGGCCCGGGTGGAGCAGGCGCCCGGCGCGGCGACGGAGAAGGAAGCGCCGTCGGACGACTCGGGCCCGAAGTGGACCGGCCTGGACGTCGGCTCGCCGTTCGACCACCGGCGCAACGGCATCCTGTACCTGGCCAAGCACCTGCCGCCACCGGGCCGGGACGGCCTGACGTCGTCCACAATGGACGAACTGGCCGAGCTGATCGAGGCCGCGGGCGGGCGCACGCTCGGCCTGTTCTCCTCGATGCGGGCGGCCAAGCAGGCCACCGAGGAGATGCGCGAACGGCTGGACTTCCCGATCCTGTGCCAGGGCGACGACGCGACATCGCTGCTGGTCCAGAAGTTTTCCGAAGACGTCCGCACGTGCCTGTTCGGCACGCTGAGCCTGTGGCAGGGCGTGGACGTGCCCGGGCCGTCGCTGCAGCTGGTGGTGGTCGACCGGATCCCGTTCCCGCGCCCGGACGACCCGGTGTCCTCGGCGCGGCAGCGCGCGGTGGAAGCCCGCGGCGGCAACGGGTTCCTCACCGTGGCGGCCACGCACGCGGCCCTGCTGCTGGCGCAGGGCACCGGGCGGCTGCACCGCGCGGTCAGCGACCGCGGAGTGGTGGCGGTGCTGGATTCGCGCCTGGCGAACGCCCGCTACGGCGGCTTCCTGCGTGCATCGCTGCCGCCGTTCTGGCCGACGATGGACCCGAAGGTGGTGCGGGAGGCACTGCGCCGGCTGGACGCAGCCGCGCCCGCGTGACGCGGTGCACAGCCGCGCCCGGTACGGTGAAGCCACCGAAGCAACAAGGGAGCACCGGTTGACCCAGGATTCGTCCAGCGCCCAGTCCCGGACCGTCAGCGTCGACGACACCGGAGTGCGGCGGCGGCTCGCGGACGGCAGCGAAGAGGCTGTCACGTGGGCCGGCCTGTCGTCGGTGATGGTGCGGGTGATCCCCGACGGCCCGTGGAACGAAGACGTGTTCTTCATGCTGGTGGGCACCGACGGCAAGGGCACCGCGGTACCCAGCGGCGACCCGGCGGCCGACGCCCTCATCGAGCGCCTGCAGGCGCTTCCGGGCTTCGACAACGAGAAGTTCATCGAGGCCATGACGACCGACGCCGACCAGGCCTACGTCGTCTGGGAATCCAGCACGAACTAGGCCTGCGGGAAGGTTTCCGTCACAGGAATCCCCTTCTTGAGCGTCCGGCTCACCGTGCAGAGCCGCTCGATCGCGCGGTCGACGGCGCCGGCGAGCGCTTCCCGCTGATCCGGCGCCAATGTCGACACGTCGACATCGAAAGCGACGTGCACGGCGTCCAGTTCCGAAGCCCCTTCGCGCCGGTCCGCGGTCACCGTGACGCGGAATTCGGCGTCTTCGCCGATCCGCCGGGTGATCAGCTCTTCCGCGGTCACCGCACTGCAGCCCGCGGCCGCGATCTGCAGCAGCTCGGCCGGCGAAAACGCCCCCTCGGCGCCCTTGCGGCCCAGCCGGACCTCCGCGCCGCGCTCGTTGCGGCCGACGAACGCGTGCTCGCCCGTGCGTTCCACTTCCAGTGTCATGCCCGCTCCAACCGGCTCAGCCGGCCACTTGTTCCGGCGCCCACTGGGCGAGCACCGTGATCGTGCCCGGATCGACCTCCGTGAACCCGGCGTCCCGCACCGCGATGACGCGGTCGCGCCGCCACGCGCCCTCGGGGTCGTCGCCGGGGTGCAGTTCCTTCCACTGCACGGAGCTCGCCGTGCGCACGGCGACCCGGAACCCCCGCTCGGCCCACGCCGCTCGCTCGGCGTCGCCCAGCAGCGCGGCGAGGATCATCGTCGCGTGGCCGACCTGGGCGGCGCCCTTGCCGACGGTCATCGGCACGTGCGGGTTGAGCAGCAGCAGCGGCACGCCGCCGGGGACCGGGCCCGGTTCGTCCGGCGGCAGCTCGCTGCCGGAGATCTGCAGCCGCGCGACCTCCTTGGGCGTCTCGGTGACCAGGCCGGGCACGAGCGCCCGCGCCTCGGCGCCGTCGACCTCGACGGTGATGCCCGGCAGGTCCTGCACCGCCGCCCAGTGCGCGCCCCGCGCCCGCCGCGCGACCTTCCGGATCCGGTTGTCGAGCCAGGCGTGCATCGGCTCGGCCCACTCGCCATCCGGCTGCGAACGCTCGTCCAGGCACACCGCCAGCGCCGCCGCGGCCGCCGCCTCCAGCAGGGGCGTGCGGCCGGGCGGCTCGGCCCGTTCGATGCGGAGGATGACCGGCATCGCGCGGACTTCCTCGGGGAGCTCGTCGGAGGTGTCCGAAGTGTCTTCGGCCGGCAGCCCCAGCCAAAAGGCGTAGCGGGCGCCCAGGGGGTCGAGAACGCTGCTCACGGACGCATCAGCTCGAGCCCGTCGGCGGCGTCGGCCGCTTCGACCTCGCCGCGGGTGAGGCCGAGCACGAACAGCACGGCGTCGAGGTACGGGTGCGACAGCGCGGTGTCGGCCACCTCGCGCAGCGCGGGCTTCGCGTTGAACGCGACACCCATGCCCGCGGCCGACAGCATGTCGATGTCGTTGGCGCCGTCCCCGACGGCGACGCACTGCTCGAGCGGGATGTCGTACTCGGCGGCGTAGCGGCGAAGCACCTTCGCCTTCCCTGCTCGGTCGACAACGTCACCGATGACCTTCCCGGTGAGCTTGCCGTCCACGATCTCGAGCTCGTTCGCCACCGCGAAGTCGAGCCCGAGCTCCTCCGCCAGGCCCGCGATGACCTGCGTGAAACCGCCCGAGACGACGCCGGTGCGGAACCCCATCCGCTTGAGCGTCCGGATCGTCGTGCGCGCGCCGGGGGTCAGCTCGATCGACGCGGCGACCTGGTCGATCGCCGTCGCCGGCAGGCCCGCCAGCAGCGCGACCCGCCGCTCCAGCGACTCGGTGAAGTTCAGTTCGCCGCGCATGGCCGCTTCGGTGATCTCGCGGATCTCCGGCTCGACCCCGGCGTGCGCCCCCAGCATCTCGATGACTTCGCCCTGGATCAGGGTCGAGTCGACGTCGAACACGACGAGCCGCTTCGCCCGGCGCGTGATGCCCGCCCGCTCGACCGCGATGTCGATCCTCGCCTCGACGGCGGCGTCGGCGAGTTCCGAACGCAGCGCGGCGTCGGCTTCGGGAGTGTCCCGGTCGACCGAGACGTACAGCTCCAGCCCGGTCACGGGGTAGTCGGCGACGCTGCGGATCGCGTCGATGTTCGCCCCCAGCGAGGCCAGCCGGCGCGCGACCTCCGAGAAACCGCGCGCGGTGACCGGGCGGCCGAGGATGACCAGCACGTGCGAGGAATCGCGGCGGCCGAGGGCGAACGGGTCGTCCCCGATCGCGCTGCCGATCTTGACGTCGACCTGCATGCCGACCGACGCCATCGCCTGCTCGACCGCCTCCTGCAGCCCTTCCGGGTCGCGGTAGACCCCGGCGAGCACGCCGAGCACCAGCTGCCCGCGGATGACCACCTGCTCGACGTCGAGCACGTCGACGTCGTGCCGGGTCAGCACGGCGAACAGCACGGACGAGACACCCGGCTTGTCGGGGCCGGTGGTCGTGATCAGGACGGGGGTCTGGGTCACTCTCGTCATCCCTCGCTCGGCAACGCTGCAGGGCCAGTCTGCCGGTCCGGGGTCGGGCATAAGTAGAGCGCGTGCCCGGCTTCACAAAAGCCGGGCACGCGCTCACTCGATCGGGGGTGCTACTTGTCGCCCTGCTCGCTCGCGTTGTCGTTCGAGTGATCCCCGGGGATCACCGCTTCGGTGAGCAGCTGCGACGGCGCCGCGTGGCTGTTGACCTTCTGCTTCCCGAAGAAGCCGATCTCGCCTTCGGAGTGGATGCGTTCGATCATGTGCGGGTAGTGCAGCTCGAACGCGGGCCGCTCGGAGCGGATCCGGGGCAGCTCGGTGAAGTTGTGCCGCGGCGGCGGGCAGGACGTGGCCCACTCGAGCGAGTTGCCGTAGCCCCACGGGTCGTCCACCGTGACGATCTCGCCGTACCGGTAGCTCTTGAAGACGTTCCAGATGAACGGCAGCGTCGAGGCACCGAGGATGTACGCGCCGATCGTGGAGATCGTGTTCAGCGTGGTGAACCCGTCGGTGGACAGGTAGTCCGCGTACCGGCGCGGCATGCCCTCGGCCCCCAGCCAGTGCTGGACCAGGAACGTGCCGTGGAAGCCGATGAACGTGGTCCAGAAGTGCCACTTGCCGAGTTTCTCGTCCATCATCCGGCCGGTGATCTTCGGGAACCAGAAGTAGATGCCGGCGAAGGTGGCGAACACGATCGTGCCGTAGAGCACGTAGTGGAAGTGCGCGACGACGAAGTAGCTGTCCGACACGTGGAAGTCGATCGCCGGCGCGGCCAGCAGGATGCCGGTCAGGCCGCCGAAGAGGAACGTGACGATGAAGCCCATCGAGAAGATCATCGGCGTCTCGAAGGACAGCTGGCCCTTCCACATCGTGCCGATCCAGTTGAAGAACTTGATGCCGGTCGGGACGGCGATCAGGAACGTCATGAAGGAGAAGAACGGCAGCAGCACGGCGCCGGTGGCGTACATGTGGTGCGCCCACACCGCGACCGACAGGGCCGCGATGGCCAGCGTCGCCCAGACCAGGCTCTTGTAGCCGAACAGCGGCTTGCGGCTGAACACCGGGAAGATCTCCGAGACGATGCCGAAGAACGGCAGCGCGACGATGTACACCTCGGGGTGGCCGAAGAACCAGAACAGGTGCTGCCAGAGGATCACGCCGCCGTTTTCGGGGTCGAACACGTGCGCCCCGAGGTGCCGGTCCGCCAGCAGGCCCATCAGTGCCGCGGTCAGGATCGGGAAGGCGAGCAGGATCAGGATGCTCGTGACCAGGATGTTCCAGGTGAAGATCGGCATCCGGTACATCGTCATGCCCGGCGCGCGCAGGCAGACCACGGTGGTGATCATGTTGACCGCGCCGAGGATGGTGCCGAGACCACCGATCACCAGGCCGGAGATCCACAGGTCCGCGCCGACGCCCGGCGAGTGGATGGCGTCCGACAGCGGGGTGTAGGCGAACCAGCCGAAGTCGGCGGCGCCACCCGGGGTCAGGAAGCCGGACATCACGATCAGGCCGCCGAAGAGGTACAGCCAGTACGAGAACGCGTTCAGCCGCGGGAAGGCGACGTCCGGCGAGCCGATCTGCAGCGGCAGGATGAAGTTCGCGAAGCCGAAGAGGATCGGGGTCGCGTACAGCAGCAGCATCACCGTGCCGTGCATGGTGAACAGCTGGTTGTACTGCTCCTGCGACAGGAACTGCTGACCGGGGCGCGCCAGCTCGGTGCGGATGAGCATGGCCATCGCGCCGCCCGCCATGAAGAAGGCGAACGACGTGACCAGGTACATGATCCCGATCTGCTTGTGGTCCGTGGTGCGGAACAACCGCAGCAGGTACGAACCCTTGACCGACTCGCGCGCGGGATACGGGCGCGTCGCGATCGGCTTGGGGGCTACGGCCGTCACTCCTGCCTCCAACACTGAAACCTTGTGGTGGTCATCGTCGCGCCACCGGGGCTCGGGAAAGCCCGATCCGGCGGCTTAGGGGGATCGTAGCCCTCGCTACCGACAGTCGCGCGCACCGGCTGGCAAGATCGGGCCGTGGCCGACGACTACACCCGCGCGGCGGTGCGCGCGGCCCGCGCCGTGACCGCCCGGCTGGGCCTGCCCGCCCACGAGCCCGAGCTGCTCCACGAGCGGTCGAACGTGCTGGTGAGACTGGGTCCGCTGGTCGCCAGGGTGCCGGCGACCACCCGCCTCGCGCGCACCGGCCCGGCGTGGCAGGAGCGGGACGTCGCGGTGTCGGAGTTCCTCACCGACCGTGGTGTGCGCGTCGTCTCACCCAGTACGGATCCCCCGGCCGGGCCCCATTTCGCCGAGGGTCTTCCGGTCACGCTCTGGCACCACACCCCGCACGACCCGGGCCACCGGTACGCCCCCGAGGTCGTCGCGCGATCGCTCGCCGAGGTGCACGCGGCCCTGCGTGAGTACCCCGGCGAACTGCCCCGGCGGGGCCCGCTGGCCGACCTGGACCGCATCTTCGACCGGCATGACCTGGACCCCCGCTTGCGCGCGGAGGCGGCCCGGCTCGCGGCGGCGCTGCCGGACGCCGCCGTGCAGCCGCTGCACGGCGACGCGCACCCCGGCAACCTGATCGCCACTCCCGCCGGTCCGTGCTGGCTGGACTTCGAGGACACCTGGTGCGGCCCGCTGGCCTGGGACCTCGGGATCCTCGGCCGCCAGGGTGGCCCCGAGTACCTCGCCGCGTACCCCGCTTCCGTGGACGAAGCCGCCCTTCGCGCCTACACGCGGCTTCGGGAGCTGTACTCCGTCGTGTGGCACCACGTCGTCGCGATCCGGTTCCCGGACCGGCTGGCGGGCGCCCGCGCGGCGCTCGCCGCCTACTTCTCGTGAGTCGCCGGGTACCAGGACAGGATCGCCTCGACCACGCCCGCGGGGTCTTCCAGCGGCGTCAGGTGCCCCGCGTCCGGCAGCACGACGAGCGTCGCGCCGTCCATCGCCCCGGCCATCTCGCTCGCGGCGGCCACCGGGGTGATCGGGTCCTCTTCGCCGACGATGACCAGCGCCGGGACGTTCGAGTTCCGCAGCAGGTCCAGCGAGCCGGGCCGGGTCCGCAGCGCCAGCGCGGTCCAGGCGACGCCCGCGGGTGGCTGGGACTCGATGATCTCCCGGACCGTCTCGACGAGCTCGGGACGCTGTTCGCGCGTCGACGCGGCCAGCAGGGTGGGCAGGTTGGCCTCGGCGAGCCAGCCTTCGATGCCTTCGGCCTCGACGCGCGCGGCGACGTCGAGCCGCGTCCGGGCGGCCTCGGGCGTGTCGGGCGCGGCCTTCGTGTCGATGAGGACGAGGCCGCCGACCCGCTCCGGCGCGAGCCGCAGCACGGCCATCGCCAGGTAGCCGCCCATCGAGCAGCCGCCGAGCACGACGCGGCCGAGTTCCAGCCGGTCGAGCAGGGCGACGACGTCCCGCGCGGCGTCTTCGAGCCGCGGCTCGCGCGGGGACTCCGGCAGCGGCGAGCGGCCGAGCCCGCGCTGGTCCGGGGTGATCACCCGAAGGTGTGAAGCGAGGGGCTCGCGCACCGCGTTCCACATGCGGGAATCCAGGGGGAAGGCGTGGAGGAGGACCAGCGGCAGTTCGGTCATGCGCGTCATTTTGTCGGACCCCCTCGCTAGTTTCGCCGATGTGTTCACCGACATCGAAACCGACCGGCTGCTGCTGCGTCCGCTCCACGAGGCGGACCGGCAGGCGATGGTCGACATCCACACCGACCCGCGGACCAACCGCTTCCACCCCGACCCACCCGACGTCCCGCGCGCGTCGGCGATGTTCTCGGAGTGGCTCGCGCACTGGGCCGGGCACGGGTTCGGCTACCCGGCGGTCTTGGAGCGCGGCGGTACCGAGGTGCTCGGCGTGTGCGGCGTGCGGTGGCGCGAGTTCCACGGCGAGAAGGTGCTCAACCTCGGCTACCGGTTCCGGCCCTCGGCGTGGGGCAAGGGGTACGCGGTGGAGGCGGGGCAGGCGGTCCTGGAGTGGTGCGCCCGCGAGCTGCCGTCCGTGCCGGTGCTGGCGAGCGTGAGCGTCGCGAACAAGCCGTCAGTGCGGGTGGCGGAGCGCCTCGGGTTCACCGAGTACACGGAGGAGGTGTACGACGGCGCGATGTCGCGGCACTACCGGCGCTGAGCGCCGGGCGGTGTTTGACAACTCCAGAGCGGAAGTCACCAGCGGCGGGAGGGCCGCCGCCGGGCCCGCGCTTCCCAGCAGGCCCGGTGCCAGTGCCGGCGGTCGGCGACCGAACCGGTCTCGTCGGCGGGCCAGACGACCAGGTGCGGCGTCCCCGGCCGGATCTCGTGGTCGCAGCCGGGGCACCGGTAGACCTTGGTGGCCTGGCTCCCGGGCACGGTCCGCACCAGCCAGTCCCCGTCCGCCCCGGCCTCGGCCCGCGCCCACCCGGTGGCGGCCCCGAGGTCGCGTTCGGGCGGCCCACCGTCCGAGCGGCGGCCGGGACGGTTGCGTCGTGGCACCCCCCAACGTTAACCGCCACCCCCGCCCGGCCCTCCAGGCCCGCAACCCGACCCTCCCGGCACGTGAGTCGACCCTCCAATCACGAGTGATGCCTCTCCAATCACGCGTGATGCCCCTTCAATCACATGTGATGCCCCTCCAGTCACGAGTGATGCCTGCTCGATCACGAGGGATACCCGGCGGAGCTCACGCCGCCCGGTCCGTCACGCGGGGGTCGGCACCCAGCCGGTCCAGGATCGCCTCGTGGCCGAGGCCGTCCCAGCCGAGGCGGTGGAGGGTGCGGCCGGTCCGGCGGAAGTCCTCGCCGCCGAGCACGGACATGATCGTGATCGCCGCGTCGACCACCGGCGTGGCGACGCCGGCGCAGCGGGCGAGGGCCTGCAGCGGCACCAGCGTCGAGCGGATGTCCTCGGTGAGGAAGCGGTGGTCGAGGCTGGTCGGCGCGGCGATCGTCCGGTACGGCCGCACCGTCCGGAGCGCGTCGAGCAGCGTCGTGGCCGGGCAGCCGTAGTAGCGGTCGAGGACCTCGGTCATGGGCAGCAGCCGGGCGCCGTAGGCGTGCGCGACGGCGGCGAACTCGGCTTCGGTGCGTTCGAGCAGGGCGATCGTGCGCGCCGAAACGCCTTCGACGTAGAAGAGGAGCTCCTCCGCGCGGTCGAGGGTGCCGAGGTTGGCGAGCGCGATCGGCACGTGCGCGACCGCGCCGAAGTCGTGCAGGCCGCGTTCCACTGGGTTGCGCGCGAGCTCCAGCATGGGGAACCACTCCCGCAGCAGCCCGGCGTGCCGGGCGACGGCGGTCGCGGTGCTGCCGGAGATCAGGTTCCACACCTTGACGCCGAGCACGGTCACGCCGTCGGTTCCGGACGGCCGCGCGGCGAACAGCGCATCCGTCTCCACGACGTCGACGCCGGGCGCCCCGGCGGCGGCGAGCGCGTGGGCGAACTCGACGCTCCCGCAGAGCTTGCTCGAGAACAGCACCACGACCTGTCCCCGGCGCAGGTGGGGCGCGATCCGGGCGGCGATCTCCGGGTAGGCGGTCGTCACGGCGGCGATCAGGACGACGGCCCGCCCACCCAGCCCGGCCGGGTCCGCGGTCACCTCCCGCAGCGGGAACCGCCCGTCGAGCACCCCGTGCGCGGCGATCTCCCGGCGGCGCGCGATCTCCGCCACGGCCCGGAGATCGCGCGTGTGGAGGTGCACGGGCAGCTCCCGCGCGGCCAGGTACGCGGCGACGGCCCGCCCCTCGCCGCCCGCCCCGACGACCCCGACCCCGTCCAGCACGCTCATCCCGCCCTCTCCCGTCAGTCCGGTACGCAGTGGAGAGGTCGGCACCGGAACGGGGAAAGTTCCCGCGGGAGCCCGTTCCCGGAGTGCGGGCACACGTCCGTGTCACCCCGTCCGAGGGACGGCTATCCCTGGGCCAACGCCAGCGGCACCAGCTGCTCGGCGGTGGTGAGCGACCCGTGCTGCCCGATCATCGACGTCTCCACGGCCTCCGCGAGCCCGCGCACCATCCCGAACCGGCCCCGGGCCGCGGCGACGACGTCGCCGATGCGCGGCAGCACGCGGTCGCTGACCGTGTGCCCGAACCAGCCCTCGGCGACGGCCTCCTCGCGCGAGCGCACCCAGGCCCGCTCGCCGAGGACCTCCCGCCAGGCCGCGAGGACGTCGGCGGCCGCGCCGGGCTCGGTGTAGACGTGCCGGGCCCGGATCTCTCCCCCGAACGTCCGGACGCCGGCCAGCAGCTCCGGGCTGTCCTCGAGATCGAGCTGGTCGTCGACGCTCACCATCCCGTGATCGGCCACCACCGCGAGCAGCGCACCCGGCGGCAGACCGTCCACAAGGGACTCGACGAGCCGGTCGATCTGCCGCAGCTGCATCCGCCACGCGGTCGAACCGGGGCCGTGGATGTGCCCGAGCAGGTCGAGTTCGCTGTGGTAGGCGTAGCAGAACGCGCGCCCGCCGAGCACTGACAACGTCCGCGCGGCGAGGTCGCCCAGTGCGTGCACGCCGGCGTACTGCGCTCCGCTCTGGGTGGCCAGGGTCAGGGCCGTGTCGCGGAACCGGGCGGACGACACCACGGCCGCATCGATGCCCGCCGCGGCGGCGCGCTCGAACGTCGTCGGCAGCGGCTGCACCTCGCGGGGCGGGAGGGCGCCCCGCAGATCGCTGCCGTCTTCGTGGCTGCACCAGCGCAACGCGTTGAGCACGCCGGTGCCCGCCATTTCGAAGGTGTAGCCCACCATCCCGTGCTCGCCCGACGCGAGCCCGGTGCCGATGGCGGCGACCCCGGCGGCCGTCGTCGACGGGAAGCCCACGCGCAGCGGCTCGCGGGCGAGCTCGGTCAGCACCGGGGCGTCCGCGGCGTGCTCGGCGAGCAGTTCCCAGCCGAGCCCGTCGACGAGCAGCACGCCCGCGCTGCGCGCTTCCGGCAGCGTCAGGGCGTTCCCGCAGCCGGGCACCCCGAGCGCGGCGAGCAGGGACGGGACGACCTGGCCGAGGTGCGGGACGCCGGCGAGCGAAGGGGGCTGCACGCGCCCAGCTTCCCATCCCCGGGCGCCTCCGGCGATAATCGCGGCATGCCGACCTACGCCTACCGCTGCCGCGAGTGCACCGAGACGTTCGAACTCCTGCGCCCGATGAGCGAGTCCGGTGCGCCGGCGGCCTGCCCGGAGGGCCACGCCGACACCGTCAAACTGCTCACCACGGTCGCCCTCACCGGGGCCGCGAGCGGTCCCGCGGCCCCGGCCGGCGGTGGCGGTGGCTGCTGCGGTGGCGGCTGCTGCGGCTAAAGCGCCTTCAGCGCCTGCTCCAGATCGGCCCACAGGTCCTCGACGTCCTCGAGGCCGACTGACATCCGGACCAGCTGGTCGGAGACGCCGGCGCCGTGGCGGTCGCGCTCCTCGACGATCCGGTGGCTGATCGAGCCCGGGTGCTGGATGAGCGTGTCGACGCTGCCCAGGCTGACGGCCGGCGTGATCAGCCGGACCGCCCCGATCAGCGCGTGCGGGTCGCCGCCGACCTCGAACGCCACCAGCGGACCGCCGATGCGCGGGTAGTGGACGGCGCTCACAGCCGGGTGCTCGCCGAGCCGTGACGCCAGCGTCGCCGCGGTTTCGGACGCCGCGTTGACGCGCAGCGGGAGCGTGGAAAGCCCGCGCAGCAACAGGTAACCGGCCAACGGGTGCAGCACGCCGCCGGTGGCGAAGCGGATCTGGCGCAGCCGCGCGGCCTCCTCGACACCGCACGCGACGATCCCGCCCATCACGTCGCCGTGGCCGCCCAGGAACTTGGTCGCGCTGTGCAGCACCAGCCGGGCGCCGTGGCGGCCGGGGCGCTGGAGCACCGGGGTCGCGAACGTGTTGTCCACCAGGAGAGGCACCTCTCCACAGGCGAGGGCCAGCTCGGCGAGGTCGGTCTCGGCCAAGGTCGGGTTCGCCGGCGTCTCGACGAACACGAGCCCGGTGTCCGGCCGCAGGGCGGCGGCGACGGCCTCGGGCGCGGCCCAGGTGACCTCGGTGCCGAGCAGCCCCGACTCGAGCAGGTGGTCGCTGCAGCCGTACAGCGGGCGGACCGCGACGACGTGCCTTTTGCCCTGCGCCACCGCGGAAAGCAGGCAGGCCGAGACGGCGGCCATGCCGCTGGCGAACGCGACGCCGTGCTCGAAGCCTTCGAGCTCGGCGAGCGCCCGCTCGAAGCGCTCGACGGTGGGGTTGCCCACCCGGCCGTAGATCGGCGGCCCGTCGAGTTCGGCGCCGGCGGCGAAGGCGTCGATCCGGGCGGCTTCGGCGGCACTGTCACGGGACGGGTAGGTCGTGGACAGGTCGAGCGGAGCCGCGTGCACGCCGAGGTCCGTGAGGTCGTCACGGCCGGCGTGGACGGCTCGCGTGCGCAGCGAGGAAGTCATGCCAGCATCGTCGAGCTTTCACCGGATCGAGGGCAATGGTCTCGGATATCATTCGGCGATGTCCGCTTCTGTCGAACTGAGTCCGGTCGATCTCGAAATCCTGCGCCTGTTGCAGAACGATGCCCGGATCACCAACAAGGACCTGGCGGCCGCGGTCGGCATCGCGCCGTCGACGTGCCTGGACCGCGTCGCGCGGCTGCGCGACACCGGCGTGATCACCGGCCAGCACGCCTCGGTCGACGCGGCGAAGCTGGGACGGCCGCTGGAGGCGTTCCTGTTCGTCCAGGTCCGCCCGCACCGGCGGCCGCTGGTGGACCCGTTCATCGAGCACCTGCTCTCCCTGCCGGAGGTGCGCGCGGTCTACCACCTGACCGGGCCGGACGACTTCCTCGCGCACGTCGCCACCAGCTCGGCCGGGGAGCTGCAGCGGCTGGTGCTCGACGAACTGACCGCCCGGGACGAGGTCGCCCGCGTCCACACCAACCTGGTGTTCCAGCACTGGAGCGGCGGCCCGCTGCTGCCGCCGGGGGCCTGAGCTCAGAACGTATCGAGCCAGCGGCGGGTCTCGCTCGGGGACGTCAGCCGGACGACGGCCGGGCCGGGTGACTCGGCGGCCCACGCCCGGATGCGGGCCCGCTTGCTCGCGAACGACGTGAAGTGCCAGCGGATGATCGAGTCCGCGGAGAACACCTGCCGGAACGACTCGACGTTGCCGTTGCAGATCCGCCGCCGCGTCACCGCCCGCACGAACGTCCGGCGCACCAAGCGACCCAGCGAAAGCCAGCGCGGGTAGTCGAGGCCCACCACCAGCTGGGTGCGGGGCAGGACGATGTCCTGCCAGTTGCCGTAGACGGCGTCGAGGACCCAGCGCTCCTGCGCGCACACCTCGGCGATCCGGCGGCGCTGTTCCTCGTCGGGGGTGCCGACCCAGCCCGGCTGCCAGCTGATGTCGTCCGCGGAGTGGTAGGGCAGGCCGGTCCGCTCGGCGATCCGCGCGGCGAGCGTCGACTTGCCCGAGCCGGTCACGCCGTAGACGACGATGCGGTCAGGCCTCGAGGTCACGGGCGGGCTCCCACGGTCCGCGGTAGGGCAGGGTCTGGCGGTAGACGAGGTTGGTGGTCGTGCTGCCGAACTGGCACAGCTCGTCCACCGTCCGCTCGAGGTGGGCCATGGAGGCGGCGGCGATCTTGAGCGTGTAGCAGTCGTCGCCGGTGGTGCGCAGGCATTCGAGGATCTCCGGACGCTCGGCGAGCAGCTTGTGCAGCGGCTCGTGCCGGCTGCCCGGGTACTTCAGCCGGACCACGGCGAGCACCGGGTAGCCGACCTTGCCGAGGTCGATTTCCGCGCGGTAGCCGCTGATGACGCCGGCGGCCTCCAGCCGCCGGAGGCGTTCGGTCGCCGCGGACGCGCTGAGGTTCACGCGGCGGCCGAGCTCGGTGAGCGGCAGCCGGGCGTCCCGCTGGAGCTCGGCCAGGATGGCCCAGTCCGTCGGATCGAGACTCTCGGTCATCCGCCGAAGATACCGTGAGATCCACGGCCGGACGGCCCGAACGCCGTGATCGTTCCCTTCCGGATGCCGACCGGACGTCGATAGCCTTTTGCCGTGAAGATCGGCGTGAACGTCCCCAACTTCGGGCCCGGCACGGACCCGGGTGTCCTGCGCGCCTGGGCGCAGACCGTGGAAGGCCTGGGCTACGACCTGCTGATGGTGTCCGACCACGTCGCCATCACGCCGGACGTCGCCGGGCAGTACCCGGCGCCGTTCTACGAGCCGTTCACGACGTTGTCGTGGCTGGCGGGGATCACGCAGCGGGTGCGGCTGGGCACCACGGTCCTGGTGGTGCCGTACCGGCATCCGCTGCTCGTGGCGCGGATGGCGGCGAACCTCGACGAGCTCAGCGGCGGCCGGTTCGTGCTCGGCGCCGGGATCGGCTGGGCGAAGCAGGAGTTCGAGGCGCTGGGGGTGCCGTACGAGCAACGCGGCCGGCTCACCACCGAGCACCTGCGGGCGATCCGGGCCGCGTGGGCCGGGCGCGACGACTACCGCGCGGGCTCGATCCCGCTGTGGCTGGGCGGGCACAGCGACGCCGGGCTGCGCCGGGCGGTGGAGCTCGGTGACGCGTGGCACCCGCTGCGGCTGACGATGGCCGGGTTCCGGGAAACGTGGGGGCGCTTGGAGAAATTGGCGGGTGAGCGGCCGGTGCCCGCCTTCGCGCCGCGGATCCTGCTGCGGGTGACCGCGGCGCCGGTGACCGGGCCGGGCCGGCGAGCCGGCGAAGGCACGCTCGAGCAGGTGCTCGACGACCTGGGTCAGTTGCGGGCACTGGGGGCCGAGACCGTCGTGCTCGACCCGTTCGACTCGGATCCGGCCGAAACGCTGCGCCCGGAGGTGGCGTGGCGAGACCTCGCGGCGGTGGCCGCGTCCTGGAAGGAGAACCGGTGAAGGACACCGAAGAAACCCTGCTGCGACGGGCGATCGAGCTCGCCCGCGAAGCGCGCGAGGAACACGGCAACCCGCCGTTCGGCTCGCTGCTGGCCGACGCCGACGGCAACATCCTGGCCGAGGACCGCAACACGTCGTTGACCGACAACGACATCACGGCCCACCCGGAGCTGAAGCTCGCCCGCTGGGCGGCCCAGCACCTGGACCCGGAAACCGCGGCGGCCACGACGATGTTCACCAGCACGCAGCCGTGCGGGATGTGCGTCGGCGCGATCGAGCGGTCGAGGCTCGGCCGCGTCGTCTACGCGCTGTCGACGGAACAGTTCCTCACCCTGCGCCCGCCGCTCACGTGGGGCGGACCCGAGCTGGAGGGCCCGGCGCTGTTCGACGAGGCTCGTGTGCCGGTCGAGGGCTACTACCAGTGACGAGCTACCACGTGCGGCCGGTGGCCAAGGTGGAGTCGCCGCTCGACCTCGCCACGGCCCCGAAGCAGGGCGACGAGGGCGCACCACCGGCCCGCGTGGTGTTCGAACCGGAGTTCCACGCCGCCGCCGCGGACCTCCGGCCGGGCGACCGCCTGGTGCTCCTGACCTGGCTGCACGAAGCAGACCGCGATGTCCGGGCCGTCCACCCCCGCGGCGACCGGAACCGCCCGAGCACCGGGGTGTTCTCGACGCGCGCACCGGACCGCCCGAACCCGATCGGCCTGCACACGGTCACCGTGACGGCGGTTGAGAACGGCACGCTCACGGTCACCGGCCTGGAGGCCATCGACGGCACGCCGGTCCTGGACGTGAAGCCGGTCCTCGGCGAGGTGGCCGACCGCTGACCGACCTCGTCGAGGTGTCACACCGGGGCCGGATCATGGTGCAGCCCGAAGATGCCCGGAACGGGAAGGTCGCGCTGAGCCTGGGCCACTGACTCAGTAGTCCTTGAAGCCCTTCCCGGTCTTCCGGCCCAGCCTCCCCGCGGTCACGAGGTGCTCCAGCAGTGGCGCCGGTGCGAAGCCTTCCTCGCGGAACTCGTTGTACAGCGTCCGCTGGATGGCCAGTGACACGTCCAGGCCCACGACGTCCAGCAGTTCGAACGGACCCATCGGCAGGCCGCAGCCGACCTTCATCGCCGTGTCGATGTCGTCCGCGCCCGCGTAGTGGGCCTCCAGCATCTTCACCGCGTCGTTGAGGTACGGGAACAGCAACGCGTTGACGATGAAACCCGCTCGGTCGCCGCAGTGCACCGCGTGCTTGCCCACCGCCGCGCAGACCGCGCTCGCCGTGGCCACCACGTCCGGGGCGGTCGCGATCGTCGACACGACCTCGACCAGCTTCATCACCGGGGCGGGGTTGAAGAAGTGGAGGCCGACCACGTCGGCCGGGCGGGACGTCGAGGCCGCGCACTCGATCACCGGGAGCGAGGACGTTGTCGTCGCCAGGACCGCGCCGGGGCGGACCACCTCGTCGAGGGCCGCGAACACCGCCTGCTTCACCGGCAGCTCCTCGGCCACGGCCTCGACGACCAGGTCGACGTCGGCCAGGGCCGCGAAGTCGGTGACGGGGGTGATGCGGGCCAGCGCCGCCGTGGCGTCCTCATCGGACAGTTTGCCCTTGACCACCGCCTTGTCGAGCGACTTCTTGACTCGAGCCACCGACGCCTGCGCCTTCTCCAGGCTCCGGGCGCGCAGCACGACGTCGAGGCCGCGCTTGGCGAACACCTCCGCGATGCCGGTGGCCATGGTCCCGGTGCCGACCACCCCGACCTTCGCCACCGGTCGCGGCGAAACCGAGTCCACAGTGGACGCAGGCGCCGTGGCCGCGACCACCGTGGGCGAATCCGGGGCGTCATAGGTGTAGAAGCCGCGGCCGGTCTTGCGGCCGAGCAGACCCGCCGTGATCATCTGCTTGAGCAGGGGCGCGGGCGCGTGCAGGCGGTTGCGGGACTGGTGGTACATCGTGTCGAGGATTTCGTTCGCGGTGTCCAGCCCGATCAGGTCGAGCAGCGCGAGCGGACCCATCGGGTAGCCGCAGCCGAGGCGCATGGCGGCGTCCAGGTCCTCGCGCGTGGCGTAGCGCTGCTCGTACATGCGCACCGCGTGGTTGAGGTAGCCGAACAGCAGGGCGTTGGCGATGAACCCGGCCCGGTCGCCGATCACCACCGGCACCTTGCCCAGGCGCTCGGCGAACTCGACGGCTTCGGCGACCACCTCCGGCTCGGTCACCACCGTCTTGACGATCTCGACGAGCTTCTGCACCGGCGCCGGGTTGAAGAAGTGCATGCCGACGACCTTGCCGGGACGCGCGGTGTGCACGCCGATCTCGGTGATCGACAGCGACGACGTGTTGGACGCGAAGACCACTTCGGGCCGGGTGATCTTGTCCAGCTCGGCGAAGACCTCCGCCTTCAGCTCGAGGCTCTCCGGAATGGCCTCGATCACCAAGTCCACTTCGGACAGGTCCGACAACGACGTGCGGTAGCCGATCCGGCCGAGCAGCGCCTCGCGGCCGGCCGCGTCCAGCTTGCCGCCGGAGAGCGCCCGTTCGGTGGAGTGCTCGAGGTGGCCGCGGCCGCGGGCGACGCCGGCTTCGTCGAGCTCGACCGTGACGACGTCGAGCCCGCTGCGCGCGAGCACTTCGGCGATGCCGGCCCCCATGGTGCCCAGGCCGACCACTCCGACCGTCGAGATGTCCCGCGCCATCGAGGCCTCCAGAGATGTTACTCGCTGGTAATTGGCCTCGATAGTGCCACGCGATGCGCCCGGAAGCCCAGACGGAATCGAGTCAGTACCGCTCAAGTCACCCGGTCGGCGACGCCGGCTTCACTCGCCGAAATTGCCGTCCACCAGCTCTTTCACCCTCTCCAGCGCGGCGGACGCCTGCGGCCCGCGCGCCCGCACGCGGATCCGGTCACCTTGGCGGGCGCCGAGCGACATGAGGGCCAGGACGCTGTGCCCGTCGGCCTCCTGGTCGCCGAGCCGTACGGTCACTTCGGCGTCGAACGCGCTGAGCGCCCGCACGAGCACCGCGGCCGGCCGCGCGTGCAGGCCGACGTCGTTCCGCAGTTCCAGCTCGATTCCGGCGGCGTCGCCGGCGGGGTCGGCAGGGGCCAGGTCCTCGGGCATGCCGGCCGCCGCGGCGGCTTCCGCCACCGCCTTGCGGTCCCGGCCGGCCTGCGCGGCGACGGCCGCCGCGATCGCGCCCTCGACCAGCGGGCCGTCCACGACCACCGCGGCCGAGGGGTCGGCCAGGGACTCGATCGCGAGTTCGGCCGTCATCTGCGCGCTGCCGAGGTCGTAGAGCAGCACGACGCCGTCGCCGCGGTCGGCGCGCTGGGCGGCGGCGACGACCTCGTCGTAGTCCGTGCCGATCGAGCCGTCGGGAAGGCCGCCGGCCGGCACGATGGTGACGTCCGGTGCCATCTGGGCGGCCAGCTCGGCCAGGCCTTCGGCGAGCTTGGCACTGTGCGAGACGAGCACGATTCCCACGCTCACCGGGCGGCCTCCGCGAACGCCCGCAGCAGCAGCGCCGACGACCGGGCGCCGGGATCCACGTGTCCCACGGCGCGCTCGCCGAGGTAGGACGCCCGGCCCTTGCGGGGTACGAGGTCCACTGTGGACTCCGCACCGGTGTCGGCCGCGTCGGCCGCCGCCGTGAGCACCGCGGCGAGGTCGCCGCCGTCACCTGCCGCCTTCTCGGCGGCCGCCACCGCGGGGATGAGGGCGTCGACCATGGTCGCGTCGCCGGCCACGGCCTTGCCGCGGGCCTGGACGCCTTCGAGGCCGGCGCGCAGCGCGTCCAGCAACGCCGGGACGTCGAGGTGCTCACCAGCACCCAGCTTGGCCGAGGCCCGCAGGAAAGCCGTGCCGTACAACGGCCCCGCGGCCCCGCCGACCTTCGAAATCAACGTCGTCGCCACCAGCTTCAGCACCCCGCCGGGGGTGTCCGGCACCGCGGAATCGAGCGCCGCGACGACGGCCGTGAAGCCGCGGTTGAGGTTCTCGCCGTGGTCGCCGTCGCCGATCGCGCGGTCGAGGTCGATCAGCTCCACCCGGTGCTCGGCGACCACCGCCGCGGCGGCGCGCACCGCCGCCGCGACACCCTCGGCCGTGCAGGCCATCAGAGCCCCCACCGCAGGGCCGCGGTGTTGACCGGGGCGTCCCACAGCTCGGTCAGCTCGTCGTCCAGTTTGAGCAACGTCAGACTCATCCCCTGCATCTCGAGGCTGGTGATGTACGGGCCGACCAGCCGGCGTTCGACCACGATCCCACGGTCGGCCAGCAGCCGCTCGGCGATGCCGTGGGCCAGGTAGAGCTCGACGAGCGGGGTGCCGCCCATCGAGTTGGTGAACAGCAGCACGCGGTCACCGGAGGCGAACGGCAGGTCCGAAACGACCGCCTCGACCATCCTGGCCACCAGCGCGTCGGCCGATTCGGCGGGGATCCGCTCGCGGCCGGGCTCGCCGTGGATGCCGATGCCGAACTCGACCTCGTCCTCGCCGAGCTCGAAGCTGGGGGTGCCGGCGTGCGGCACGGTCGGCGCGGTGAGCGCGACGCCGATCGACCGGACCTGGCCGATCACCTTCTGCGCCAGCGCGGTGACGGCGTCGAGCGAGTCGCCGCGCTCGGCGGCGGCGCCGGTGATCTTCTCCAGCAGCACCGTGCCGCCGACCCCGCGGCGGCCCGCGGTGTAGGTCGAGTCCTTGACCGCGACGTCGTCGTCGATCACGACGCTGCGCACCTCGAGGCCCTCGGCGGCGGCCAGCTCGGCGGCCGTCTCGAAGTTGAGCACGTCGCCGGTGTAGTTCTTCACGATCAGCAGCGCGCCCGCGTCGCCGGTGGTGGCGGTGACCGCGGCCTGCACCGCGTCCGGCGTCGGCGAGGTGAACACCGCACCGGGCACCGCGGCGGTGAGCATGCCGGGACCGACGAAGCCGCCGTGCAGCGGCTCGTGCCCGGAGCCGCCACCGGAGATGACGGCGACCTTGCCCGTGACCGGGGCGTCGGCTCTGACCACGACGTCCGGGTCGTACTGGACGCGGAGGACGTCGGCGTGCGCGGCGGCAAGCCCCCGCAGCGACTCGGCGACCACGTTCGCCGGATCGTTGATGATCTTCTTCACGGCAGCCTCCGGCACATCGGCGGGTGGGTGTCCCCTTCCTACCTCTCCGCGCGGCCCGCCGCCAGATCAGGGTTTGGGGAGCTTGGTGACCACGTTCTTCGCGACGGTCACCGCCTTGCCGCACGGATCGGTGTCGTTGTCGTCGTAGCCCTGGTAGTCCACCTGGGCCAGTTCGACGTCGTCGCCCTGCCAAGGCCGGTGCTGCCACTGGACCTTGCACCGGGCCGAACCCCCGGTCTGCGGCTTCTGGAAGCCGGTGACGCCGTTGCCGAGGTCCACCTTGGAATAACCGTCGCCGACGAGCGGGGGCAGGCCCGGGAGGAACCCGACCGTCACGGACGGGCCGCGGTCCCGCCACTCGCACGAGTGCAGGCCCGACGGCGCCGGTTTCGCCGACGGCACGGCGGTGGTCACCACCGCGGCGTCGGCCATCGCGCACGGGTCGGCGGTCAGCACCGTCCCGGCGGGCGTCGAATACTTCTCCGGGGCGTTGTGCACCTTCTGGACGACGGCCTCGACCAGTGCCTGTCCGGGACGGCAGGGATCGCTCGCGTAGACCACCGACACCTCGAGCGCCATGTCCGGGTTCAGCGCCGTCATCGCGGCGACGGTGCAGTCGGTGTCGCCGGTCTTGTTGACGCGCAGCGGCAGCCCGCCGACGACGCCGGCCGTCTTGTCGGCGCGCGGCACCACGGTGCTGCCGATCTGGAGTTCGAGCCGGAGCTCCTTGCCGCCCGGGTCCTTCACCTTGTTGCGGCAGGTGTCGAAGGCGATCGAGGACGGCGACGGGTCGTTTTCGACGGTGCCCAGCCCCAGCCCGCCGAGCGCGTCCTTGGTCAGGAACTGGCACGGCTGGATGGTGCGGAGCACGACGGCCGCGACGGCGGCGTCGGTGATCGGGCCGTCGGCGACCTGGCCGGTGCCGGCCGCCGCCGGCACCGTCGTCCGGGCGAAGTTGGACTTGCCGAGGTCCGGCCCGCACGCCGTCAGCGACAAAGTGAGGGCCGTGACCAGCAGGAACAGCTTCGGAAGACGGCGGTGCCGAACGTCTGGGAACACGCGATGCACGGTAGCGGCACCTGCGCGCCGCTGTCCGGACAACCCGGCTATTCGCCCGCCACCGCGGGTGTGTCGCCGGTCTCCGTCTCGGTGTCCGCCGGCACGACGAGCGGGCGGATCACGGCCCAGAGAATGAACAGCGCGGCGACCACCAGCATGCCGATCCCGGCCCACAGGTTGATGTTGACGTCGGCCGCCTTCTTGATCTCCTCGTCGGAGGTGAACCAGAGGCCCATGACGGTGAGGATGATGCCGTAGACGCCGATCAGCAGGGCGATGATCAGCCGGATGTCGAAGGTGCCTGCCTTGTGTGCGCGCGGCTGCGACTCGGTAGCCATTCCGACCTCCTAGAAGATGGCGTTCAGGGCGATGGTCAGGACGAGCACGATGCCGGCGAGCAGGCCCGGCTTGCGGTACCAGCCCGCGTTTTCACCGGTCGAGTCGTGCTGGCGGGTTTCCTTCGGCGTGAGCGAGTAGACCAGGCCGACCAGCTCCTCGTCCGGCTTCGGCTTGGTCACCAGCGAGACGACGACGCTCACCACGATGTCGACCACGAAGGCGACGCCGGCGGCCACGAAGCTGGTGCCCTGACCCTCCAGGCCGATCACGCCCTTCTGGGACAGGCCCCAGATCGTGATCGCGGAGGCCGTACCCAACACCAGGCCACTCCAGCCGGCGTGCGGCGTCATCCGCTTCCAGAACATGCCAAGGATGAACGTCGCGAACAGCGGCGCGTTGAAGAAGGAGAACAGGTCCTGCAGGTAGTTCAGGATGTTGCCGGAGTTCGACGCGATGAACGCGGTGCCGATCGCGAGGATCGTGCCGGCCGAGGTCACCACGCGGCCCAGGTTCAGGTAGTAGCCGTCCGGCTTGTCCTTCTTCACGTACGTCTGCCAGATGTCGTACGTGAAGACGGTGTTGAACGAGCTCAGGTTCGCCGCCATGCCGGCCATGAAGGACGCGAGCAGACCGGCGATGGCGATGCCGAGCATGCCGTTCGGCAGCAGGTCGCGCATCAGCAGCAGGAGCGCGTTGTTGAAGGTGACGCCGCTTGCGGCCTTGCCCCCGTCGAGCAGCACCTGCTTGTCCTTGACGTACTCGGACACGCTGACCGCGGCGATCATGCCGGGGATGATCACGATGAACGGGACGAACATCTTCGGGAACGCGCCGATGATCGGCGTGCGCCGCGCGGCCGACATGCTCTTCGACGCCATCGCCCGCTGGACTTCGACGAAGTTCGTCGTCCAGTAGCCGAAGGAGAGCACGAACCCGAGACCGAAGACGATGCCCAGCACCGAAAGCAGGCTGTTGCCGAAGCCGGTCAGGTTGTCACCGGGCCACGAGTGCAGCTGCGCGGTGCCGCCGGGGCTGTTGGTCACCTTGTCGACCAGGCCCTGCCAGCCGCCGACCTTGACCAGGCCGATGATCGTCAGCGGCACCAGCGCGATGACGATGACGAAGAACTGCAGGACCTCGTTGTAGATCGCGGCGGAAAGGCCGCCGAGCGCGGTGTAGGAGAGCACGATCGCGGCGGCGACGATGATCGACACCCACAGCGGCCAGCCCAGCAGCAGGTTCACCACGCTGGCCAGCAGGAAGAGGTTCGCGCCTGCGATCAGGATCTGCGCGGCGGCGAAGCTGATGCCGTTGACCAGGTGGGCCGGCTTGCCGAAGCGCCGCCGCATGAACTCGGGGACGCTGCGGACCTTCGAGCCGTAGTAGAAGGGCATCATCACGATGCCGAGGAACAGCATCGCCGGGATGGCGCCGATCCAGAAGTAGTGCACGGTCGGCAGGCCGTACTGGGCGCCGTTGGCCGACATGCCCATGACCTCGACCGCGCCGAGGTTCGCCGAGATGAACGCCAGGCCGGTGACCCAGGCGGGCAGCGACCGGCCCGACAGGAAGAAGTCGAGGCTGCTCGACACCTGCCGCCGCGCCAGGTACCCGATGCCGAGCACGAGCACGAAGTAGAACGCCAACTCGATGTAGTCGATCGCGCTCGCGTCGAGTCGCAGGTTCGCATCGGCTAGGACGAGCACCCGACCCACCTCCGGCAGTTCCTCTTCGAACAGGACAAGATCCGACAGGAATCACCACCGTCCTGTCGGATCCGGACAGTACTGCATGGATTCAGGGTCGGCACGCTGACCTGTCCACAATGGTCAGAAGGCGCGTCTCCCCCGGCTCTCACCAGGGGAAACGCGCCTTCGTCCCATGCGCCGCGGGAGCGGCCGGGATCAGCGATCGGTCGGTACGGCGACCTCGCCGTCCTCGCCGATCAGGTGGGCCAGCACTTCGTCGGGCAGGTAGGTCCGGTGCGGGTAACCCGGGCCCCAGGAATTGAGGATCGGGACGGCGCCGAGTTCGTCGGCCCGCGGGTTGGCGAGCACGGCGTGCACGTCGTCGACCGACTTCGCCCAGCGGAACGCCTTGATGCCCTGCTTGGCCTCGGGCGTGTACTTCTCCCGGGCCTGCCAGTCGTCGGCGGCGTAGGAGTCGTCCCACAGGACGTGCCCGCTGTCCTTGAGCACCTCGGCCGCGGCGCGGACCGACGTGCCGTTCTCGTCGCCGGGGTTGGTCGCGGGCCACTCGTCGCGCAGCTTGGCCGCGTCCCAGAGCCAGCGGGCCGCGTACTCGCTGCCGTTGAAGATCGACATGCACCGCGACCAGCCGAAGCCGACGCAGGCGCCTTCGTGGCCCTGGTCGTAGAACGCGTACCAGGCGTCGGTGTCCGGGGTGCCGCCCGGCTCGAGGCAGACGCAGTGGCCGCCGCGGATGTGGCCCAGTTTCTTGACGCCGGCCTTCGCGACGAAGAACTCGCCGGACGTCTCGTCCTGTTCCGGCTGGTCGAACGCCGAGTACCAGTTGACCCCGATCACGACCGGCGAGCGGGTGGGCCGGTCCTCGTCGGCCAGCGCGCCGAGCGGATACCTTTCCACGTGCCGCCAGTCGTCCGGAATGAACCGGCCCAGGCGCGGGTCGGCCGGATCGGAACCCAGTGGGCGATAACGCATGACTCCTCCTCCGTGCAGGCGAAAAATGCGCGCACGCCGGCCGGATGGCATGCACACCACGAGCTCGAAGGCGGACTGAACCGTTGGTACGACGAAGAAGAAACGGCCGAGCGCACCACCCTCCGGCCACGCCGGACGCACCGGCGGAACCCCTCGATCCGAGTGTCGCACGGCGACCGGGAATGAGATCCCGAGCTCACCCGAACAGCGCAAGAATGGCGGTGGAAAAGTATCCGCTCACCGCGCACGCGCCTATCGGGTTGACGATTTCCTGGCGGAGTCACAATGCGCGAATCAGATACCTCGATTTCCGCATCGATTCGGTATCGGCCCCGAGACCACCCCTTCGGGCGACCGGAAGGTCAATTTTTCAACGGCCGGCCGGGCGACCGGCCCGCTGCGCGAACCGAGGTCAGTTCGCCACGCGCCGGAACCGCGGCACGCGCCCACCGGCCGTCTCGACCGGCTCGGCGAACATCGCCTTCGGGCGCACCCACAGCCCGCGCTCGCCGTAGAGCGCCCGGTAGACCACGAGCTCCTCTTCGGTCTCGCTGTGCCGGGCGACGCCGATCACCTCGTACTCGCCGCCCTTGTGGTGGACGTAGCGGCCCGGCTCCACGTCGGACACGTCAGAAGAGCCGGAACTCGTCGGACTCGATGCCGCGGAGCTCGTCGTAGTCGAGCGTGAGGCAGCGGATGCCGCGGTCCTCGGCCAGCGTGCGGGCCTGGGGCTTGATGATCTGGGCCGCGAACACGCCCTGCACCGGCGCCAGGAGCGGGTCGCGGTTGAGCAGCTCCAGGTAGCGCGTCAGCTGCTCGACGCCGTCGATTTCGCCGCGGCGCTTGATTTCGACCGCCACCGACCGGCCGTCGGCGTCGCGGGCCATGATGTCGACCGGGCCGATCGCCGTCGGGAATTCGCGGCGGACCAGCGTGTAGCCGTCGCCGAGGGTCTTGATGTGCTCGGCCAGCAGTTCCTGCAGGTGCGCCTCGACGCCGTCCTTCTGCAGGCCCGGCTCCGCGCCCAGGGCCTGGGCGTGGTCGTGGAAGACCTCGTCGATCGAGATCACCAGCTTCTCGCCCTGCTTGTTCTCGACGATCCAGAGCTTGCCGTCCTCGATCAGCCAGCACGGCGGGCTCATCCAGTTCAACGGCTTGTACGCACGGTCGTCGGAGTGCACCGACACCGAGCCGTCGGACTTGACGAGCAACAGGCGGGTGGCCATCGGCAGGTGGGCGGTCAGCCGGCCGGCGTAGTCGACCTGGCACCGCGCGATCACGAGACGCACCCGAGGAGGGTAGGACAGGGTCGGTGATACTGGGCGCGTGGACCCCATTCAGCGTGTCGCGTCCCGCGAGGTGTACCGGAACAACTGGATGACGGTGCGGGAGGATGAGATCCGCCGCCCCGACGGCTCGGCGGGTATCTACGGCGTGATCGACAAGCCGGACTACGCCCTGGTCGTCGCCCAGGACGGCGACCGGTTCCGGCTGGTCGAGCAGTTCCGCTACCCGCTGGGCGAACGGCGCTGGGAGTTCCCGCAGGGCACCGCGCCGGAGCTCGCGGACGTGCCGCCGGCCGAACTCGCCGTGCGGGAGCTGCGCGAAGAGACCGGGTTGCGGGCCGGCTCGATGGTGCCGCTCGGCAAGCTCGACGTCGCCGCCGGCATGAGCAGCCAGCGCGGCTGGGTGTTCCTCGCCACGGACATCAGCGAGGGCGAGCCGGAACGCGAACTCGAGGAGCAGGACATGCGCAGCGCGTGGTTCGCGCGCGCCGACGTCGACAAGATGATCCTCGCCGGCGAGATCACCGACGCCCAGTCGATCGCCGCGTGGGCCCAGCTCATGCTCTTCGAGCGGCACCGGCCTTGAGCATCCCCCGGATCACCAGGTGGTGGAACGGCTTGATCAGCGCGAAGTAGGCCGGCCCGACACGGTTGTGGAAGTGCACGAGCGTGCCCAGCCGGAACCCGCGGGGCACCGCTTCGACCGTCAGGTACCCGGTCAGGTGACTGTCGTCGACGCCCGCGACGAGGTAACGCTCGGGGTCGCCGGCCCGGACGGTGAAGAACGCGACCCGGTCGCCGGGCGCGAACCCGATGTCCTCGGGCCGGAGCCGGCCGGTCCGCGGCACCGAAGCGGTCTCCAGCCGCAGCGCCTTCGCGAGCAGGTACCGGGCGCCGAACAGGGCCTTGACCCAGGCCGGCGACCAGCCGAACACGCCGGCGACGAACTCGCGCAGGGTGTTCTCGCTCGCGATCTCCTTGAACTCGACGTAGTCCGCACCTTCGGCGAACGGTTCGGTCATTTGCTTCTCCCCAGTACTAGTTCGAGCGCGCTCCGGAGCCGGCGGCCGGACAGCGGTGGCACGACCTGCCCGGCCCCGACGACGACCAGGTAGAGCGCCTGACCGAGCCCGGCGTCGCCGCAGAGCTCGGTGAGGTAGTCGGTGCGGGTGCGGTCGATGCGTTCCTGGACCGTGCGGGCCTCGGCGTCCTGCAGGGCCCAGGCCCGGACGGCGATCTCGAGCTCGGGGCCGGGTCCCGGCGCGAGCACGAGGTCCATGAGCGCGCGCAGGCGGTCACCTTGCGCCTGCTCGGCCAGCTCCACGAACCGCGTCGTGCGTTCGGCTTCGAAGTGCTCCAGCAGCGCCGTGCGGTAGCCGCTCATGCCCTTGAAGTGGTGGTAGAACGAGCCCTTCGACAGCCCGAGGCGGTCGGCGAGCCGCTCGATGGTCACCGACGGCGCCCCCTGTTCGGCCAGCAGCACCAGCCCCGCTTCCAGCCAGTCCCGATTGCTCGCCATGGCCATACCATACCGTATGGTATGGCCGCCTGGCCGCGAAAAGCCGCACTTCGCTCAGGGAAGTGCGGCTCGGGGTCAGTCGGGCCAGGAGGGCTTGCGCTTCTCCAGGAACGCCGCCATGCCTTCGCGGGCCCCGGGCAGCTGCGACGCCGCGGCCATGACCTCCAGGGCGATCGCGTACGCGTCGGCTTCCGGCCGGTCGAGCTGGGCGTACAGCGTCACCTTGCCCATCGCTTTGCTCGCGCGGCTGCCGCGCGTCGCCCGGGCCAGCAAGTCCGCGACGGCGTCGTCGAGCTGCTCGTCGGGGACTACCCGGTTGACCAGGCCCCAGTCGAGTGCCGTCGCCGCGTCGATGACGTCGCCGGTCAGCGCCAGCTCCATCAGGCGCTTGCGGCCGATGGAGCGCGCCACCGGGACCGCCGGCGTGTGGCAGAACCAGCCGCCCTTGCCGCCCGGCAGCGCGAAGCCGGCCGACTCGGCCGCCACGGCCAGGTCGCACGACGCCACCAGCTGGCAGCCCGCCGCGGTGGCCAGGCCGTGCACCCGCGCGATCACCACCTGCGGGATCGACTGCATGGTCTTCATCAGGTCCGTGCACAGCGCGAGCAGCTCGCGCACGCCCATCAGGTCACGCGCGGCGACGTCGGCGAAGTCGTGCCCGGCGGAGAACACCGGGCCGTCGCCGGCCAGCACGACGCCGGTCGCGTCGGTCGTCCCCGCCTCGCGGAACGCGGCGAGCAGCTCGGCGAGGTGCTCCGCGGACAGCGAGTTGCGCCGCGCCGCGCGGTTCATGGTGATCGTGACGGTGTCGCCGTCCCGCTTCACGAGAAGGTGCTGGTACATGCCCCGACGGTAGCCGCTCGGAAGGTGCGCCGGTAGCTGTCCGGCCCGACGCCGACTTCGGCGCGCATCCGCCGCCGCAGGTTGGCCGCCGTCCCCAGCCCGGAGCGCTCGGCCACGCGCTCGACCGGCAGGGACGTCGTCTCCAGCAGGCGCTGCGCGTACCGGACGCGCTGGACGCGCAGCCAGCGCCCCGGTGTCACGCCGGTGGCCGCGGCGAACTCGCGGTGGAACGTCCGCTCGCTCATCCGCGCGTGGCCCACCAGGTCCTCGACGCCGATCCCGGAGCCGAGGCGGGCCAGCGCCCAGTCCATTGTGGACGCCATGCCGGGCTGGGCCGCCGACGGCGGCCGGGGGTGGTCGACGTACTGGCGCTGCCCGCCTTCGCGCGCCGGGGGCATCACCAGCCGGCGGGCGAGCGCGGCGGCGACGTCGGCGCCGTGGTCGCGGCGGACCAGGTACAGGCAGAGGTCGAGGCCGCCGACGACCCCCGCGGACGTGAGCACACCGCCGTCGTCGGTGTAGAGCACGTCACGCTGCAGGTCCGCCCGCGGCGCAACGCGGGCGAGGGCGTCCAGATCGCGCCAGTGCGTGGTCGCCGGGCGGCCGTCGAGCAGGCCGGCGGCGGCGAGGGTGAACGCGCCGGAGCACAACCCGGCGACGGTCGCCCCGGCCCGGTGCGCCCGCCGCAGCCCCGTGACCGCCGCCGCGGGCACCGGCGCGAGGGGGTCGTCACGGCCCGGCGCCAGCACGAGGTCGCAGCCGTCGAGGCCGGCCAGCCCGTGCGTGGCCGCGACGTCGCCGAACGGCGACACGGCCGTGCGGACGCGGCCCGCGCTGCACAGCCGCACGGTGAACGGGCCGATCCCGCTGTCGGTGCGGTCCTGGCCCCAGACCTCGCCGATCACCGCGAGGTCGAACATCCGGGTGCCCGGCAGCAGGAGGACGCCGATGGTGCGCATGGCAGGAAAGTACCGCATCGCGCGTCTTCTGCCACTCCCCTCCGCCGCCGGTGGGCGTGAAACTCGACGCCATGACCGAAACGGCACTGATCCTGATCGACGTCCAGCGCGGGTTCGACGACCCGGAGTTCTGGGGCCCGCGCAACAACCCCGGCGCCGAAGCCAACATCAAGGCGTTGCTCGACGCCTGGCAGGAGCGGCGGCTCCCGATGGTGCTCGTGCACCACGACTCGCCCAAGCCGGACTCGCCGCTGCGGCCGGGTCAGCCGGGCAACGACTTCAAGCCCGAGCTCGACGGCGCCCGGCCGGACCTCGTCTTCGGCAAGCAGGTCAACTCGGCGTTCCTCGGTGACGTCGACCTCGACGCGTGGCTGCGCAAGCGCGGGATCACGAGCATCGTCGTGGCGGGGATCCAGACGAACTTCTGCTGCGAGACGACCGCCCGGATGGGCGGGAACCTCGGCTACGACGTGACGTTCGCCCTCGACGCCACGTTCACCTTCGACCTCCCGGAAGTGAGCGCGGACGAGCTGTACCGCGTCACGGCGGCGAACCTGGCCAACCAGTTCGCCACCGTGAAATCCACAAAGGACGTCCTGGCCGGGCTCAGCTGAGCCCGGTGCGCTCCCGGACCAGCGAAACGATGCCGTCCATGATCCCGGTGAGCTCGTAGTCCTTCGGCGTGAACACCCGGGCGATGCCGCGTTCGGCCAGCAGCGCGGCGTCGTCCGGCGGGATGATCCCGCCGACGATCACCGGCACGTCGCCCGCCCCCGCGGCCCGCAGGCCGTCGACGACGTGCGGGACCACTTCGAGGTGCGAGCCGGAGAGCACGGAGAGCCCGACGACGTGCACGCCTTCCTGCACCGCGGCCGCGACGATCTGCTCGGGCGTCAGCCGGATGCCCTGGTAGACGACCTCGAAGCCGACGTCGCGCGCCCGGACGGCGACCTGCTCGGCGCCGTTGGAGTGCCCGTCGAGGCCGGGCTTGCCGACCAGGATCCGCAGCCGCTCGCCCAGCTCCGCCTCGGTCTCCCGCACCCGCGCGCGGACGCGCTCGATCTCCGGGTCGCCGCCGCCGCTCGCCGCGGCGGAAACGCCGGTGGGCGCCCGGTATTCGCCGAACACCTCGCGCAGCGCGCCGGCCCACTCGCCGGTGGTCACGCCGGCCCGCGCACAGTCCACAGTGGCCTCGAAGAGGTTTTCCGTCGTCTGCGCGCGCTCCCGCAGCGCGGCCAGCGTCCGCTCGACGGCCTCGTTGTCGCGCCGGCCCCGCCAGTCCTCGAGCGCCGCGACGGCGTCCTTCTCGACCTCCGGGTCGATCGTCTCGATCGCCTTCGCGCCCTCGGCCTGCAGCGGCGACGGCTCGGTCGTCTCGAACTTGTTGACACCGACCAGGACCCGCTCGCCGTTCTCCATCTCGCGGCGGTACTCGGCCAGCGAAGCGACCAGCTGCGACTTCATGTAGCCGCTCTCGACCGCAGCGACCGCGCCGCCGAGGTCCTGCACCCGGGCGATCTCCTCGCGGGCGCCCGCCATGATCTCGTCGACCTTGGCCTGGATGACGTGCGAGCCGTCGAAGATGTCCTCGTACTCCAGCAGGTCGGTCTCGAAAGCGAGCACCTGCTGCATCCGCAGCGCCCACTGCTGGTCCCACGGCCGCGGCAGGCCGAGGGCCTCGTTCCACGCCGGCAGCTGGATCGCGCGGGCGCGGGCGCCGCGGGAGAGCGACACCGCGAGCATCTCCAGCACGATCCGCTGGACGTTGTTCTCCGGTTGCGCCTCGGTCAGCCCGAGCGAGTTGACCTGCACGCCGTAGCGCAGCCGGCGGGCCTTGGGATCCGTTACGCCGTAACGGTCCCGCGTGAGCTCGTCCCAGAGCGCGGTGAACGCGCGCATCTTGGCCATCTCCTCGACGAACCGGACGCCGGCGTTGACGAAGAAGGAGATCCGCGCGACGACCTTGACCATGTCGGCCGCGTCGACCTGGCCCGAGTCGCGGACGGCGTCGAGCACGGCGATCGCGGTGCACAGCGCGTACGCGACCTCCTGCGTCGGGGTCGCCCCGGCTTCCTGC
The DNA here is from genome assembly GCF_046548775.1 of Amycolatopsis sp. cmx-4-61. Taxonomy (NCBI): domain Bacteria; kingdom Bacillati; phylum Actinomycetota; class Actinomycetes; order Pseudonocardiales; family Pseudonocardiaceae; genus Amycolatopsis; species Amycolatopsis sp. cmx-4-61. The sequence continues at coordinate 174,486 of NZ_JAEBEI010000004.1, read as the reverse complement.
AGGTGGTAGCTGCAGATGTTGATCGGGTTCCACTTCGGCACGTGGTGCACGGTCCAGGCGATCACGTCGGTGATCAGCCGCAGGCTGGGCCCGGGCGGGAAGATGTAGGTCCCGCGGGACAGGTACTCCTTGATGATGTCGTTCTGCGTGGTGCCGGTGAGCTTCGCGAGGACTTCGTCGACGTCCCGGCCCTCGGCTTCGGCCTGCTCGCGCGCCACGGAGACGTACAGCGCGAGCAGCCACATGGCCGGCGCGTTGATGGTCATCGACGTGTTCGCTTCGGCGAGCGGGATGCCGTCGAAGAGCCGCCGCATGTCGCCGATGTGCGACACCGGCACGCCGACCTTGCCGACCTCGCCGCGGGAGAGCTGGTGGTCGGGGTCGTAGCCGGTCTGGGTGGGCAGGTCGAAGGCGACCGAAAGGCCGGTCTGCCCCTTCGCGAGGTTGCGCCGGTAGAGCTCGTTCGACGCGGCCGCGGAGGAGTGCCCCGCGTAGGTCCGCATCACCCACGGTCGGTCTCGCTCGCGGTCCGTTGGGTACGGCACTGGGCACCTCCGGCGGTGGACGTTTCGTCGAGTGTACCGGCCGGTAACTTACGGAGGCAGTGGAATCGGACACGTCCGGGTGACGTCAGTGCGGGCCCGGCTCGGTCAGCACGCGGAGCTGCTCGACCGCCGGCACCGCGAACAGCTGGATCGCGGGGGGCCGTCTCCGCATCGGAACACCGAGCGCGTTGCCGGGGGCGTCCCAGCGCGTGAAGGTGAGCGTGGCGGTGCCGTCCCGGCCGATCCGGACGACCGCCGGCGCCAACGCGCTCCGGTACTCCGAGGCGCGTGTGCGTCCGGTGACGCGGTCGGCCACGACGATCCGCTCGTCGGTCACCGCGTACACCGCGCGGCGGGTCACCCACACCCGCCTGCCCACCGGTACCCAGGTGACCGCGATCCCGCACAAGACGACAGCCCCGTCGACGAGCGGAACCGGACCGGTCACGAACGGCACCCCGTGCGCGGCGAACACCACGACCACGAGGACCGAGCCGAAGGCGAGCCGGTACCACTCGGGGCCCGTCAGGGCGATCCGTTGCGGCCGTCCCGACCACAGCACCCGCTCACCCGGCTCCAGGACGATGTTCGGCTCCGCCACCGCGACCTCCCTTTACCGGGCTGACGCTCCGGGATGCCGTGCGGGTTGCCCTTCTCAGGCGGCCGAACTGCCCGCTTCCGGCGGCGCCTGGCGGGCCTTGGCCTCGTCGATCGCCTTGGTGAGCAGGTCGCGGACCCGCTTGGGCTCGCCGATGCCCATCAGCGTCACCGTGCCCGGTCCGCCGAAGGAGAGGGTCCCGGTGCGGGACGGTCCCGCCTTGAGCGCCGGCGCCGGCAGGCCGGCCAGTTCGCTGGAGCGTTCCTTCTGCCGGAACAGGCCCGAGCGCGCGATGATCCGGCTGTCGGTGACGGCGTACGTCGTGCGCCCGAGCGCGAGGTACCGGACGACCGACCGGCCGACCGCGCCGTAGAGGCCGAGCACCAGCACGACCACCGCCGCGGCCATGGTGCCGCCGCTCGGCTCGCGCGTGAGCAGGAACCAGAGCGCGGCGACGGCGAGAACCAGCCCGGCGAGCGCGAGCACCCCGTCCGCGGCGACGTAGAGCGGCCGCTGGACCGGCTCGCCCGCCCAGAGCACGCGTTCCCCGGGCGAAAGCTCGATCTCCCCTGGTGACATGGCCGAACACTACTCCGCCGGCGGCCCTCCCGCCGAGTCCCGCGCGTGCTCGGGCACCAGCTGTGCCCGGCCGGTCTCGCACGGCCGCGAAGCGGCGGCGAACCGACGTGACCGAAATCCGCGAGACCGGGCCCGGCCCCGTCGGTTAGCGTGCAGCCGTGACGTGGAGTTCGTACGGGAGTTACCTGGTCATCGTGGTCCTGATCGTCCTCGCGCCGGGGCCCGACACGATGGTCATGCTGAAGAACGCGCTGTCCGGCGGATTCCGGGGCGGCCTGCTCGCGTCGCTCGGCATCTTCACCGGCAACGCCGTGCAGGGCAGCGCCGCGGCGCTCGGGCTCGGCGTCCTCGTCGCCCGGTCGCAGCCGGTGTTCCTCGCGCTCAAGTGGGCCGGTGCGGCCTACCTCGTCTTCCTCGGCGTCCAGGCGCTGCGCGGCGCGTTCCGCGGCAACTACTACGTCGTCGAAGCGGCCCAGCGGCGCCGGGGCGGCGGCTTCCGGCGCTTCCGCGAAGGCTTCCTGTCCAACATCACCAACCCGAAGGTGCTGGTGCTGTACCTGTCCGTGCTGCCGCAGTTCCTCGACCCGGCGCGGACGACGACGGCGGACGCGCTGGCGCTGGCGTACACCGTCGCCGTGCTCGGCGTGGTGTGGCTGCTGGTGCTGCTGGCGTTCGTGCACCGCGTACGGGTGTGGCTGGAGCGCCGCCGGGTGCGCCGGGCCCTCGACGGCGTCACCGGGACCGCGCTGCTCGGCTTCGGCGCCGCGCTGGCTCTGGAGTCCTGATGAGCTGGAGCACCTACGCCGGTTTCGCGGGGATGATGGCTTTGCTGGCGATGATGCCCGGCCCGGACACGATGGTCGTGCTCAAGAACGCGTTGACGGGCGGCGCCCGCGGCGGCGGCTGGGCGTGCGCCGGGATCACCGTCGCGAACTTCCTGCAGGGCACGGCGGCGGCGCTCGGCCTCGGCGCGGTGATCACGCGCTACCAGCCGGTGTTCGAGACGGTGAAGTGGCTCGGCGCGGCCTACCTCGTCTTCCTCGGCGTCCAAGCCCTCCGCGGCGCCTGGCGCGGCGACTACGAGGCCCTCGACGACGTCCGGAAGGCCGGTGCCTCCCGCGGACGGCGGTTCCGCGAAGGGTTCCTTTCCAACATCACCAACCCCAAGGTGATCGTGCTGTACCTGTCGGTGCTGCCGCAGTTCCTGACCCCGGGGGTGACCGGCCAGGCCGACGCGCTGCTGCTGGCGTACACGGTGGCGGCGCTGGGCGTGGTGTGGCAGGTGCTGCTGCTGTTGTTCGTGCACCGGGTCCGGGGCCGGCTGCAGCGGCGGAAGGTCCGGCGGGCGATGGACGGCGTCACGGGTGCCGCGTTGGTGGGATTCGGCGCAGCGCTCGCCCTCGAGGCCTAACCTGGGGCCATGACCTGGGGAACTTACGGCACGTACGTGCTTTTCGTCGTGCTCGTGCTGATCGTGCCGGGGCCGGACACCGCCCTCGTGCTCAAGAACTCCCTCGCCGGCGGCCGGCGGGGCGGTGTCCTCACCGCGCTGGGCATCGGGTCCGGCAACCTCGTCCAGGGCCTCGCCGCCGCGCTCGGGCTCGGTGCCGTGATCGTGCGCGCCGAGCCCGTCTTCGTCACCCTGAAGTGGGCCGGGGCGGCTTACCTCGCCTACCTCGGGGTCAAGGCGCTGATCGCCGCCTGGCGCGGGGACTACCGCACCCTCGCCGACACCCGGCCCCACAGCGGACGGCGCTGGCGGGAAGGGTTCCTCGGCAACCTCACCAACCCGAAGGTCCTCGTGTTCTACCTGTCGATGCTGCCGCAGTTCCTGACCGCGGACTCCACGATCGCCGAGTCGTTGCTGCTCGCCGTGACCGTCGGGGTGCTGGCGACGCTCTGGCAGCTCGTCATCGTCGCCGGCGTGCACCGCATCCGGAGCTGGCTGGAACGGCGCCGGGTCCGCCGCACCCTCGACGGCGTCACCGGCACCGCCCTCGTCGGCTTCGGGGCGGCGCTGGCTCTCGAAGGCTAGATCGTCCGGTCGAGCCAGTCGTAGATCCGGCCCGTCGCGAGCCGCTGGGCGCCGACGTGGCAGTGCGCGTCGGCGCCCTCCTCCGCCGTGAACGTCAGCAACGTCTTCGGTGCGGTCAGGTGCGCGTACAGCCGCCGGGGTTCGGTCTCCTGCGCACCGCCGAAGAACAGGTCGTCCGCGGCTTCGCACACCAGGACCGGGCAGGCGATCTTCTCCGCGACCCCGCCTTCGAGGGTGTACTCGAGGTACTTCGCGATGAACTCGCGGTCGCTCGCCGCGCCCAGGACGTACCGGCCGTGGTCGCACGCCCAGCGCAGCGTCGAGCTCTTCTCGCGGCCCGCCGCGAGCAGCGCGTCGAACTCCTCGTCCGCCGTAGAACGGGCCCGGCGCACGATCTCTTCGCGCGGCCACGGCAGCATCGACGTCACCGCGGCTCCGGCGTCGTACACGCCGTCCACCGCGATCACCGCCGCCAAGCGGGGTTCGAACGCGGCCGCGCGCGGGGCCAGCTCGCCGCCGAGGCTCACGCCGAGCAGCGCGATCCGCGCCGGGTCGACTCCGTCGATCCCCAGCGCGAAGTCCACCACCGGCGTGACGACGTGCTCCCAGTCCGGGCGGAAGACGAGCTTGTTCCGCCGGATCGCGCTCGGCTGGCCCGGCCCGTCGAACGTCAGCACGTGGTAGCCGTGGTCCGCGCCGGCCGCCGCGCCCAGGTGGTGCAGTTCCTCGGCGCTGCCGTCGAACCCGTTGTGCATGATCAGCAACGGCTTCGGGCCGTCGCCCGGGGCGCGGTAGAAGTAGCCGTGCAAAACCGTTCCCTCGTAGGGGATTTCGACGGACTCGGCCACACCCGCGCGGCGGAAGCACTCGACGCTGCGGTCGTACGCCGCCGCGATGCGCGGGTCCGCCGGGTCGCCGTGCAGGAAGAACTCCGACGAAAAGTAGTACGTCGACGCGCGCAGCAGGAGATCGCGCGCGGTGACCGGGCCGGCGTCGGCCGCCTCGGCGTACAGCCGGTCGGCCAGCGCGCGGTAGGCGTCGTGCCAGCTGTCGTAGTCGCCCGGGGTCACCGTGGACGCCGCCGCGAGGACCTCGCCGAAGTCCGCGCCGCCGTAAGCCGCGTGGCCGAACAGGCGCAGGGTTTCGAACCAGAACTGCGGGTCCTCGTCGAACATCAGCTGCTTCATCGGATTTCCTCCCGCACAAAGGTTTCGAACGATCGGGCCGGCCGCCCGGTGACCTGCTCGACCACCGGGGTGACGCGGTCTTCGGCGCCGCGGCGGATGTCTTCGTCGAGGGCGGCGAGCACGCGGGCGAACTCGGCCGGAATCCCCGACGCCGTCACGCGCTCGGCGAACTCGGCGGTGGTGACCGCGCGGTGGCGCACCGGGCGACCGAGGTGCGCCGAGACGATCGCGGCGGCTTCGGCGTAGCTCAACGCGGCCGGTCCGGTCAGGACGTGGTCGGTGTTGTGCGGCACCGGATCGGTCAGCGCGCGGACGGCGACCGCCGCGATGTCGCCGGCGTCGACGAACGCGACCCGGGCGTCGCCGGTGGCCGTGACGATTTCGCCGTCCCGCACGCCCTGGGCGACCAGGTGCGCACCCGTGAAGTTCTGCATGAACCAGGACGGCTTCAGCACCGCCCACTCCGGCACCGCACGCACCAGCCGCTGCAGGTCGCCCAGGCCCGGGGTGTCCGACGTGACGGCCGACGAGCTGAGCAGGACGACCCGCCGCACGCCCGCGTCGAGGGCGTCGGCCAAGAAAGGCCGCACCAGCCGCACGGGGTCGACTTCGCCGATCGGGGGCAGCAGGTACACCCCGGAGACACCGCGCAACGCGTCGGCGTGGGTGGCCCGGTCGGTCCAGTCGAACCGGACTTCGCCGGGTTCGCCCGGTTTGCGGGTGGCGGCCCGCACCGGGACGCCGTTCGCGCGCAGGCCCGCGACGACCCGGCGGCCGGTCGTGCCGGTGCCCCCGAGGACCAGGACGTCAGCCACCGAAGGCCGCCGTCAGCTCTTCGACGCCGCCGAAGATCTTTGCCGCCGCGAGCGGGCTCCAGTAGTCGCGGTAGTGGCGGATCTCGCCGTCCTCGACGGTGATCACGGCGATGTACGACAGTTCGTACGGCTTCTGCGTGGCCACCACGACCCCGGCGACGGTGAACTCGCCGACGACCACGGCCGGGTCGGTGGTTTCGTGCACGGTCTTCGCCGTGATTTCGCGGATGTCCAGCAGGTTCGGGTAGTCGCGCAGGTATTCGCGGATCGCGTCGCGCCCCTCGACGCGCTGGGGGTAACCGGGCGCGGCGAACGGGAACTCGAGGACGCCGTCCTCGGCCCAGAGCTCGGCGAACCCGGCCATGTCGTGCTTCAGCAGCAACTCCAGCGCGTGGTCGACGAAGTCACGCATCACAGCCTCCTTCAACGTTTGGACGATACGGTACCGTCCCGACGTAAGCCTAGACGGGACGGTACCGTCCCGTCCACCCGCTAGACTGCGCTCCATGGCACGCACCCCGACCGGCGCCGCGGTCCTCCAGCCCGAGGTCACGCAGGCGATCACCGACGCCGTCCTGCAGGAACTGGCCGGCCAGGGCTACGGCCGGCTGTCGATGGAGGCGGTGGCGAAACGCGCCGGGGTCGGCAAGAGCGCGCTCTACCGGCGCTGGCGGTCGAAGGACGAAATGATCGCCGCGGTGGTCACGGAGTTCAGCGTGACCCGCGCGGCCGTGGTCGACACCGGATCACTGCGCGGCGATCTCCGCGAAACGATGCAGGCCCTCATCGACTGGCTGACGCACCCGCTGTTCTCGCGGATCCTGCCGGACCTCGTCGCGGAGGACGCGCGGAACCCGGAGCGCAACCGCACCGTGCGCGAGCAGATCGGCAGATCGCGGCGTGAGGTCGGCGAAGTGATGCTGCGCCGGGCCGTCGCGCGCGGCGAGCTGCCCGGAGACCTCGACCTGGAGATGGCGCTGGACGTGCTGGCCGCACCGATCTACTGGCGCCTGATCGTCCGGCAGGCACCCGCCGAGCCGGACTACGTCGACCGGCTGGTCGAGTACGCCCTGCGCGCACTGGGCGCGCAGGGCTGAGACAACCGGGGCTCCGCCCCGGGCCGGGGCCACCCGGAGCCCCCGGCCCGGGGGTGACTCACGTCCGGTCGGGGTCGCCGGTGACGCGTTTGATGTTCGCGCCCAGGCGGTTCAGGTTCTCGACGAAGTGCGGGTAGCCGCGGTCGATGTGGAAGACGTCCCAGACCTCGGTGACGCCCTCGGCGCACAGGCCGGCCAGCACCAGGCCCGCGCCCGCGCGGATGTCCGACGCCCAGACCGGCGCGCTCGAGAGCCTCTCGACCCCGCGGACCACCGCGTGGTGGCCGTCCGTGCGGGCGTCGCCCGACAACCTGATCATCTCCTCGATGAACCGGAAGCGCGCCTCGTAGACGTTCTCCGTGATCATCGACGTGCCTTCCGACACCGCCGACAGCGCCACCGCGAACGGCTGCAGGTCGGTCGCGAAACCGGGGTACGGCAGCGTCACCCAGTCGACCGCCTTCGGGCGCTCGGGCTGGACCACGCGGAAACCCTTGTCGTGGTAGGTCTCGACGTGCGCGCCGGCCAGCTGCAGCTTGTTCAGCACCAGGTCGAGGTGGTGCGGGTTGACCCCGCGCACGGTGATGTCCCCGCGGGTCATCGAGGCGGCGAACGCCCAGGTGGCGCCGACGATCCGGTCGCCGATCACGCTGTGGGTGGTCGGGTGCAGCTGCTCCACGCCGTGCACGGTCAGCGTCGAGGTCCCGGCACCCTCGATCTTCGCGCCCATCTCGGTGAGCATCGTGCAGATGTCGACGATCTCGGGTTCGCGCGCGCAGTTGTCGATGACCGTGGTGCCCTCGGCCAGCACGGCCGCCATCAGGATGTTCTCGGTCGCGCCGACGCTCGGGAAGTCCAGCCAGATCTGCGCGCCGACCAGCGTCTCCGCCTTCGCGACGACGCAGCCGTGCTCGATCGTGCTCGTCGCGCCCAGCTTGCGCAGGCCGTTCTGGTGCATGTCCAGCGGGCGCGAACCGATCGCGTCGCCGCCCGGCAGGGCCACGACGGCCTGCTTCAGCCGGCCGACCAGCGGCCCCAGCACGCAGACGGACGCGCGCAGCTTCCCCATGGCCGCCGAGTCGGCGCGGTGCGACAGCTCGGTCGGCGTCGTGATGGTGGCGGTGTCGCCCTCGATGACGACCTCGCAGCCGACGCTCCGCAGCACGTCGCCCATCAGCGGGACGTCGAGGATCTGCGGGCAGTTCGTGATGGTCGTGGTGCCCTCGGCGAGGAGGGCGGCGGCCATCAGCTTCAGCACGCTGTTCTTGGCGCCGACCACGTCGACCTCGCCGACCAGCCGGGCTCCGCCATGCACGTCGAAGTGCTCGCTCATGGCCGCCAATCATGCCCTCTCGCCCGGATTCGGCCCGGGCGGGGGCCGCTATGGTGGGGTCCATGGTCGTTCGCATCAACCGCGTGTACACGAAGGTCGGCGACAACGGCACGACCGCGCTCGGCGACGGGTCCCGCGTGCCGAAGACGTCCCCACGGCTGGGCGCGTACGCGGACACCGACGAGACGAACTCGGTGCTCGGCCTGGCGATCGCGGTCGGCGGGCTGCCGGCCGAGGTGACGGACGTGCTGCGCACGGTGCAGAACGACCTCTTCGACGTCGGCGCGGACCTCTGCCTGCCGATCTCCGACGACCCGCCGTACCCGCCGCTGCGGATCACCGAAAAGTACGTCGAGCGGCTCGAAGGCTGGTGCGACGAGTTCAACGAGCGCCTGCCGAAGCTGACGTCGTTCATCCTGCCGGGCGGCACGCCGGGTGCGGCGTTCCTGCACCAGGCCCGCACGGTGGCGCGCCGGGCGGAGCGGTCGGCCTGGGTCCTGCACGAAGCCGAGCCGGAGACGACGAACCCGGTGGCGATCAAGTACCTGAACCGGCTGTCGGACCTGCTGTTCATCCTGGCCCGGCTGGCCAACCCGGACGGCGACGTCCTGTGGCAGCCGGGCGGGCAGCCCGCCTAGATCCCCCAGCTCTGCCGCAGGGTCCCCAGCGCCTGGTGGAAGCCGGGGAAGGTCTTCTTCACGCAGTCCGGGTCGTCCAGCGTCACGCCCTCGGTCAGCAGGCCCGTGATGCTGAACGCCATCGCGATCCGGTGGTCGCGGCGGCAGGCCACCAGGGTGCCCGTGGGCTGCCCCGGCTGGATTTCGATCCAGTCGCGGCCCGTCTCGACCTCGATGCCCATCGCGCGCAGGTTCTCCTCGCACGCGTCGAGCCGGTCGCACTCCTTGATGCGCGTGTTGTAGACGTCCTCGATGCGGACCGGGCCCGAGGCGAACGGCGCGATCGCCGCCAGGGTCGGGACCGTATCCGAAATGTCGCGCATGTTCACCGTGATGCCGCGCAGGCCGTCCGACGGCCCCGCGACCGTCACCGAGTCCGGCGTTAGCTCAACGTGCGCGCCCATCTCCCGCAGCACGTCCGCGAAGCGCACGTCACCCTGCAGCGCGTCGGAACCCAGACCCGGGATGGTCACCGTGCGGCCGGTGACCGCCGCCGCAGCGAGGAAGTAGCTCGCCGTCGACGCGTCCGGCTCCACCGGGTACTCGGACGCTCGGTACGGCTGCGCCGGGACCACGAACGTCTGCCCTTCGCGGCGGACGTCGACGCCGAAGCGGCGCATCATCTCCAGCGTGATCTCGACGTACGGCACCGACACGAGGTCGGTCACCGTGATCCGCAGGCCCTCCGCGGTCAGCGGCCCGACCAGCAGCAGCGCCGTCAGGAACTGCGACGACAGCCCCGCGTCCAGGGTCAGCGAACCGCCCTTGATGCCGTTCGCGCGGACCGTCAGCGGGTGGTGGCCCGGCTCGCCGCCGAACTCGAGGTCGACGCCCAGTTCCTGCAGGGCGTCGGTCAGCGGCCCGAGCGGGCGGCGGCGCATCTGGCCGGACGCGTCGAAGCGGAACGTCCCGGTGCCGGCCGCGGCGAGTGCGGGCAGGAACCGGGCCGTCGTGGCGCCGTCGCGGCAGAAGACGTCGGCTTCGGCGACGCCCGGGCCCGCGGGGCGGCCCTCGATGGTCCAGGCGTCGGCCTGCCGGTCGACCCGGTAGCCGAGCTTGACCAGGCCCTCGGCGAAGCCCTCGGTGTCGTCCGAGTGCAGCGGGCGGCCGAGGGTCGTGGTGCCGTGCGCGGCGGCGGCCAGGAACAGGCCACGGGCGGTGACGGACTTGGAACCGGGGATCTCGACGAGGGTCACACGGCGAGTTTAGTGCGGGGAGATCTCGGCCATCGGGCCCCAGTCCGAGGCGTCCTGGACGTTGATGATCCGCGGGTTGTCGGAGATGTACTCACCCAGCGTCGCGACCGCCGTCTTGAAGTGCTCCGAGCCGACGTGCGCGACGGCCGCGTCCTGGCCCTCGAAGCCCTCGACCAGCACGTACGTGTTCTTGTCGTCGACGCTGCGGGACCACTCGAAGAACTTGTTGCCCGCCTCGGCCCGGGTGCTGCGCGTGAAGTCCCCGACGATGTCCAGCCAGGAGTCCGCGTACTCGGGCTTCACCGGCCACTTGACCACGATGAGAATCATGGCCTCCACGGTAAGCCCGCGAGGCGCGGACGACCGTCTCGGAATGAGACAGCGTTCAGGAGGCTCGCGGGAGGCGGTGTCCGGGCGGGGCGGACTCGAGCCAGGAGAGGAACCCCGTCAGCGCGCCCGGGCCCATGGCGATCTCGATCGCCTCCTGGGTTTCCGACTCACAGCGCAGCACGGTCGAGCCCTCGGGAACGGCGTAGGCCTCGGTGCCGGACGGGTCCCGGCGATCGGCGATCTGCATGCTTTCGCGCTGGAAGACGCGGTCGGCGCCGGTCCGCAGGCTCCACACGCGGTACCAGACGAACTCGTCGCCTTCGTAGCGGCCCAGCCCCAGGTGCCAACTGGACCGCGGGTTGTCCGGACGCCACCGCAGCGCGACGCTCACGCCCCCGCCGCGGCGCATCCGGATCCACCGCTGGCCGTACCAGGCGGCCAGCACCGCGAGCACGATCAGGAGCCCTGCTACGACCACGGTGATCTTCACGGCCCGGCTCCTGCCCGTCTCGCGCTCAGGCCGACTGGCCCGCGGCGCGGAGCTGGGCCGAGGCCCTCGCTCGCTCGGTCTCATCGTCCCCGGTCAGGGCCGCCTTGGCCGCCTCGACGTCGATCTCGTCGGAGAGCTCGGCGCTCTCGGCGAGGATGCTCACCCCGGTGCCGGTCACGGAGAGGAACCCGCCGTGCACGGCCGCGCAGACCGTCTCGCCGTCGGCGGTCGTCACCTTGACCACGCCACCCTCGACGAGCTGCCCGAGCACGGGTTCGTGACCGGCCATGATGCCGATCTCGCCCTCGGTGGTCTGGGCCACCACGAAAGTGGCAGTACCCGACCAGAGACGGCGCTCGACGGCCACCAGCTCCACGGACATCTCAGCCACGTAGCACTCCTTAACTCGGGGTGTTGCCACCGAGTGTAATAGGTCTGACTCAGACTACGAGAACGGCGGGGGCCTGAGTCCACATAGGACACTGCCCCCGCCGCCCTCGGGAAGTCACTTCTTGGTGATTTCCTTGTACTTCTTCTCCAGGTCTTCGAGGCCACCGATACCCAGGAACGCCTGCTCCGGGTAGTGGTCGAAGTCACCCTTGGTGATGCGGTCGAACGACTCGATGGTCTCCGAGAGGGGCACCGTCGAGCCCGGGATCTGGGTGAACGCCTCGGCGACCAGCATGTTCTGCGACAGGAACCGCTCGATGCGGCGCGCGCGCTGAACGGTCAGCTTATCCTCTTCCGAGAGCTCGTCCATACCGAGGATCGCGATGATGTCCTGCAGCTCCTTGTACTTCTGCAGGATCCGGATGACCTCGGAAGCCACCCGGTAGTGGTCCTCACCGACGATGGCCGGGTCGAGGATCGTCGACGTCGACGCCAGCGGGTCCACCGCCGGGAAGATGCCCTTCTGGAACACCGACCGGGAGAGCTCGGTGGTGGCGTCCAGGTGGGCGAACGTCGCGGCCGGGGCCGGGTCGGTGTAGTCGTCCGCGGGGACGTAGATCGCCTGCATCGAGGTGATCGACCGACCCCGGGTCGAGGTGATCCGCTCCTGCAGCTGCCCCATCTCGTCGGCCAGCGTCGGCTGGTAACCCACGGCGGACGGCATGCGGCCCAGCAGGGTCGACACCTCCGAGCCGGCCTGGGTGAACCGGAAGATGTTGTCGATGAACAGCAGCACGTCCTGGTTCTGGACGTCGCGGAAGTACTCCGCCATGGTCAGCGCGGACAGCGCGACGCGCATGCGCGTGCCCGGCGGCTCGTCCATCTGGCCGAAGATCAGGGCGGTGTCGTTGATGACGCCGTCCTCGGACATCTCCAGGAAGAGGTCGTTGCCCTCACGGGTGCGCTCGCCGACGCCGGCGAACACCGAGGTACCACCGAAGTTCCGGGCGACGCGGGTGATCATCTCCTTGATGAGCACCGTCTTGCCGACGCCGGCGCCGCCGAACAGGCCGATCTTGCCACCCTGGACGTACGGGGTGAGCAGGTCGACGACCTTCAGGCCGGTCTCCAGCATCTCGGTCTTGCCCTCGAGCTGGTCGAAGGACGGCGCGTTGCGGTGGATGCCCCAGCGCTCGAGGTCCTCGCCGTAGCCGGGCTCGTCGAGGCACTCGCCGAGGGCGTTGTAGACGTGGCCCTTGACCTTGTCGCCGACCGGGACCGTGATCGGGCCACCGGTGTCGGTGACCTCGGCGCCGCGGACCAGGCCGTCCTGCGGCTGGAGCGAAATCGTGCGGACGAGGTTGTCGCCCAGGTGGCTGGCGACCTCGAGGGTCACCGTCTTGCGCAGCTGCTCGAACTCGATCTCGACCTTGAGGGCGTTGAACTGGTCGGGCACGGAACCGCGCGGGAACTCGACGTCGACGACCGGACCGGTCACCGACACGATGCGCCCCTTGGCGCGCGGGGCTTCAGTACTGGTCATCAATCATCACTTCCTGCTGCGGTGAGCGCGTTCGCGCCACCGACGATTTCGGAGATCTCCTGGGTGATCTGCGCCTGGCGGGCCTGGTTCATCTCCCGCGTCAGGTTGCCCACGAGTTCGTTCGCGTTGTCCGACGCGGCCTTCATCGCGGTCCGGCGGGCGGCCAGTTCGGACGCCGCGGACTCGAGCATGGCCGCGTAGAGCCGCGTGTTGATGTACTTCGGCAGGAGGGCGTCCAGCAGCTTGTCGGCACTCGGCTCGAACTCGTAGCTGGGGAGCAGCTCGCCGGGCTCCGGCTTCCGCTCCTCGCCCTCCTCCGTGTACTCGACCTCGAGCGGCGCGACGCGCTTGGCGGTCGGCCGCTGCGTCAGCATCGACACGAACTCGGTGTAGACGATGTGGATCTCGTCGACACCCGCGACGCCGTCGGCGTTGCCGTCCGCGTCGTCCGCGCCGCGCATGAACGACTCCACCAGCGCTTCGCCGACGGCGACCGCGTCGGCGTAACCCGGCTGGTCGGAGAAGCCCGTCCAGCTGTTCACGACCGGGCGGCCGCGGAACCGGTAGTAGTTCAGCCCCTTGTTGCCGGTGACGTAGACCTCCGGCTCCTTGCCCTCTTCGCGGAGCAGGGCGAGCAGCTCTTCGGTCGCGCGCAGCACGTTGGAGTTGTAGCCACCGGCCTGGCCCTTGTCGCTGGTCACGACCAGGACGGCGGCCCGCTTCGGGTTCGGGCGCTCGACCAGCATGGGGTGGTCGAGGTTGGCCGCCGCACCGGCCAGCGCCGAGAGCACCTTGGTGATCTCGTCCGCGTACGGCCGGGAAGCGGCGACCTTCGCCCGCGCCTTGGTGATGCGCGCGGTGGCGATGAGCTCCATCGCCTTGGTGATCTTGCCGATCGACTTGGTCGCCTTGATGCGCGACCGGAGTTCCCGGAGTTGTGCGGCCATGAGCTATCAGCTCACTTCTTCGGGGCGGGCTTGTTGACCTTGACGGTCTCGTGCCCGACCTTGTCGGCGTCCATCGCGTCGGCGTCCGCCTCGACCAGGGACTTGCCCTCGGAGGTGGTGAACTCCTTCTTGAACTCGTTGACCGCGGCGACCAGCTTGTCGGCCGTCTCGTCCTCGAACTTCCCGGAGTCGCGGATCGCGCCCAGGATGTCGTCGTGCTTGCGGCGGGCCGAGTCCAGGAACTCCTGGTTGAAGCGGCGGACGTCCTCGGTCGGGACCGAGTCGTAGTGGCCGTTCGTGCCCAGCCACACCGTGCAGACCTGCTCCTCGACCGGGATCGGGGAGTACTGCGGCTGCTTGAGCACCTCGTACAGGCGGGCACCGCGCTCGAGCTGCGCCTTCGAGGCGTCGTCGAGGTCGGAGGCGAAGGCCGCGAAGGCCTCCAGCTCGCGGTACTGCGACAGGTCGATGCGGAGCGAGCCGGAGACCGACTTCATCGCCTTGACCTGCGCGGCACCACCCACGCGGGAGACCGAGATACCCACGTCGATGGCCGGGCGCTGGCCGGCGTTGAACAGGTCCGACTGGAAGAAGCACTGGCCGTCGGTGATCGAGATGACGTTCGTCGGGATGTAGGCCGACACGTCGTTGGCCTTGGTCTCGATGATCGGCAGCCCGGTCAGCGAGCCGGCACCCAGCTCGTCCGACAGCTTCGCGCAGCGCTCCAGCAGGCGGGAGTGCAAGTAGAAGACGTCGCCGGGGAACGCCTCGCGGCCCGGCGGGCGGCGCAGCAGCAGCGAGATCGCGCGGTAGGCGTCGGCCTGCTTGGTGAGGTCGTCGAACACGATGAGGACGTGCTTGCCCTCGTACATCCAGTGCTGGCCGATGGCCGAGCCGGTGTACGGCGCGATCCACTTGAAGCCGGCGGAGTCGGACGCGGGCGCCGCGACGATGGTGGTGTACTCCAGCGCGCCGGCGTCCTCGAGGGACTTCTTCACGGCGGCGATCGTGGAGCCCTTCTGGCCGACCGCGACGTAGATGCAGCGGACCTGCTTCTTCGGGTCGCCGGTCTCCCAGTTGGCCTTCTGGTTGATGATCGTGTCCACGGCGACGGCGGTCTTGCCCGTCTTGCGGTCACCGATGATCAGCTGGCGCTGGCCGCGGCCGATCGGCGTCATCGCGTCGATGGCGGTGATGCCGGTCTGCAGCGGCTCCGACACCGGCTGGCGCTCGACCACCGAAGCGGCCTTCAGCTCCAGGGCGCGGCGGGTGCTGGTCTCGATGTCGCCGAGGCCGTCGATCGGCTGGCCCAGCGGGTTGACGACGCGGCCGAGGTAGCCGTCGCCGACCGGCACCGACAGGACCTGGCCGGTGCGCTTGACCTGCTGGCCCTCTTCGATGCTTTCGAAGTCACCGAGGATCGCGGCACCGATGGAGCGCGCGTCCAGGTTCAGGGCGACGCCCAGGACGCCGCCGGGGAACTCGAGCAGCTCGTTGGCCATGGCCGAGGGCAGGCCCTCGACGTGGGCGATGCCGTCACCGGCGTCCACCACGGTGCCAACTTCTTCCCGGCTCACGTCCGGGGCGTAACTCGAGACGTAGTTCTCGATCGCGCTACGGATCTCATCCGAGGAGATCGTCAGCTCGGCCATGTCTTTCCCGCTCTCGCTTCGTTCTTGCCAGTATGCAAAGTCTTGTGTGACCCCGGCGCTATGCCCGGGCCAGCCGCCTGCGCAACGCCGCGAGCTGGCCCGCCGCGCTCCCGTCGATGACCTCGTCGCCGACGCGGACGACGAGCCCGCCGCCGAGCCGGGGGTCGACCTCGACGTGCAGCGCGATCGGCCGCCCGTAGATGGCGTCGAGCTTCGCGCTCAGCTGAGCGACCTGCTCGTCGGACAGGGCGCTCGCGCTGGTCACGTACGCGACCGAACGCTCACGCCGCTCCGCGGCCAGCTGGACCAGCTTGTCGAGCCCGACGCCGACGCCGCGGCCCTTGGCCCGGCGCACGACCTGCTCGACGAGGGTCTCGGTGACCACGTCCACCTTGTCGGCGAACAGCCCGCGCACCAGCGTGCGCTTGGCGTCGGCGGGACCGGTCAGGTCCGACAGCGCGGCCTCGAGCTCGGGGTGGTGGGCCACCACCCGCGCGACCTGGAAGAGCTGGGATTCGACGGTGTCGACGTTCCCGGTCTTCTCCGCCGAGGTGAGCAGGGCCGAGCGGCCGAGCGACTCGAGCCCGTCGGTCAGCTCACGGGGGCTGGACCAGCGGCTGCCCGCCACGGCGTCGAGCACCTTGAGGGCCGGTTCGGACAGCTTGCCGTCGAACAGCCGGCGCACCAGCGAGGTGCGCGCTTCCGGCGTCGCCGAGGCGTCGCTCACCGCCCGGCGGAGGCCGATCTCCCGGTCCAGCAGGTCGACGACCGAGAGCAGCTCGTCGCCGACCGTGGCGGCATCGGCTCCCGCGTCGGCCAGAACCTCGCCGAGGCGTTCCTCGGCGAGGCCGAGCGCTTCACGGCTCGCAGCATGCAGCGTCATCGTTGGTCTACTTCCCCGCTCCGTTGGAGGCACCGGCGGTCTCCAGCTCCGCCAGGAACCGGTCGACGGTGCCGCGGCGGCGCGCCTCGTCCTCGAGCGACTCGCCGACGATGCGGCTGGCCAGCTCGACGGCGTTGCGGCCCATGTCGGCCCGCAGCTCCGCGATGATCTGCGCCTTCTGGGCCTGCAGCTGGGCCTGGCCCTGGGCGACGATGCGCTGGGACTCGGCTTCCGCCTCGGCCCGCAGCTCCGCCTTGATCTGCTCGGCTTCGAGCCGGGCGTCGTCGCGGATCTTCGCGGCTTCGGTCCGGGCCTCATGCAGCTGGGCCTTGTACTTGGCCAGCGCCTCTTCGGCCTCGGCCTGGGCCCGCTCGGCCTTCTCGATGCCTCCCTCGATCTTCTGCGCACGCTCTTCGTACGCGGCCTCGAAGCGAGGGACGACGTACTTCTTGAGGATGAACAGCAGGATCAAGAAGGCGACGATGCCGAGGATCAGTTCCGAGATGTCCGGAATGATCGGGTTGTGCGCCTTACCCTCTGCGGCGAGGACCAAAGCACTGTTCAGCACGGCGTCTCCTTAAGCGAGATGAGCGGAACTCAGCCTGCGGAGGCGATGAAGTAGATGACGATGCCGATCAGGGCGAGCACCTCGGTCAGGACGAAGGTCGAGAAGCCGATGCCCTGCAGCTTGCCCTGCGCCTCCGGCTGGCGGGCGGTGCCGTTGATGACGGCGGCGAAGATCAGGCCCACACCGATGCCCGGGCCGATCGCGCCCAGGCCGTAACCGATGGCGGCGAGGCCGGGGTTGATGTTGACGGCCTGCTCCGCGGCCTGGGCCAGAACGATGTTGCTCACGTGCATTTCCCTTCACTTCGGTCCACGCGCTCGCGTGGATCGGGGGCTTGTGTTCTCAGTGCTCCGACGCCAGCGCGGCGCCGATGTACCCGGCCGACAGCAGGGCGAAGATGTAGGCCTGCAGCACCTGGATGAAGGCCTCGAGGAACGTCATCCCGATGGCGAAGATCCACGCCACCAGGGAAACCGGCTTCAGCGCCCAGCCCGAGGTCTCGGTCAGCAGGAAGGTGCCGCCGAGGGTGAACACCGCCAGGATCAGGTGACCCGCGAACATGGCGGCGAACACACGGATGGCGAGCGTGAGCGGGTTGAGGAAGAACTTCTCCGCGAACTCGATGAGCGCGAAGAGCGGCAGCACCGGGCCCGGCACGCCCGGCGGCGCGAGTTCCTTCTTGAAGTACCCCTTGAAACCGTGCCGCTTGAACCCGACGAAGTGGTACACCGGGTAGACGACGAGGACCGACAGGGCGACCGGGAAGCCGAAGCGCGCCATGGTCGGGAACTGCAGGAGCGGGATGATCCCGTAGAGGTTGTTCACCAGTACGAAGGTGAACAGCGCGAAAACGAGCGGTACGAACGGCTTGAAGTCCTTCGAACCGATCTGTTCGCGCGCGATGTTGTTGCGGCTGAAGTCGTAGATCGACTCCGCGATGAACTGCCCCTTGCCCGGCACGACCTGCAGCTTGCGGGTCGCCAGCAGGAAGTACGCCGCGATGATGACGACCGAAAGCACGACGAGCAGCATCGGCTTGGTGACTCCGCCGAACAACGCCGGCAACTCGAAGCTTTCGGCGCCGGGCGGCGCGAACGTCGCACCCTCGGCCAATACCAGCGCGCCCACTGGGCTCCTTCCGGTTC
Organism: Amycolatopsis sp. cmx-4-61; assembly: GCF_046548775.1. NCBI lineage: Bacteria > Bacillati > Actinomycetota > Actinomycetes > Pseudonocardiales > Pseudonocardiaceae > Amycolatopsis > Amycolatopsis sp. cmx-4-61. Next base: position 156,476 of record NZ_JAEBEI010000004.1, on the reverse strand, counting down.
TCCCGGCCGGCGTTCACTCCGCCGGGGGAATCGTCACGATCTGGACTTAACGTACCCGATACGTATCGGGACGTCGGAGGCGGCTACCCCACAGTTCGCAGAACACGCCTTCACGTTCTGCACACGGGGTTGTCTCGCGTGAACACTGCCCTGCGGTCTACTTCGGACCAGCGGCCGGACGGCGGAACTACACGGTCGCCACACTGCTGATCGCGGTTCGTCTCGGGAAGCGCGCGGCCGAGGCCGCCACCCTTGACGCGGACCATACCAGCAGGTCAATCACTGCCGGACAGCCGTACTCCTAACCCACCGATCAGCCCAGGACTTAGGTCCCGGGTCGGCCCGGGACCCAGGTCCGGTGCCGGCCGGGACCGGCTCCGGATCGCCGCAGGCGGCGGGTCCCGGTCACCGTGCGCAGCAGCGCACGGAAGCGCACTTTTGTGGTCCCGGTCACACTCAAGCGGCCGCAGGCGGGTGCACGAAGAGTAGCGAAACCGACCGCGTCAGGACGGGATGATCGTCGGGATCTTGGTCTTGCGGAAGGCGGCGAACTCGGCCGCGGCGGCGAGCAGGATGGCCACGATCATCGTGATGCCGAGCGACATCGGGTGCAGCGCGGTGACGCCCTTCAGCAGCGTCAGCGCGCCGAAGAGCAGCACGACCTTCACGACGTACCCGCCGAGCGCGATGACCATGACGAACATCGGGTCCTGGCCCGCGCTGAACTTCATCATGCCCAAAGTGGACAGCGACGCCAGCATCGCGAGCACCCCGCCGACGAGCGAGCCCAGGAAGCCGGGCAGGCCGTTGAGGATGCTGAACAGGGCGATGCAGACGATCACCGCGGGCGGGGTCACCAGCAGCGAGGCCTTCGTCATCGCGCGGGCCGCCCGCAGCACCACCTCGGCGTGCGGGTTCTCCTGCTCGTGCGTTTCGGCTTCGCTCACACCTGGCTCCCTGCTCGGTTGACCCCCGAGTGTAGAGACCCCCGCGGGTCAGGTGCCCGGCTGGTTGCGCGAGCGCAGCCGCGGGACGATCGAAACCACCGCCGCGACGACCAGGCCGATCCCGATGATCCACAGCGCCGCGGCGTCGTCGAACAGCGTCACCGACACCGCGCCGAAGGCCAGGATGCCGGCCCACAGGTAGATCAGCATGACCGCGCGGCGCTGGGAGTGGCCGATCTCCAGCAGCCGGTGGTGGAGGTGCATCTTGTCGGCGGCGAACGGGCTTTCCCCGCGGCGGGTGCGGCGGACGACCGCCATGATCAGGTCCAGCATCGGCACGAACAGCACGGCCGCCACCACCACCAGCGGCGAGAGCAGCGCGATCGCGTCCTTGGCGCTGAACTGCGTGTACGGCACGCGCCCGGAGGCCGACGTCGTCGCGCCCGCGAGCATCAGGCCGATCATCATCGAGCCGGAGTCGCCCATGAAGATCTTCGCGGGCTGGAAGTTGTACGGCAGGAACCCCAGACAGGCGCCCGCGAGGGTGGCCGCGATCAGCGCGGGCGGGTACGTGCCGACGTCGCCGCCGGAGCTGTCGAGCAGGCCGAGCGAGAACGCGCACGTGGCGGCGGCGGCGATGAAGCCGAGGCCGCCGGCGAGCCCGTCGAGGCCGTCGACGAAGTTCATCGCGTTGACCATCACCACGACCATGACGACGGTGAGCAGCGCGCCCTGGTTCTTGTCGAGCACCAGCACCGAGCCGAACGAACCGCCGGTGCCGCCCCACGGCACCCAGAACGACACCCACTGCACACCGAAGATGACGAGGATCCCGGCGCACATGACCTGGCCGGCCAGCTTCGTCCAGGCGTCGAGTTCGAACCGGTCGTCGAGCGCGCCGATGAGGGAGATGACGCCGGCGGCCAGCAGCACGCCGACCGAGTCGAAGGAGGCGTCGAAGCCGTGCGACAGCGCGGGCAGCTGGTGGGCCAGGCCCATCGCGCCGGCGACGCCGAGGTAGATGCCGACCCCGCCCATCCGCGGGATCGGGGCGACGTGCACGTCGCGGGCGCGCGGGTTGGCGATCGCGCCGACGCGGATCGCGACCCGGCGCACGACGCCGGTGAGCAGGTAGGTCACGGCCGTCGCGGTCAGCGCGACGAGGATGTATTCCCGGATGGGGAGCAGACCGGATGTGGGCGGCACGGGGACGTCACGCTCGCGGGGTCGGGGTCACCCGCGACACGCTATCGTGTCGCGGTTTCTGCCGTGATCCGGCTTCAGGCCAAGGATTCCGCGGGCACACCGAGCACCTCCGCGATGGCCTCCTTGCCCACGGCGCCCTCGCGCAGCACGACCGGCTCGGCGCCGGTGAGGTCCACGATGCTCGACGCGACGAGCGCGCCGCTCGAGCCGCCGTCGAGGTAGACCGCGACCGAGTCGCCGAGCTGTTCCTGCGCCTCCTGCGCCGTGCTGGCCGGCGAGCGCCCGGAGACGTTCGCGCTCGAGACGGCCATCGGCCCGACGTCCCGCAGCAGTTCGAGGGCCACGGGGTGCAGCGGCATCCGGAGCATGACGGTGCCGCGGGCTTCGCCGAGGTTCCACTGCAGGCTCGGCGCGTGCGGCAGGACGATGGAGAGGTCCCCGGGCCAGAAGGCTTCGATGAGCGCCCGCGCCTGCGGCGGCACGCCGAGCACCAGGCCGTCCACAGTGGACCAGGAGCCGACGAGCACGCCGACGGGCATGTCCGGCCCGCGGTTCTTGGCGCGCAGCAGCGCCTGCACGGCACCGGCGTCGAAGGCGTCGGCACCGATCCCGTAGACGGTGTCGGTCGGCAGGACGACCAGCCGGCTCGACCGGACCGCCCCGGCCGCGGCGGCGAGCCCATCGGCCCTGGTCTCCCGCTTGCTGCAGTCGTAGACCACGCTCATGGGGGCCAAGGGTAGTCCGGGGGCCGCCGGGGAGGTTCGCCGCGTCACACCGCCCTGGGGTGTGGGGCGGGGAGCGCGCGGACGGGGGTGAGGCGAGGGGCGGGCCGTCTCGCCGTGCGGCGGCCTCGGGGGCGCCCCCCGTCTTCCACGCTACCGGCCACCACCGACAGTTTCCGGCGCTCCCGGCGCGCGCGGCCGGAGTTGTCCACAACGCTCCCCCGCCCGCCCGGGCCTGATCGAGCGTGATCGAGCCGCCAGACTTTCGTCGTGGGGCAAGCGGGTAAACCTCGCCGCGAGGACGAACCGCGACACCGTGGCTCAATACGGTCGATCTTCGGGAACCACCACCCCCGTGGGTTCCCAGTGAAGGAGCCGCAGATGCGCCGCAGAACCCCGAAAGCGCTCGCCCTGCTCGCCGCCGTCGCCGTGCTGTCCGGGCTCGGTGCCGGTACCGCCGCCGCGGAGCCGCTCACCCGTGGCTGGCCCGCCCCGATCGACGCCGCGCACTGGGAGAACCAGGACCACATGACCTGGTCCGACTACCGCAAGGTCCCCGGCACGAACTGGGCCGATCCGAACCTCAAGCCGACCCAGCGCACCTTCAAGGGCGCCATCGTCCTCGCCGACTACCCGGACCAGGACTTCGTCGTCACGAAGCCGGCGCGCTCTACCGTGTTCGGCAACCCCGCGCCGACCGCCGCCGACATCCCGCGGGCGAACGTCGCGCAGTACTACCAGGACTTCCTCAACAAGCCCGAGGCCCTCAACAACGGCCACACGATCAACGAGTACTGGATGGAGGACTCCGGCGGCCGGTTCGGCGTGCAGCTGACCGCCTTCGGGCCGTACCGGATGCCCGGGAAGTCCTACGAGTACGGCATGGAGTTCCAGCCCGGCGCCTGCCCGCCCGGGGCGGACTGCAGCCGCGACCTCCGCAAGGACGCCGGGGACGCCTGGCGCGCCGACGTCGGCGACACCGCGAAGCAGTTCGACTTCGTCTTCTACCTCTCCGCCGGCCAGGACGAGAGCTCGACCTGGCAGGAGTTCGGCGAGATGAAGTTCGGGACGAAGGAGAACGTGCCCGACAGCTTCGGCCCGCCGAACCACGACCTGCCCAACTACGCGGCGACGCGGTACGTGCCGTGGACGTCGTGGGCGTCGGCCGCCAGCATCTGGCCCAACGCCCAGGACGGCAGCTCGGTGCAGGCCGAGAGCTCCGGTCAGTCGACCTACGCCCACGAGTTCAGCCACATCCTGGGCATCGGCGACAACTACAACAACCCGTTCGGGACCCCGCCGTCGCGCTCCTACAGCGGGCCGTGGGACATGCTGTCGCGCGGGACGTTCAACGGGCCCGGCGGCCCGCACACCCGGTGGCAGATCCCGGCGACGCAGGGCAGCTCGATGGGCGCCCAGCACCAGCTCCGCAACAAGCTGAAGCTCGGCATCGTCGACCCCGCCGACGTCCTGCAGCTCGACCGCGACGCGCTCGCTTCGACGGGTCCGGTGTCGGCGCGGCTGACGGCCCGCGAGACCGAGGCGCAGCCCGGCGCGTTCACCGGCCTGAACATCAAGCTCACCGGCGGCGACAAGGCGCCGAAGTGCGACCGGTCGAAGGACCCGTTCTGCGACGGCGGCGGCTACGACAACTACACCGTCGAGGTCGTCGACCGAATGGGCTCGGACTCCTTCGCTCCGGATTCGGGCGTGCTGATCACGAAGACGAAGAACAAGGACAACGCCCCGTTCGACTGGGTGATCGACGCCAACCCGGCCGACATCGGCATCACCGACTACACGAAGCCGGACGGAACGCCGGTGAAGATCACCATCGGTGACTACCGGCAGCTCAACGATGCCCTGTTCAAGGCGGGCACCGAAGCGGCGGCCCCGTACGAATACACCGACACGGCGAACCGCCTGCGGTTCCTGATCACCGACGTGGCCCGCGACCGCCACGGCGTCCTGTCGTACACGGTGACGGTGGCCTCGCTGGACGGCTCGGGCAGCCAGGCCCGCGGGGCGGCGCTGACCCCGGCCCTCCCCGCGATCGCCCACGGCGGCCTCGCGACCTGCGAGTTCGGCTTGCTGAACACGGGCTCGGCCCGCGGCGCGAATGCCCCGTACGACACGGACACGTACCGGCTGAGCGTGTCGACGGACGCCCGCGGCTGGGAGGTCCGCCTCCCGAACGAGCTGGCGACGGCGAAGTTCGGCGGGTTCGCGAAGGTCCCGGCGTACGCGAAGCGCACCCAAGGCGCGGATCTAGCGGCAAGGGTGAAGCTGACGGCGACGTCGGTGAGCGACCCGTCCAAGACGGCGACGGCGAGCTGCACGGCGTTCGGCTTCTGACGGTCGGTCCGGTGGGGCTGTGGACAACTCGTCCACAGCCCCACCGGACCACCGCGAACTGTCGGTGCTCCCCGGTAGCGTGGAAAACGGGGGCTGCTCAGTCCGCGTCAGGCGCGGCTTCGGCCTCCTCGACCATCTCCACGAGCTCGGCGACGTTCCGCCGAGCCCCCTCGTCCCCCGGGAACCACTCCTCGACCGCGCCCGGCAGCGACTCCCGGATCACCATCATGATCTCGGCCGCCTGCGCCTTGGAGTAGCTGGCCAGCGAGAAGAACGCGTAGCCCCCGGCGACGAACTCCCGCAGGTCGCCGGCCAGCGCGGGGTCTTCGACCTCGTCGGCGACGAACTCGAGGACCCGGCGCAGCAGCCCGCGGCTCGGCATCCAGTCGAGGAAGTCCAGGTCGGCCTTCCCCGGCGGATTGACGATGAAATCTCCCGACACGTTTCCCCCTCGGTGTCAGTGGGCCGCTCAGTCCGCGTCCGGCGCGGCTTCGGCCTGCTCGACCATCTCCACCAGCTCGGCGACGTTTCGCCGAGCCATGATGCTTTTCGGGTTAGGTGCTCAGCGAGCTGAACCCGTGATTCCCGGCCACGAAGTCCCGCAGGTCCGCGGCGAGATCCGGGTCATCGACCTCGCCGGCCAGGAACTCGAGCCGGACATTGCTCACCTCGGCATGAACAAAGCCCGTGAACTCGACGAAAAGAGCAGCAGAGACGCTCAGCCCAGCCGGCGGGCGGTGACGAACCGGGCCCGGCCGGTCAGGTCCGCGTGGTCCTCGACGCCGGTCAGCACCCGCCGGGCCCGGACCAGTGCCGGGACCGCCGAACCGTGCGTGTCGTCGTGTTCGATCGCCAGGCCGCCGCCCGGGCGCAGCAGGCGGGCGCCCGCCGCGATCGCGTGGCGGATCACCGCCAGGCCGCTCTCCTCCGCGAACACCGCGCGGGGCGGGTCGTGCTCCGCGACCTCCGGGGGCACCGGCGTGCCCTCCGGGACGTACGGCGGGTTGCACAGCACCAGGTCGACCAGGCCGTCGAGCTCGGCGAACATCGTCGGGTCGCCGATGTCGCCCGAATACAGCCGGATCGGGGTGTTGCCGGCGTCGGCGTGCACGTCGGCGTTGTGGCGGGCCCAGGCCAGTGCCTGCGGGTCGATGTCCACCGCGTAGACCACCGCGTCCGGGCGGGCGTGGGCCACCGCCAGCGCCAGCGCGCCGGAGCCCGTGCACAGGTCCACCACCACCGGGAACTCCCGGCCCTGGAGGAACTTGACCCCCCATTCGAGCAGCAGTTCGGTCTCCGGCCGCGGGACGAACACCCCGGCGCCGACCGCGACCGTGATGTCCCCCAGCGCGGCCCAGCCGGTCAGGTACTGCAGCGGGATGCGCTTCGCGCGCTGCTGGACGAGCTGGCCGATGGCCTCGATGACCGGCGGGTCGACCAGCGGCACCATCGGCAGCCTGCCGCGTTCGACCCCGAGCACGTGCGCGGCGATCACCTCGGCGTCGAACCGCGGCGAGGCGACGCCCGCGCGCTCGAGGATGTGGGTGGCCTCGATGATGGCCAAGCGCAGCGGCTGCCGGTTCACTCGTCGTCCTTCACCTCGTCAAGCCTGGCACACCAGGCGGAACTGCCCCGTGAGGACACGCGCCGGTCCCACGCCGTCCAGCGTATCGAGGCACCCCCGGTCCGCGGGCGACAACTACCCGCCCGGCCGGGTGCCGGGACCGTGAGCGGCCCGATCTTCTAGGATGCAGGTCACCGGATCGGGGATCCGCCTGCTCGACGGCGCCGCCCGACCCGTTCCGCACCGAAACTCCGGGGAGCCCCGCAGTGCCCACAGAGCCGATCACCCGCCGGGTGGCGTTCATCTTCCCGATCTACAACGAGGAAGAGAACATCGACCTGCTGCACCGGACGGTGGACGAGGTGACCACCCCCCTGGCCGGCAAGTACGACTTCAGCTTCCTCTACGTCGACGACGGCAGCCGGGACGGCTCGCTGGCCAGGCTCACCGAGCTCAGCGCCCGCGACGAGCGGGTCACGGTGGTCGAGCTGTCCCGCAACTTCGGCCACCAGATGGCGGTCACCGCCGGGCTCGACCTGGTCGACGCGGACGCGGTGATCATCATGGACAGCGACATGCAGGACCCGCCGCGGGTCGCGCTGGAGCTGATCGAGAAGTGGGAAGAGGGCTTCGACGTCGTCTACGCGCAGCGGCGCTCGCGGCAGGACTCGGCGTTCAAGAAGCTCACCGCCGGCGGGTTCTACTGGTTCCTGCGGAAGATGGCCGCGGTCGACATCCCCAAGAACACCGGCGACTTCCGGCTGATCGACCGCAAGGTGGTCGACGAGCTGCGCAAGTACCGCGAGCGCGACCGCTTCCTGCGCGGGCTGGTCAGCTACATCGGCTTCAAGCAGACGGCCGTGCTGTTCGACCGCGACAAGCGGCACGCCGGCGTCACCGGCTACCCCCTGCGCAAGATGCTGCGCTTCGCCGCCGACGGCATCCTCGGCTTCTCGGTGACGCCGCTGCGGATGATCACGCGCATGGGGTACCTGATCTCGTTCCTGAGCTTCGTCGGGATCCTGTACGTCGGCGGCGTCAAGCTGTTCGCCCCGGAGACCGCGGTGCCCGGGTGGGCGTTCCTCGGGATCGCGATGTTCTTCCTCGGCGGGATCCAGATCATCATGCTCGGCGTGCTCGGCAGCTACATCGGCCGCACGTACTCCCAGGTGCAGAACCGGCCGCTGTACGGCGTCGCCTCGGTGCGCACCGGGGTGCCGGCCGAGGCCCGGGAGGGCGCCGAAGCGGGAAGAGGCACCCGGTGAAGCTGATCTCGGCGACCCAGCTGCGCTTCGGGCTGGTCGGTGTGGCGAACACGCTCGTCGACGCCCTCGGTTACGCGTTGCTGGTGACGCTGGGCGTCCCGCTGTTCGTGGCGAACTTCATCTCGACGTCCACGGGCATGCTGCTCAGCTTCACGCTGAACCGGAACTTCACGTTCCGCGCCAAGGACGGCGACGTCCGCCGCCAGGCGCTGCTGTTCTTCGCCGTCACCGCGTTCGGGCTGTGGGTGGTGCAGGCGGCGATCATCTTCGCGGTCACCAGCGCGTTCCCCGGGGTGCACGTGCTGGTCCCGAAGTTCGCCGGGATCGCGGTCGGCCTGGTCTGGAACTACGTGCTCTACAACAAGGTCGTCTTCCGGCAGCGGCCCGCGAAGGTGCAGGGGCCGGTCCCGGAGGTTACGCATGACTAGCACGGCCGTCCCGTCCCGGGCCGCCGACCGGGTCGAGCCGGAGCGCCCGGAGGAGTCCCGCGCCGGCCGCTGGGCGTGGCTGCACAGCGACTACGCCCGCGTCTTGGCCGTGGTCGTGGCCTGGAACGTGGTGCTGGTCGCGGTGGCGTACCTCTTCGCGCCGTCCAGCCCGGTCGACGAGGGCATCCCGAAGACCGGCATCGGTTCGACGATGAGCCTGCTCGCGCACACCTACCGCTGGGACGCCGGCAACTACGGCCAGATCGCCATGCACGCCTACACCGGCGACTACGCCCCGACGCGGGCGTTCTACCCGGTGTTCCCGATCCTGGTCTGGCTGGTGCAGACGATCAGCTTCGGCACGCTCGGCCTGCTCGTGGCCGGCTTCCTGGTCAACGTGGTGGCCACCTGGCTGGCCGCGGTGGCGCTGCTGAAGATCGCCCGGCACTTCTTCGACGGCGAGCGGGCCCCCTGGCTGGTCGTCGCCGCCTTCCTCACCGCGCCGGCCGCGTTCTTCCTGCACTCGTTCTACAGCGAAGCGGTGTTCTGCGCGCTGGGCTTCTGGGCCTACCTGTTCGCGCTGCGCCGCCAGTGGCTCTGGATGGGACTGACGCTCATCCCCCTGACGGCGTCCCGCATCACGGCGGCGGTGTTCGTCGGCCTGTGCTTCCTGGAGTTCTGGCGGTCGAAGGACTGGAAGCTGCGCGGCCTGCTGTCGTGGAACCTGCTGTGGTTCCCGGCCGCGTTCGCCGGTCTCGCCGCCGTGATGGTCGCGATGAAGATCCAGACCGGCGACTTCTTCGGCAGCTTCAACGCGCTCAAGGGCGTGAAGGCCTGGGCGTACCACAAGTTCAACCCGAACATCTTCGAGACGCTGTGGAACGAAGCCAAGATCACCGGCCACGCCCTGCTCGGGGACACCCGCATGGACGCGTGGACGCTGATGAGCCACGTGCTGCCGATGATCGGCCTGACGCTGCTGTTCGTGTCGTCGGTGTACGTCCTGGTGGCGCTGCGCGCGAAGGGTGTGCCGCTGGCGCTGTTCGGCTTCGCGTCGATCGTGATGCTGACGATGAACAGCAACGTCGTGTCGGTGCACCGCTACCTGCTGCCGTGCCTGGTGATGTACGTGGCCCTGGTCCTGTTCGGCGAGCGCCGCCCGAAGCTGCGCGGCGCGGTGCACGTGGTCCTGTACGCGAACGCGCTGGTCTGCGGAATGATCTACCTGCGCTTCATCACGGGTTTCTGGTCCGGCTGATGCGGATCAGGTACCAGGTCGTCACGTTCGACGCGGCCGACCTCGCGGCCGAAAGCCGCTTCTGGGCGGGCGTCCTCGGCGGCGAGGTCGACGACGACGGTGACTGGCACATGGTGCTGGTGGACGGCGCACCGCGGATCGGCGTGCAACTGGCCCCCGACCACGTGCCGCCGGAGTGGCCCGACGGCCCGACCAAGCAGCAGATCCACCTCGACCTGTGGGTCGAGGACTTCCCCGAAGCGCACGAGCACGTCATGGCGCTCGGCGCGCGGGTGCTGAAACCGGCGGCCGGGAACACGACGGGGGACGACTTCCAGGTGTACGCCGACCCGGCGGGGCACCCGTTCTGCCTGTGTTGGCTGGTCCCGGGCCAGCCGGCACAGGCAAGCTGAGGTGGAAGCAGTCGTCGCCGAAGCGCGGCGGATGATCGAGGGCCGGCGGAGCCTGTTCGACCTCCTCGGCTTCCTGCGGGGAGCCGGCTCCTTCAGCTGCACGCCGTTCAACTTCCTGCGGGTGCTCCGCGAGGCCGCCAGCATCTCCCTGACCGACTCCCGGGAGCTCATGTCGATGTTCGATCCCGGCTGGCGGCCCAACGCCCCGGCAGCCGAGGTCGAACAGAAGTGGGTGGCGGTGCTCAGCGGCCGAAGCTGACCCGCCCTCCGCCCGGGTAAACCGGAGCCGGCTCTCGGGCGTGGTGGCAGCGTGTTCCCGGGGCCCGCCCGGGAGCGCGCCCCCAGGGAGGCAGCAATGCAGTCGTTCATCAAGCGGTTCGCCGTCGTCGCCGGGGTGGTGGCCGCCGCACTCGCCGTGGTGCCCGCCACGCAAGCCGTTGCCGCGCCGGTCGCGACCTGTCCGGGTACCGAAATCCACGACTACGGGTTGCCGAAGCCGCTGAGCAACTCGATCGGGGAACAGGCCGGCGTCCTCCGCCTCTGGTACTCCAGCGCGAACGGCGGCACCAACTGCGCCAAGGTCTACGACAACGTTTCCGGGTCGCACCCCATGTCGGTCAGCATCCGCACCGAACGGATGACCACGCCGGTGACCGACTCGGGCACGTACTCCACCTACGCGGGCGGGGTCGTGGTGACCCACACCGACGGCCTGTGCATCTACGTGTCCGGCACCCTGTCGCTGGGCAGCGGCTCGGTGAACCAGTTCCGCGCCTCCGCAGGGCCCGTGGCCTGCGGCTGACTCCGCCGCGAGCCGCCGCGGGGGGCGGCTCGCGGTCAGCCCGACTGGGACGCCAGACGCTCTTCCCGGTCCGCCGTCGCCAGGGCGTCCAGCACGCCGTCGAGGTCGCCGTCCAGGACCTGGTCGAGGTTGTACGCCTTGTAGTTCACCCGGTGGTCGGAAATGCGGTTCTCCGGGAAGTTGTACGTCCGGATCCGCTCCGAGCGGTCGACCGTGCGGACCTGGGACTTGCGGGCGTCCGACGCCTTCGCCGCCGCCTCCTCCTCCGCGATCGCCTGGAGGCGGGCCTGCAGCACCTGCAGGGCGCGGGCGCGGTTCTGGATCTGGGACTTCTCGTTCTGGCAGGAGACCACGATGCCCGTCGGCAGGTGGGTGATCCGGACCGCCGAGTCCGTCGTGTTGACGCTCTGGCCGCCCGGGCCCGAGGACCGGAACACGTCGATGCGCAGGTCGTTCGGGTCGATCTCGACCTCGACCTCCTCCGGCTCGGGGTAGATGAGCACCCCGGACGCCGACGTGTGGATGCGGCCCTGCGACTCGGTCGCCGGCACGCGCTGGACGCGGTGGACGCCGCCCTCGAACTTCAGGCGGGACCACACCCCGTCGACGTCGGCCGCCTTCGTCTTGATCGACAGCGTGACGTCCTTGAAGCCGCCCAGGTCGGAGTCCACCGAGTCGAGGACCTCCGCCTTCCAGCCGTGGCGCTCGGCGTAGCGCAGGTACATGCGCAGGAGGTCGCCGGCGAACAGGGCCGACTCCTCGCCACCCTCACCGGACTTGATCTCCATCACGACGTCGGAGCCGTCGTACGGGTCGCGCGGGAGCAGCAGCTCGGTGAGCTTCGACTCCAGCTCGGGGACCTTCGCCGCCAGCTCCTCGGCCTCGGCGGCGAACTCCGCGTCCTCCCCGGCCATCTCCCGCGCGGCCGAGAGGTCATCGCGGGCGGTGTCGAGTTCGCGGAAGGCCTTCACCACCGGCGTCAGCTCGGCGTAGCGGCGGCCGAGCTTGCGGGCGCGTGCCTGGTCGGCGTGCACCGCGGGGTCCGCCAGCTGCTGCTCCAGCTCCGCGTGTTCGGCGAGCAGCCCCTTGAGCGAGCTCGAATCCACCTCAGCCACCTCTCAGCCCGGAAACCAACGACAAGAAACGGCGCCCACCCGGAAGTCCGGGTGGGCGCCGTGAAAAAAGCTACTTGGCGTCGGCTTCCTTCTTCTGCCGCTTGCCGTAGCGAGCCTCGAAGCGCGCGACCCGGCCACCGGTGTCCATGATCTTCTGCTTGCCCGTGTAGAACGGGTGGCAGTTCGAGCAGATCTCGACGTGGATGCTGCCGCTGGTCTTCGTGCTGTGCGTGGTGAAGCTGTTCCCGCAGTCGCAGTTCACTTCGGTGACCACGTACTCGGGGTGAATGCCGCTCTTCATGGTGTCCTCTCTCGTTGGCTCCGGGTCCCCAGTCGTTCCCACGGGGTGAACCGGCGCCGGACTTCAGCGGGTAATTCTGCCAGACGCGCTGACGAGTACTGGAACGCACCCCGCTGACCAGCTATTCCCGACGTGGAAGGGGCCTCCCCGGACACCCGGGGAGGCCCCTGCCACAGCCAGGACTCAGTCGTCTTCGCCGCCGCCGAGGGCGGTCTTCGAGACCTGCATGAGGAACTCGACGTTGGTCTTGGTCTTGCGCAGCCGCGAGATCAGCAGGTCGATGGCCTGCTGCGAGTCGAGCGCGTGCAGCACCCGGCTCAGCTTCACGGTGACCGCGAGCTCGTCCGGCGAGAGCAGCAGCTCGTCCTTGCGGGTGCCGGACGGGTTGACGTCGACCGCCGGGAACACGCGGCGCTCGGCGATCTTCCGGTCGAGCTTGAGCTCCGCGTTGCCGGTGCCCTTGAACTCCTCGAAGATGACCGTGTCCATCGTCGAGCCGGTCTCGACCATCGCCGTGGCGAAGATGGTCAGCGAGCCGCCGTTCTCGATGTTGCGGGCCGCACCCAGGAACCGCTTCGGCGGGTACAGCGCCGTCGAGTCGACACCACCGGACAGGATCCGGCCGGACGCCGGGGCCGCCAGGTTGTACGCGCGGCCGAGGCGGGTGATCGAGTCGAGCAGCACGACGACGTCGTGGCCCATCTCGACCAGGCGCTTGGCCCGCTCGATCGACAGCTCCGCGACCGAGGTGTGGTCGGACGGCGGCCGGTCGAAGGTCGAGGCGATGACCTCGCCCTTCACCGAGCGCTGCATGTCGGTGACCTCTTCCGGACGCTCGTCGACCAGGACGACCATCAGGTGGCACTCGGGGTTGTTCGTGGAGATCGCGTTGGCGATGTCCTGCATGATCGTGGTCTTACCGGCCTTCGGCGGCGACACGATCAGGGCGCGCTGCCCCTTGCCGACCGGCATGATCAGGTCGATCACGCGGGTGGTGAGCTTGTGCGACTCGGTCTCGAGGCGCAGCCGCTCGTTCGGGTACAGCGGGGTCAGCTTGGTGAAGTCGGGGCGCCGCTTGGCCTCGTCCGGCTCCAGGCCGTTGATCGAGTCGACGCGCACCAGCGGGTTGAACTTCTGCCGCTGCTGCTCGCCGTCGCGCGGCTGGCGCACGACACCGGTGATGGCGTCACCGCGGCGCAGGCCGTACTTGCGGACCAGCGACAGCGAGACGTAGACGTCGTTTGGGCCGGCGAGGTAGCCGGAGGTGCGGACGAACGCGTAGTTGTCCAGCACGTCCAGGATGCCCGCGACGGGCAGCAGGACGTCGTCCTCGCGGATCTCGGTGTCCGGCGAACCGCCTTCGGCCCGGCCTCCGCCGCTGCCCCGGCGACGGCGGTCGCGGAAGCGACGGCCACGACGGCCGCCTTCCTCGTCGTCGTCCGGCTGGGCGCGGTTGTCGCGGTTGTCCTGGCCGCGGTTGCCGTCCTGCTGGTTGTTGCGCTGGCGGTTGCCGTCGCGGCCGCTGTCCTGGCGGTTGCCGTCCCGGTTGTCACCACGGTTGTCCCCGCGGTTGTCACCACGGTTGCCGCCGCCCTGGCGCTGCTGGTCGCGGTTGCGGTCGCCCTGCTGGCGGTCGCCGCCCTGACCCTGCTGACGGTCGCCCTGCTGGCGGTCGCCCTGCTGACGGTCACCCTGCTGACGGTCACCGCCCTGCTGGCCGTCGGGCGCCCCGGCGGCGCGGTTGGACCCGCGGCGACGCCGGCTGCGGCCGCCCTCCTCGGGCTGGCCGTCCTGGCCCTGGGGGCCGTCCTGCCGGTCCTGCTGCGGGCGCTCGGCCTGCGGCTGGGTGTCCGACGGCGCGGCGGCGGGCGCCTCGGCCTTCGGCTCCGGCCTGGTCTCGGCAGGCGCGGGGGCTTCGGTCTTCGCTTCGGCCTTGGCGGCCTTCGGCGGCTCGCCGACGCCCTCGAGCGGCAGCGTCTCGGCCGCCGCGCGCGGCTTGCGGGACTTGCCCTGGCGCTCGCGGATCGCGGCGATCAGGTCGCCCTTGCGCATGCCCGTCGTCTCGCCGACGCCGAGCTCCCCAGCCAGCGAACGCAGTTCGGCGACGGTCTTACCGGTCAGCCCGCCGACCGCCCGCTTGGGAGCGGGGGCCGTGCCGTTCGATCCGGCCGTGTCGCTACCCACGTCGCTCAAAAGATCGGTGTTGCTCACACATGTCCTTCCTGACCGATCCACGCCTCCAGGCGGATCAGCGGACTGCCGCTCGCTTCTGATCGCGAACCGGCGTATCTGCCCCCCGATACGGGAGATGAGCTCTTCGGCCGTGCGGAACACAGCTGGAGCGCCTCCACCACAGGGGTTTGCATCCTCCATTCGGAGGACACGGAATTCGGCACCGCCGAGACCGGAAACCCGCCTGCGTCCCTCCGCGTTACCCCGCGTGCCAGGCGGTGCGGATTCGGCGGATCGACGAAGGATGCGGATCCGGGGATTCCCCGGGACCGGCATCGGGTGCGGAAACGCACGGTGATCGAACGCCCCCGAGGGTAGACCGCGGCGGTGCCGGGTGCAACAACCACCCCCCGCGTGGCGGGCGTGGCGGCAGGCACGTGACCCAGCCTTTACTGAGCCGCAACCTGCACACCCGTGAGATCCACGGGCAGCTCGAGGACGTCGAAGCCTCCAACGTCGACCCCTGGCGGCAGTATTCCCGTGGTGGTCAGCGCGAGCACCGTGGGACCGGCGCCGGAGACCGCGGCCGCCACTCCCTGTGCACGCAGCGTCGCCACCAGCTCGCCGCTGGCCGGGTACGCCGGGGCCCGGTAGTGCTGGTGGAGCCGGTCCTCGGTGGCCGGGAGCAGCAGCTCCGGCTTCGCGGTCAGGGCGTGGACGGCGAGCGCGGCGCGGCCGGCGCTGTGCGCGGCGTCGACGTGCGGCACGGTCGCCGGCAGCAGGCCGCGGGTGGTCGCGGTGGCCGAGCGCACCGAGGGCACGGCCACGACCGGCTGGATCGACGGGTGCGGCGTCAGCCGTTCGGCGTGGAACTCGCCCCCTGCACACCAGGCCAGGACGAACCCGCCGAGCAGGCTGGCGGCCGCGTTGTCGGCGTGGCCCTCGAAACCGGCGGCCAGCTGCAGGGCGCCGTGCTGGTCGAGCTCGCGGCCGGCCAGCGCGTACCCGGCGGCGACGCCCGACACCACCGCGGCCGCGGACGAGCCCAGGCCGCGCGCGTGCGGGATCGCGTTGAAGCAGCGCAGGTGCAGGCCGGGCGGCTCGACACCCAGGTGCGCGCAGGTCTTCCGGATGGCCCGCACCACCAGGTGGGTTTCGTCGGTGGGGACGTCCTCGACCCCGCCCGCGCCGGCGTCGATGACCTCGACCTTGAGCCCGGTGCCGGTGACCCGCACCTCGACGGTGTCGTACAGGCTCAGCGCCATGCCGAAGGCGTCGAACCCGGGACCGAGGTTCGCCGTCGACGCCGGGACGGTGATCCGGAAACCCACCGCCGACGTACTTTTTCCCGCGGAGGCGGCGTCGGGCACAGTCACCGAAGGTCCAGCGCCGCCGCGACGGCCGAGGGGTCGACGGCGAGGGGTTCGACCTCGACGTTGCCCGCCAGGGCCGTCTGCGGGTCCTTCAGGCCGTGCCCGGTGACCGTGCAGACGACCCGCGACCCGCGCGGCAGCCGGCCGTCCGCCGCCGTGGCCAGCAGGCCCGCCACGCTGGTGGCCGACGCCGGCTCGACGAAGACGCCTTCACGGCCGGCCAGCAGCCGGTAGGCCTCGAGGATCTTCTCGTCGGTGACGGCCTCGAAGAGCCCGTCCGACTCGTCCTTCGCCTTCACCGCGGCGGTCCACGACGCCGGGCTGCCGATCCGGATCGCCGTCGCGATCGTGTCCGGGTCGCGCACCGGTTCGCCGTGCACGAGCGGTGCCGCGCCGGCCGCCTGGAAGCCGAACATCCGCGGCGTGTTCTTCACCACACCGTCGGCCGCGTACTCCGAATACCCCGCCCAGTAGGCGGTGATGTTGCCGGCGTTGCCGACCGGCAGGCAGTGGATGTCCGGGGCCGTGCCGAGCACGTCGCAGATTTCGAACGCGGCGGTCTTCTGGCCGGCGATGCGGACCGGGTTGACCGAGTTGACCAGCGTCACCGGGTAGTCGGCCGCGGTCTTGCGGGCCAGCTCGAGGCAGTCGTCGAAGTTGCCGTCGACCTGCAGGATGCGAGCGCCGTGCAGCACCGCCTGGGCGAGCTTGCCCATGGCGATCTTGCCCTGGGGCACCAGGACCGCGCAGGTGAGGCCGGCGCGGGCGGCGTAGGCGGCGGCCGAGGCGGACGTGTTGCCGGTCGACGCGCAGATCACCGCCTTCAGGCCGCTGGCCAGCGCGTGCGTGATGGCCACGGTCATCCCGCGGTCCTTGAACGAGCCGGTCGGGTTCGCGCCCTCGACCTTGAGGTACACCTCACAGCCGGTCAGCTCGGACAGGTGGTGGGCGGGCAGCAGCGGCGTGTTGCCTTCCCCGAGCGTGACGACCCGTGCGCCGTCCGGCACCGGGACGCGGTCCCGGTACGCCTCGATGAGCCCGGGCCAGGGGTGCCTGATCATGCGATCGCCTCGCTTCGCGAGACAGTGGTCGATTCCTGTTGGCGCATGATGCCCATGGTTCGCTCGCAAGCGTCGCTCACTGGTCTTCGCCTTCCACCCGCATCACACTGACAACTTCGTGGACGACGTCGAGCCGGCCGATCTGGTCCACAGTGGACTGCAGCGCCGCGTCGGGCGCCTGGTGCGTCACCACGACCAGGCTCGCGCGGTCGCCGACGTCGCTCTGGCGCACCGCGGCGATGCTGACACCGTGGTCGGCGAACGCCTGCGCCACCTGGGCGAGCACCCCGGCGCGGTCGGCCACGGACAGGCTCACGTGGTACCGGGTCGGCGTCTGGCCCATCGGCCGGACCGGCAGGGCCGCGTGCGCGGATTCGCGCGGGCCGCGGCCGCCGACTACCCGGTTGCGGGCCACCGCGACCAGGTCGCCGAGCACCGCGCTCGCCGTCGGCGCGCCGCCCGCGCCCTGGCCGTAGAACATCAGCTCGCCGGCGGCGTCGGCCTCGACGTAGACGGCGTTGAACGCGCCGCCGACGCCGGCCAGCTGGTGGCGGCGCGGGATCATCACCGGGTGCACGCGGGCGGACACGGACTCGACGCCGTCGTCGTCGGTGACCCGCTCGCAGATGGCCAGCAGCTTCACCGTGCGGCCGAGCATCCGGGCCGCCGCCAGGTCGGCGGCGGTGACGTCGGCGATGCCCTCGCGGTGCACGTCGGACGCCGTCACGCGGGTGTGGAAGGCCAGCGACGCGAGGATCGCGGCCTTCGACGCGGCGTCGTAGCCGTCGACGTCGGCGGTCGGGTCGGCCTCGGCGTACCCGAGCCGGCTGGCCTCGTCGAGCGTCTCGGCGTAGCCGGCGCCGGTGGAGTCCATCGCGGACAGGATGTAGTTCGTGGTGCCGTTGACGATGCCCATCACGCGGGTGATCCGGTCACCGGCCAGCGACTCGCGCAGCGGGCGCAGCAGCGGGATCGCCCCGGCCACCGCGGCCTCGAAGTACAGGTCGGCGCCCGCGGCGTCGGCCGCCTCGAACAGGTCCGCGGAGTGCTCGGCCAGCAGCGCCTTGTTCGCCGTGACGACCGACTTCCCGGCCTTCAGCGCGGCGAGCAGCCAGCCGCGCACCGGCTCGATCCCGCCGACCAGCTCGACGACGACGTCGACGTCGTCGCTGGTCACGAGCTTTTCGGCGTCGGCGGTCAGCAGCTCCGGCGGCAGCTCCGGGTGCTTGTCCGGGCGGCGGACGGCGATGCCGGCCAGCTCGACCGGCGCGCCCGCCCGCGCGGCCAGCTCGTCGGCCTGCTCGGTGAGCAGCCGGGCGACCTGGCCGCCGACGGTCCCGCAGCCGAGCAGGGCGACGCGGATGGCCGGGCGTTCCTCAGGGGCAGCCACTGTGTTCAGACCTCCAGGCGCAGCATGTCGTCGGTCGTCTCCCGCCGCAGCAGCAGCCGTGAGCTGCCGTTGCGCACGGCGACCACGGCCGGGCGGGGCATCCGGTTGTACGTGCTCGCCATCGAGTAGCAGTACGCGCCGGTCGCCGCGACCGCCAGCAGGTCGCCGGGAGCCAGCGTGTCGGGCAGCCAGCAGTCTCGTACGACGATGTCGCCGGACTCACAGTGTTTTCCCACGACCCGGGACAGCACGGCCTGCACCGGCTGCTCGTTGTCGCCCGCGGAGCGGGAAACGACCCGGACGTCGTACACGGCGTCGTAGAGCGCGGTGCGGATGTTGTCGCTCATCCCGCCGTCGACGCTGACGTACCGGCGCGCCGACTCGTCGCCGAGCGAGACGTCCTTGATGGTGCCGACCTCGTACAAGGTGATCGTGCCGGGTCCGGCGATCGCGCGGCCCGGCTCGCCGGCGATCCGCGGCACCGGCAGGCCCGCGTACGCGCACTCCTTGCGGACGATCTCGCGGATCTGCGTGATCATCTGCGCGGGCGGCGGCGGGTTGTCCTTCTCGGTGTAGGCGATGCCGAAGCCACCGCCGAGGTCGACGAGGCTCAGCTGGTCGAGCAGCTCGGGGCCGTGCTCCTTGGCCAGGTCGGCGAGCAGCCCGACGACCCGGCGGGCGGCGACCTCGAAGCCGTCGGCATCGAAGATCTGCGAGCCGATGTGGCTGTGCAGGCCGACGAGCTTGAGCGAGCGCGCGTTGAGCACCCGGCGCACGGCCTCGGCGGCGTCGCCCGACGCCAGCGAGAAGCCGAACTTCTGGTCTTCGTGCGCGGTCGCGATGAACTCGTGGGTGTGCGCCTCGACGCCGACGGTGACCCGGATCAGCACCGGCTGCACGACGTCGTGGCGGGCGGCGATGTCGGCGAGGCGGGCGATCTCGAAGTAGGAGTCGAGCACGACCGTGCCGACACCGGCGACGACCGCGGCTTCCAGCTCCGCGGGCGACTTGTTGTTGCCGTGGAAGGTGATCCGCTCGGCCGGGAAGTTCGCGCGCTGGGCCACGGCCAGCTCGCCGCCGCTGCAGACGTCCAGGCTCAGCCCCTGCTCGGCCACCCAGCGGGCGACCTCGATGGAGAGGAACGCCTTGGACGCGTAGTGCACGAGCGACGGGTCGTCGAACGCCTCGGCGTAGTCGGCGCAGCGCGACTTGAAGTCGGCTTCGTCGACGACGAACAGCGGCGTGCCGTGCTGCTCGGCCAGTTCGCGGACGTCGACACCGGCGATCCGGACGACGCCGTCGGCGGCGCGGAAGGTGTTGCGCGGCCACACCTTCGCGGGCAGCTTGTCGAGCTCTTCGACCCCGGACGGCTGGAGCCCGGAGGTGTCGGCGTGGGGGTAGACGTCGGCGTGCCTGGGGCCCGCGGGGTGCGCCATTTCTTACATCCGTTCCGGAGCGGAGACACCGAGGAGGGCGAGGCCGTTCGCCAGCACCTGGCGGGCGGCCTCGCACAGCGCGAGCCGGGCGTGCGTCAGAGGGGTCGCCTCTTCGTCGCCCATGGGCAGCACGCGGCCCACGGTGTAGAACTTGTGGTAGGCGCCCGCGAGTTCTTCGAGGTAGCGCGCGATCCGGTGCGGCTCCCGCATTTCGGCGGCGCGGCGCACGGTTTCCGGGAACTCGCCGATGGTGCGGATCAGGTCGCCCTCGGCGGGCAGCGTCAACAGTCCGAATTGGATACTGCCGGCGTCCGAGGTGGACACGGCCTTGATGCCGAGGTCGGCCGCGTTGCGCTGCAGGGACGCCAGCCGCGCGTGGGCGTACTGGACGTAGTAGACGGGGTTGTCGTTGGAGTGCTTGCGCAACAGGTCGAGATCGACGTCCAAAGTGGAGTCGACGGAGTAGCGGATCAGCTCGTAGCGGGCCGGGTCGACGCCGACGGCCTCGACGAGGTCCTCCATGGTGATCACGGTGCCGGCGCGCTTGGACATCCGGACCGGCTTGCCGTCGCTGACCAGGTTGACCATCTGCCCGATGAGCACCTCGACCGTGGCCGGGTCGTCGCCGAACGCGGCCGCCGCGGCCTTGAGCCGGGCGATGTAGCCGTGGTGGTCCGCGCCGAGCATGTAGATGCACAGGTCGAAGCCGCGGTTGCGCTTGTCCTTGAAGTAGGCCAGGTCACCGGCGATGTAGGCCGGGTTGCCGTCCTGCTTGATGACGACCCGGTCCTTGTCGTCGCCGTACTCGGACGACTTCAGCCACCAGGCGCCCTCGTTGAAGTACAGGTTCCCGGAGTCCTTCAGCTGCTGGACGGCGGCGTCGACCGCGCCGGACTCGTGCAGCGAGTTCTCGTGGAAGTAGACGTCGAAGTCGGTGCCGAACTCGTGCAGGCTCTGCTTGATCTCGCCGAACATGAGGTTGATGCCGATCCGGCGGAACGTCTCGTGCCGCTCGGCCTCGGGCAGCGTCAGGGCGCTGGGCTCCTGCTTGAGGACGTTGGCGGCGATGTCGTTGATGTAGCCACCCGCGTAGCCGTCCTCCGGCGCGGGCTCACCCTTGGCGGCGGCGATCAGCGAGCGGACGAACCGGTCGATCTGGGCGCCGGCGTCGTTGAAGTAGTACTCGCGGGTGACGTCGCCGCCCTGCGCGGCCAGCACGCGGCCCAGCGCGTCGCCGACCGCGGCCCAGCGGGTGCCGCCGAGGTGGATCGGGCCGGTCGGGTTCGCCGAGACGAACTCGAGGTTGATCCGGGTACCGGCCAGCGCGTCCCCGCGGCCGTACGCGGCGCCGGCGGCGAGCACCTGGCGCACGATGTCGCCCTGCGCGGCCGCGGCGAGCCGGAAGTTGAGGAAACCGGGCCCCGCGACCTCGGCCGAGGCGACGCCCTCGTCCGCCGAGACCGCCGCGGCGAGCGCGTCGGCGAAGTCACGCGGCTTGAGGCCGGCCTTCTTGGCCACCTGGAGGGCGAGGTTCGTCGCGTAGTCGCCGTGGTCGGGGTTGCGCGGGCGTTCGATGGTCACCTGCTCCGGCAGCACGGCGTCGTCGATGCCGCGTGCGGCGAGCACCTGCACGGCGGAGCTGCGGACCAGGTCGGCGAGAGCGGCGGGAGTCACTTGCCGAATTCTAGGTGTGCCCTGGTCCGGCGCTTGCATCGGTCTCGGCCACGTCACGGTGGGTTGGTCGGTGAGGTGTTAACGGTGATCAGACGGGTGGCCCCTAGACTGGCCCGGGCGGGAATCCGTCCGCAGCCACCAGAGGGAGAACGCGGAAGCCATGGCGAACGGGACAACTCGGAAAAAGGGGTCGGCGGTGAAGGCGGCCCGCGGTTCCGTGGTGAGCAAGAAGGGCACGCCCTGGGGCACGATCATCGCCGTCGTCGCCGTCGTGGCGCTGGCCGCCTCGGTGATCATCTACTACATGGTGCAGTCCGCGCCGAAGCGTGAGCAGAAGGACCGCGAGGCCGCCGCCGCGTCGTTCGCACCGAGCGCGCAGGACCCCGACCCCTCGAAGCGCATCCCCGGCGTGGTGACCGCGACCTACACGGGCAGCGTCCACGTGCTCCCGACCGAGCGCGTCGCCTACGACAAGACCCCGCCGTTCGGCGGCCCGCACGACCAGACGTGGGCCACCTGCACCGGCACCGTGTACCCGACCGCCGTCCGCACCGAGAACATGGTGCACGCGCTCGAGCACGGCGCCGTCTGGATCGCCTACAACCCGCAGCAGGTCACCGGCGACGCGCTCAACCTGCTGAGCGTCCGCGCCAAGGGCAAGCCGTACACGATGATGTCGCCCTACCCGGGCCTGGACAAGCCGATCTCGCTGCAGTCGTGGGGCCACCAGCTGAAGCTGGACGACGCCAACGACCCGCGGATCGACGAGTTCATCGCGGCGCTGCGGAGCAACCCGAACGGCGTCTACCCCGAGGTCGGCGCGTCCTGCGACGCGGTCCCGGGCCAGTTCGACCCGGACAACCCGCCGCCGTTCAACCCGGCGAAGCCGGGCCCGGACGCGAAGCCGATGGACTACAAGGGCAGCACGTCCGCGCAGGGTGAGAACGGCATGCCGGCGTCGTCGGCTCCGGCGCCCTCCGCCCCCGCCTCCCCCACACCGACGAAGAAGTGACCACCGAAGCCGACCTCGGCACCGATGAGGCCACCGAGCAGCCGGCCTGGTCCCGCTGGGTGATCATCGGCGGGACGCTGCTGGCGGTCCTGCTGATCGGCGCGACGGCGGGGATGTTCCTCACCCGGGCCATCGACGACGAGCCGGCCGCCACTCCGGCGGCCGGTTCGGTCGAGGTCGGCTTCGCCCAGGACATGTCGACGCACCACCTCCAGGCGGTGACGATGGCGGGCATCGCCCGCGACCGCACGACCGACCCGGAGATCAAGCAGCTGTCGTTCGACATCGAGCGCACGCAGCTGGAGCAGGTCGGCCGCATGAAGGGCTGGCTCATGCTCTGGGACCGGCCCGAGCAGCCGGTCGGCGCCCCGATGCAGTGGATGACCGAACCGATGACCGGCCACGGTGACATGCCCGGCATGTCGATGGCCCCGGCTTCGGTCAACCCGGCCGGCGGCCCGCTGATGCCGGGCATGGCCACGGACGCGGACCTGAAGAAGCTGCGCTCGCTGTCGGGCCGCGATTTCGACGTCTTCTTCCTGCAGCTGATGTTGCGCCACCACCAGGGCGGCACGTCGATGGCCCAGTACGCGGCGGCGCATTCGACGTTGCCCGCGTTGAAGGCGCTGGTGAACAGCATTCTCGCGTCGCAGGGCGCGGAAATGGACCAGATGAAGCTGATGCTGTCGGGCCGGGGTGCCCAGCCGCTGCCGGCCTGACTACCAGCTGAGTTCCTGGCAGCGTCGCGCACACTGCGGCGCCTCCACCTGCAGGGTCGCGTGGTCGATCGCGTACCGCGAAGACAGCAGGTTCTGCGCGTCGGTCAGCACGTCCGACTGCTTCGCCGGCGGCGCCAGCGTCAGGTGCGCCGACGCGACCTCCATGCCCGACGTCAGCGTCCAGACGTGCAGGTCGTGCACGTCCGCCACGCCCGGCAGGGCCGACAGCTCCGCGTTGATCGCGCCGACGTCGACGCCCTGGGGCGCGTGCTGGAACAGGATGCGCAGCGCCCGGCGGGCCAGCGTCCAGGTGCGGGGCAGCACGAACAGCCCGATCGCCACACCGATGATCGGGTCGGCGTAGCGCCAGCCGGTCAGCAGCGTGACCGCGCCGCTGACCAGGACGCCGACCGAGCCGATCAGGTCGGCCAGTACCTCGAGGTACGCGCCGCGGACGTTGAGGCTCTCCTTGGCTCCCGCGCGCAGCACCGCGAACGACACGAGATTGGCCACCAGGCCCGCCGCGGCGGCCAGCACGACCGGGAGCCCGGGAACGGAGGGCGGGGCGCTGACGCGGCCGATCGCTTCGATGAGGACGTACCCCGCGACGCCGAACAGCAGCAGCGCGTTCGCGAGCGCCGCCAGCACCTCCGCGCGGTAGAGCCCGAAGGTTCGGCTGACCGTCGGCCCGCTGCGGCGCGCCAGGATGATCGCGGTCAGCGCCATGCCGACCCCGAGGACGTCGGTGAACATGTGCGCCGCGTCCGAGAGCAGGGCCAGCGAGCCGGTCGTCACGGCCACGACGAACTCGAGCACCATGAACCCGGCCCCGATGCCCAGCGCGATCGCCAGGCCGCGCACGTGGCGCCCCGACGCGCTCGCCGGCGCGATCGCGTGGCCGTGGCCGTGTCCGTGCCCCATGCCGCCTCCGTTCCCGGTTCACCGTCGGGCCAAACATATAGTCAAATGCGCATATGTGCAACAGAGGGCAGCCTAAGTTCACCCATCCGCAAGCTACCGCGCGCGGCGGGGCCGCCCAATCCACCAGGCGGGGTTTCCCAGCGGGCGGACTCGTCACGCTTCGCCGCCGGGCATCCACCCGAGCAGGTCACGCACCGGGAGGCGGTCCTTCCGGCCACGTTCACCCGGACGGCGCCCGGGACCCCGAGCGGCCGGCTCGCCTAGCGCACGAGCCGGAAGAACCCGCGCACCTGCTCGACGAACAGCTCAGGCTGCTCCATCGCGGCGAAGTGGCCGCCGACGGGCAGCTCCTCGAACCAGCGCAGATCGGTGTAACGCTGCTCCGCCTGCCGCCGCGACGGCCGCACGATCTCCTTGGGGAACACCGAGACCCCGGCGGGTACGTCCACAGTAGACAGATCGCGGTCGTTGTTCTCCCAGTACATCCGCGCGGACGAGGCCGCCGTCGCGGTGAACCAGTACACGGAGATCGCGTCCAGGACGCGCTGCCGGTCGACGGCGTCCTCGAGGTTGCCCTCGTGGTCGGTCCAGGCCCAGAACTTCTCGGCGATCCAGGCGGCCTGGCCGGCGGGTGAGTCGGTGAGGCCGTAGCCGAGCGTCTGCGGGCGCGTGCCCTGCTGGGCGGAGTACCCGCTCCCGGTCCGCCGGAACTCTTCGAGGTCGGCAAGGGCCTGGCGCTCCTCCGGCGTCGGATCGGCGGTGTCCATCCGCACGGGCGCGAAGTTGACGTGCACGCCGGCGACGTGCCCGGACCCCGCGAGCGCGTTCGTGACGGCGGCACCCCAGTCGCCGCCCTGCGCGCCGTAGCGGTCGTAGCCGAGCGACGTCATGAGCCCGTCCCAGAGTTCGGCCACCCGCCGGATCTTCAGCGCGGGCTTGTCGCTCCACCCGAACCCGGGCAGCGACGGCGCGACGACGTGGAAGGCGTCGGCGGGATCGCCCCCGTGCTTCGCGGGATCGGTGAGCGGCCCGAGCACGCGGAGGAACTCGAGCACGGAACCGGGCCACCCGTGGGTGAGCACGAGCGGCAGCGCGTCGGCCTCGGGCGACCGGACGTGCAGGAAGTGCAGGCCCACCCCGCCGACGGTGGCCCGGAACTGCGGGAAGGCGTTGAGCCGGCGGGCGAACCCGAAGTCGTAGTCCTCGCCCCAGTCCCGGCAGAGTTCGCGCACGTAGGCGAGCGGAACCCCCTGCGACCAGTCATCGACGGTCTCGGCCTCGGGCCACCGGGTCCGCCGCAGCCGCTCCCGCAGATCGGCGACCTCGCCCTCGTCGAGAGCTACCTGGAACGGCTCGGCCATCTCGGCTCCTTCAGGTGGGGCTCCCACGCTAGCGAGGACGGATCGAATCGATCAACTTATCGGCGTTGACCAGGGAGAACGTCGGTCGGCCGACCTGCGGGAGGCGGGGTGCGAGGCATGCGCTAAGCTTTCGGAGTCGCCCAGCGATGGGCCCTCGTAGCTCAGGGGATAGAGCACTGCCCTCCGGAGGCAGGTGTCGCAGGTTCGAATCCTGCCGAGGGCACTCTGTTCGAACGCGCAACCCCGGCCCCTACTCGCGAGAACGCGGTAGGGGCCGATTCGTGTCCGCGGCCGGATCCAGGCCGGGCAGCCGACGTCCGACCGGCTCGTGTTACGCAACCGATGCGCGCCCACCGCGGCGGGTCGCCTGCCGCGAAAAGCCGTGGCGCTCCTGGCCGATGGCTTGGCAGGCTGTCGGATTTGCTCGTCCCCTGCCGCCAAAAAGAGGCGACCCGTGACCGACAGCGCGTGAGACCTCGTCGTCACGCCCTGACACCTCGACGAACCCATCCCGGACTTCCGATCCCCGGGACGCGGCCCGCGTCGCCCGCCCGGTTCTTCCGGACGGCTCAGTGCCGCCCGGATGAGCCTGCTGCACCGCGGCGCTCGGCGCCGACCTGGCTTGGCCGGAACCCGCCGGGACCTGAAGGGGCGCTCACACTACGGCTCTGAAAGCGTTTTCAGTACGGACGACCCGCTTGGCCCACTCGGGCCGCCGGGACCCGGTGCTACCGTCGCCTCACCGGAGACCCGCTCCCGCTGGGAGCGCTCCCGGATCCGGTGTCCGGCATGTTCCTGCTCGCAAGGAGGCGCGCATGAGTTCGCACGGAAGCATCAAGAAAGCGCTTGCAGCAAGCGCCGCGTTCGCCACGATCGCTGCGCTCGCACCGGCCGCGGCCGCGGCGGCCAGCACCCTGTACGTTGCCCCCAACGGCAAAGACTCCGCCGCCGGTACGCAGGCGGACCCGACCACCCTGCCCTCGGCGCTCAGCCGGATCACCGATGGTGGCACCATTTCGCTGCGCGGCGGCACCTATTCCTACTCCCAGACCGTCACCATCGCGCCCGGCAACAGCGGCACCTCGAGTGCGCGCAAGACGCTGTCCGCCTACCCCGGTGAGACGCCCGTGCTCAACTTCTCGGCCATGAAAGAAGATCCGGCCAACCGCGGGCTCGCCGTCAACGGCTCCTACTGGCGCGTGGCCGGCATCGTCGTCGAACGCGCCGGGGACAACGGGATCTTCGTCGGCGGCAGCAACAACGTCATCGAGCGCGTGGTGACCCGCTTCAACCGCGATTCCGGGCTGCAGATCTCCCGCATCGCGTCGAGCACGCCGAAGGACCAGTGGCCGTCGAACAACCTGGTCGTCAGCTCCGAATCACACGACAACGCCGACTCCGACGGCGAGGACGCCGACGGGTTCGCCGCGAAGCTCACCGCCGGCCCCGGCAACGTCTTCCGCTACGACGTCTCCCACAACAACATCGACGACGGCTGGGACCTCTACACCAAGACCGACACCGGTCCGATCGGCCCGGTGACCATCGAGGACTCCCTCGCCTACGCCAACGGCACCCTCAGCAACGGCACCGTCAACAAGAACGGCGACCGCAACGGCTACAAGCTCGGCGGCGACAAGATCGCGGTCAACCACATCGTCCGGCGCGACATCGCCTACCGCAACGGCCACCACGGGTTCACCTACAACAGCAACCCCGGCACGATCACCGTTTCCGACAACGTCGGCATCGACAACGCCGAACGCAACTTCTCCTTCGACACGGGGACTTCCGTGTTCCGCAACGACACTTCGTGCCGCTTCACCAGTGGCGGTTCGAACGACAAGACCGTGGGCAGCGTCGACAGCTCGGACCAGTTCTGGACCGGCAAGAACGGGTCCCGCTGTTCGGCCTACGCCGGCACGATGAAGTGGTCCTTCGCCTCCGACGGCCGGCTCGTGGTGACCTTCGGCTGATCGCCACCGGCGGTGACCGCCATCACCCGATCCCGTCGAAATCCGGTGAACCGAACACAACCGGCACTTCCCGCCCACCCCGTGCGTTCTCGGGGTGGGAAGAACGGAGGGGCCATGGGTGCACTCGGAACGCTGCTCGGGTTCGCGCTGAGCCTGTACCTGCTCGTGCTGGTCGCGCGGATGGTGCTGGACTGGGTCGCGGTGGTGGCGGACACCCCGCCGTGGGCGCGCCGCGCCCGTGGGCTGGCGTACGCCGCCACCGAACCGGTGATCGGGCCGGTGCGGCGGGTCGTGCGGCCGGTGCGGATCGGCGGGCTCTCGCTCGATCTGGCCTTCACGCTCGTGTTCGTCGGCGTGATCGTGCTGCGGGCCATCGTGTACGCGCTTTAGAGCGTGCCGCGGAAGCTCGAGGACAACCGGTCGACGCTGCGCTCCAGCTCCGCGCGCAGTCCCGGCAGGTCGACGCCGTCGGGGTCGATGAGCGCCTGCATCGAAATGCCGCGGAGCTGGGCCAGCAGCGCCGAAGCGTAGGAATCGGGGTCGCGGACACCGGTGATGGACCCGTCCGCGACCCCGCTGGCCACGGTCTGCGCGATGGCGAACCGGAACCGGCGGTCGGCCTCCGTCAGCGCGCCGCGCAGGGCCGAGTACTCCGCCGCCGCGTCGCCCCAGAGGACCAGGAACGCCTGGTTGAGCGTCGGCATCGTGCGGATCAGCTCGAAGATGATGTCCAGCAGTGCGCGCAGCATGTCCATCGGCGTCGCGTTCGCCGACCCGGTGCGGGCCGCGACGGCCTCGCTGTAGACGTCGGTGAACGCCTCGACGGCGTGCTCGACGAGCCGTTGTCCCAGCCCGTCCTTGTCGCCGAAGTGCTGGAAGACGACCGACCGCGCGTAGCCGGAGCGGGCGCAGACGCCGCCGATCTTCAACCGGCCGAAGCCCTCTTCGGCGATCAGGTGTGCAGCGGCATCCAGGATGCGTGCTTCGACGACGCCCTCGCCGTCCTCCTGGATCCGGCCGTCGGCGGCGCGGTCCACCCGGGCCATGTTAGCGACGGCGACCGCGCCGCACTGGCCGAGCCGTCAGCGGACCGTGCGCGGACGGTCAGCGGCGGCCCGCAATCTCGGCGTCGGCACCGACCGACCCGAGAGGAACCTTCCGATGACCAGCAAGACCGTGCTCGTATCCGGGGCGGGCATCGCCGGCCCGTCCGCCGCCCACTGGCTGCACCGCGGCGGCTACCGCGTGACCGTCGTCGAGTCCGCGCCCACCCTGCGGCCCGGCGGCCAGGCCGTCGACTTCCGCGGCGAGCAGGTGAAGCTGCTGGCCGCGATGGGGGTGCTCGACGAGATCCGCCGGCACGAGACGGCGATGGGCGACCAGACCGTGATCGGTCTCGACGGCCGTCCCGCGTTCACCGTGCCCGGCGCCGCCTGGAGCGGTGAGGTCGAGATCCTGCGCGGCGACCTCGCACGAATCCTGTACGAGCACACCGCGCGCCACACCGAATACGTCTTCGGCGACCGCGTCACGGGCCTCACCGAGACGGCGGACGGCGTCGAAGTCACCTTCCGCCACGGCGCCCCGCGGAAGTTCGACCTGGTCGTCGGGGCCGACGGCGTGCACTCCGGGGTGCGGGCCGCCGCTTTCGGGCCCGAGCCGGATCTGCGGAAGGACCTGGGTTTCGGCATCGCCGGGTTCACCGCGCCCAACCACCTCGGCCTCGACCACACGAGCGTGATGTACAACGAGCCCGGCCGCGGCGTGAGCGTGGGCAGCCACCGGCTGCCGGACCGGCTGCACGTCAGCCTGGTTTTCGCGGCCGACGACGTCGAATTCCACCGCCGTACCCCCGACGACCAGCGCGTCCTGGTCGCGCAGCTGTTCGCGGGCACCGGCTGGGAGACGCCGAAGCTGCTCGAAGCGCTGCCCGCGGCCGACGACCTGTACGTCGATTCGATCAGCCAGATCCACCTCGAGCGCTGGTCGAAGGGCCGGGTCGTGCTGCTCGGCGACGCCGCGTGGTGCGCCGGGCCGGGCGGGTCCGGCACCGGGCTGGCGATGATGGGTGCCCAGGTGCTGGCCGGGGAACTCGCGGCGGCCGGCGGCGACCACGTGACGGCGTTCGCGAAGTACGAGCAGCGGCTCCGCAAGCCGGCCACGGTCGGGCAGAAGAACGGCAAGGGCGCCGGCAACTTCCTGGCGCCGCGCACGGCGGCGAAGATCCGCAGCCGCAACCGCGGCTACCGGATGCTGAGCACGCGGTTGTTCGGCGGCATCTTCACCTGGATGACCGACCGGGCGGCCAACGCCCTCGAATACCGTGAGTACCCGGCCCTCGATTCCGCTCATCGAGCGACCCGGCTGGCGAGCGGGCGTGAGGTGGGTCACTCTTGAGGCCATGTCAGCACGTCGGGCCGCCGAAGCCCCGGTACGGACGGCGCTCACCGGGTTGACCGTGCTGGCCCTGGGGGTGGTGACGGCACTCGACGCGCGGTCACTGCCGGTGATCGGCGACGGGACGACGTACTCGGCGGAGTTCGCCGAAGCGGCCGGGCTGGGCCCGGGCAACGACGTCCGCATCGCCGGTGTCGAAGTCGGCCGCGTGTCGGACGTCCGGCTCCGCGGCGACCACGTGCTGGTTTCGTTCCGGACCAAGGGTGCGTGGCTGGGCGACGCGACGAGCGCGGCGATCCGGCTGAAGACCGTGCTCGGCCAGAAGTACCTCGCCCTCGACCCGCAGGGCGAGGACCCGCTCGACCCGGGCCGGCCGATCCCGCGTACCCGCACCACGGTGCCGTACGACATCCTCACGGCGTTCGGCACACTCTCGTCCACAGTGGACAGGATCGACACGGCACGGCTGGCGAAGAGCTTCGACACGCTGTCGGCGACGTTGGCGCACACGCCGCAGAGCGTCCGCGCCGCACTGACCGGGCTTTCCCGGCTGTCGGATTCGCTGGCGTCACGCGACAGCCAGCTCGCTGCGTTGCTGGGGAACACGCGGGCGGTGTCGCAGACGCTCGTCGACCGCGACGCGGCGGTGCGCCGCCTCCTGGAGGACGGGAACGAGCTGCTCGCGGAGGTGCGCAACCGCGAGACGGCGATCAGCACCCTGCTCGACGGCTCGCGGCGGCTGGCGACGGAGCTGTCCGGGCTGATCGGCGAGTCGCGGGCCGGCCCGCTGCTCACCCAGCTCGACCGGCTGACGTCGATGCTCCAGCGCAACCAGGACGCGCTGGCCGCGGGAATCCGGGGGTTCGCGCCGTTCGTGCGGCTGGGGACGAACATCCCGGGGACGGGCCGGTGGCTCGACGGATACCTGTGCGGGCTGGTGCTGCCTTCGTTCGGGCCGCTGAACGAGGAAGGTTGCCACGGTTAGGGGTGGCGACCGCCGGGCTCGGCAGTGCTCCGCCACCCCCGGCCGGCGCATTCAGCTCCTGCGGCGCGCACTCCCCTGCGCGGCGGCGCACAACACCGGCTCGCCCCCTCCGTCCACTGTGTACACCTCGCACCGGCAGGTGGCCCGCGACCGCCCGGCCTGCACGACGACCGCGTGGGCGCGCAGGACCTCGCCCACCGCCGGGCGCAGGTAATCGATCGTGAAGCCGGCCGTGAGCAGGGCCGGGCCGAGGATCGTGCCCGCCGCGAACGTCAGCGCGTTGTCGGCCGCGTACGCGAGCACGCCGCCGTGGAGGTAGCCGTTCTGCTGCTGGAGTTCTTCGCGGATGTCCAGTTCGAGCGTGGCCGCCCCGTCGCCGAACTCGGTCAGGCGGGCGCCCAACAGCCGGCTGAACGGCTGACTCGCCAAGCCTTCGCGCGCTGCTGCGAAATCGAGCATGACCCCTCACTTCACTAGCGAAGTGAGAATGGCGCGCCAACGCGCCGGCTGTCAAGATCGGCGCGTGGCCGAACCCGATCAACGTCTGTTCTTCCTGCTCCAGCAGGCCGCCCACCGCTTGCGCGTGGCCGCCGATCGCCGTTGCCTCGCCGCGGCCGGCATCACCAGCGCTCAGCTGGGTGCCCTCTTCGCCGTCGGGGAAGGCGGCTCGACCCAGCGGGAGCTCGCCGAGCGCCTCGGCCAGCGGGAATCCGCGGTGACCGCGATGGTCGCCCGGCTCGTCGAGGCCGGTTTGGTCGACAAGGGGCCGCACCCGCGGGAGCACCGGGCCGTCGTCCTGCGGCTGACCAGGGCGGGTGAGGAAGCACTGGCCCGGGTCGCGCCGGTGGTCGAGGAGTTCAACGCCCGGTTGCTCGCCGTCCTGGGCGAGGCCGGCTTCCGGCACACCGTCGAGGGCGTCGGCCGGCTCGCGCGCAGCGAGTGGTGAGCCTCAGGCCACGATCAGCCGGAAGCCCGCGTCCCACTCCGGCAGCTCCAGCAGCTCCGCGTGCTCCTCCCGCCAGCGGCCGGAGTCCAGGTCCGCCTGCAGCCGGGCCACGCCCCGGGCGACCGCCGCCGGGGCGGTCTGGGCCAGCGCCGAACACGACTGGCGGACCGCCGGGTCGAGGTACGCGTGCGGCCGGCGCCAGTACGCCGGGAAGACGCCGTCGGTGAAGTCCCACGGCACCGGCAACGGCAGCACCGAGACCGCGCCGAGGAACTCCGCGATCTCCGGGGCCGAAGGGCGCGAACGCTCGAGCGAAGCGACCTCCGGCACGTACTCCCGCACCAGCCAGAACTCGTTGTGCAGCGCGGTGTTGTACGCCAGGACGACCTGCCGGGCGGCGACCCGGCGCAGCTCGGCCAGCCCCCGGCGCCAGTCGGCCCAGTGGTGCACCGTCAGCACCGCCAGCGCCGCCTCGAACGCCGCCGTCCCGAACGGCAGCGCCTCCGCGATCGCCTGCACCACCGGTGCGGCCTCGCCGGCGCGTTGCCGGATCATCTCCGCCGACGGCTCGACCGCGACGACTTCCCGCCCGGGTGGCTCGTACGACCCCGTGCCCGAACCGACGTCCAGCACCGAAACCGCCGAGCCCAGCGCGGAGACCACCGGGGCGAGCCAGCGCGGGTCGGTCCGCCGCCCGCGCGCGTAGCCGACGCCGATCTCGTCGTAGCGCGCCATCAGCGCTCGGGTCCGTCGCCGCCGTTCTGCTCGGCCAGGAACCGCTCGAACTGCGAGCCCAGCTCCTCCGCGGTCGGCATGTGCTCGACCGACTCCGCGAGGAGGCTGCCGCGGTCGGACGCCTCGACGAACGTGTCGTACTGGCGCTCCAGGGCGCGGACGACGTCGGCGATCTCGTCGGACTCCGCCACCTGGCGGTTGATCTCCGCGTCGGCGAGGTCGGCGGCCGCACGCAGCTCGCCCTCGGGCAGGCTCAGGCCGGTCGCCCGGCTCAGCGAGTCCAGCACGATCAGCGACGCCGCCGGGTACGTCGACTGCGCCAGGTAGTGCGGCACGTGCGCGGCGAAGCCCATGGCGTCGTGGCCCCATTCGCCGAGCCGGAACTCCAGCAGCGCGGCGAGGCTGCCCGGCACCTGCAGCCGGTTCGGCAGCGGCTGGTTGTCGCCGATCAGGTCCTTGCGGGTGGCGTGCGCGGTGACGCCGAGCGGGCGCGTGTGGGGTGCGCCCATCGGGATGCCGTGGAACCCGGCGGTCAGCCGCACGCCCCAGCGCTCGACGAGGTTCCGGACCGCCGCGCAGAACCGCTCCCAGTCGTGGTCCGGCTCCGGGCCGGTCAGCAGCAGGAACGGCAGGCCGTCGGTGTCGTGCAGCAGGTGCACCACCAGCTCGGGCGCGTCGTAGTCCTCCCAGTGGTCGACCGCGTAGGTCATCGCCGGGCGCCGCGAGCGGTAGTCGATGAGCCGGTCGACGTCGAAGCGGGCGATCACCCGGTGCTCGCCGCCCAGCAGGTGCTCGGCCAGCAGACGGCCCGCCGAGCCGGCGTCCATGAACCCTTCGAAGTGGTGCAGCAGCACCGCGCCGGTCAGGTCGGGGACGTCCGAGTCCACCTCGTACAGGTCGTCGGGATCGAATCCCACCGGATCCTCCTGCTCTCCGCTATACCAATCCGTCAAGCACAACACACCCCGGGAGGGATTCCATTCCGCCGACGGTGTCGCCGATCGTAACGCCACGCGATCGACGCCGGTTCGGATCGCCACCGTGACAAGTGTCGTGGGCGCACAAGTCACCGATCGGGCACGCTTGAGGCGTGAGCGAACACAGCACGAACACGGCGCTCGGCCTGCGGCCGCCGGCGCACCGGGTCAGCCGCCGGGCCATCGGCTACTGGACGGTGACCGCCTCGATCCTGTGGATCGTCCTGATCGGCGTGCAGACGCTCATCGTGGTGACCAGCGACGACGCGCCGGCGTTCCTCACCGTGACGCTGGTGCTCTCCGGCGTGCTCGGCCCGCTGCACCTGATCGTGATGCCGCAGTGGCGCTACCGCGTGCACCGCTGGGAGGTCACCGACGAGGCCGTTTACACGCAGGCCGGCTGGCTGAAGCAGGAGTGGCGGATCGCGCCGGTGTCGCGGATCCAGACCGTCGACATCGAGCGCGACCCGTTCGAGCAGCTCTTCGGGCTGGCGAAGATCACCGTGACGACGGCGTCCGCGGCGGGCCCGCTGCGCATCGCGGGCCTGGCGCACGACCGCGCGCTCGCGCTGGCCGACGAGCTGACGAAGACCACCCGGGCCGTGCGCGGGGACGCGACATGAGCGCCGCCGACGCGCTCTCCCCCACGGAGGCGGCCGGAACCGCGGAAGCCGTCGTGACCCCGCCCGCCGAAGGCACGCCGGACGCGCCGTGGCACCACCTCGACCGGCGCATGCTGCTCATCCGGCCGGTGCTGGACCTGGTGAAGTCGCTGCCGGTGCTGCTGGGCGCCCTGCTGTTCGGGCACGGCGAGCCGTGGCAGTGGATCGGCCTCGTCTTCACCGCGATCGCCGTGTTCACCGGCGTCTCGCACGTGCTGACCTCGCGCTACCGGATCACGGAGTCGCAGGTCGAGTGGCGCACCGGGCTGCTGCAGCGCAAGCACCGGGCCGTCCCGCGCGACCGGATCCGCACGGTCGACGTCACCTCCGAGCCGAAGCACCGGCTGTTCTCGCTGGCCGCGGCGCGGATCGGCACCGGACGCCACTCGCACGGCAAGGGACCCGGCAAGGACGAGCTCGTCCTCGACGCCGTCACCATCGCCGAGGCCCAGCGGCTGCGGACGCTGCTGCTGCACCGCAAGACCGAGGCCGGCGCCACGGCGACCGCCGCCGCGCCGCCGGATCAGCTGATCGCCGCGGTCGACAAACGCTGGCTGCGGTACGCGCCGTTCACGCTGTCGGGGCTGGCCGTGGTCGGCGCGGTCGTCGGCACCGTCTACCACTTCGCGCACGAACTGCACTTCGACCCGATCCAGTTCTCGCTGGTCCAGGCGGTCGTCGGGCACTTCGCCGACACCCCCGTGTGGCTGAGCCTGGTGGTGGCGGCCGTCGGGCTGCTGGTGCTCGTCTCGCTGCTGTCGGTGGGCGGGTACGTGCTGTCGTTCTGGAACTTCCGGCTCACCCGCGAGCCGGCCGGCACGCTGCACGTCCGGCGCGGGCTGATCACCACGCGGTCGGTGTCGATCGAGGAGGACCGCCTGCGCGGCGCCGAAATCCGCGAGCCGCTGCCGCTGCGGCTGGCCGGCGGCGCCCGCTGCGTCGCCATCGCGGCCGGCCTCCGGGAGGGCAAGAGCGCGGACAAGGGCGGCAGCCTGCTGCTGCCGCCGGCGCCGCTGGCACGCGCGCACGAAGTCGTCGCCGAGGTGCTCGGCGAGGACCCGGTCGCGACACCGTTGACGCGGCACCCGCGCCGGGCGCTGCACCGGCGGCTTTCGCGGGCCGTCCTCAGCGTGCTGCTGCTCGCCGCGGCGCTCTACGGCCTGGCGTGGCTCGGAGCGCTGCCGGACTGGCCGTGGCAGGTCGCGCTCGTGCTGGTGCCGTTCGCCGCGCTCGTCGGCTGGGACCGCTACCGCGGCCTCGGCCACGCGCTGACCGGCCGCTACCTCGTGACGCGGTCGGGTTCGCTCGACCGCGGCACCGCGGCGGTCCGCTGTGACGGGATGACCGGGATCGTCGTCGAGCGCTCCTGCTTCCAGCGCCGGGCCGGGCTGGTCACGCTGATCGCGCCGGTCGCCGCGGGCAAGGGGAAGTACCGGGTGCTCGACGTCGGCGAGACCGACGGGCTCGCGCTCGCCGACCGGGCGCTGCCGGGCCTGCTGACGCCGTTCCTCACCGGTGACCGGGACCGCGGCTGACGCTCGGCCCACGCCGCTCCTGACGCGAAAATCCGCCGTCCGAACCCTCGATCCGCGTGCACGGGAGGACGGCATGATGGTGCGCAGGCTCTTCGGTGTGCTCGCCGCGGGGATCATCGCGGCTTCCGCGGCGGCAAACCCCTACGGCGACCCGAATCCGGTTTCGATGTTCGACGGCTCGGACCTGACCGCGTGGACGTCGTCGAAAACCGGCCTGTGGTCGGCGGAAACGGCGTCATCCACGGCAACGGCACCGCGTGCGGTGCCGTTGTACTACAACAAACAGCAGGTCGGCACGTTTCGGTGGATATTCAATGTCCGGCAGTCAAGGGCAACCACAAACCGACCGCGCTGATCCGACAAGACGGCCGGCCGGGTCGGCCCGCTGGCGCTGCAGGTGCACAACTCCGGGACCCAGGAAGAATACCGCGGACTCTACCTCGAGTCACCCGTGGTGACGAAACCGGGCGAATTTCTCACGATGTGACCCCGGTGCGCCGGCGATGGCCCTTTTCCCGGGCCATTGCTGGCCTTCCTTTCACACTACGTGCTAATTTATTCACCCCGTGTGATAGCGAAGGCCGTTTTTATCTCACCGAGAGGTCACGATGACGCCTGCCGTCAGTACCGTCGACGGTTCCGCCTCCACTTCCCCCCGGCGCACCCCCGGGGCCAGCAGTTCCCGGAAGGTCCTCCAGCTGCTGCTGGCCTTTTCGGAGAGCCGGTGGGAGGCGAGCGTCGCCGAGCTGGCCGCGACCATCGGCACCCCGGTGGCGACGACCTACCGCTACGTGGCCCTGCTCAAGGAGCTCCAGCTGCTCGAGGAGGGCCGGGCCGGGCACTACCACCTGACGAGCCAGGTCATGCCGCTGGCGCGGGCCGCGCAGCTGGCGAACGACATGGTGCGGCTGGCGCGGCCGGCGATGGAGGAAGCCGCGCGGGAGCTCGGCGAGACGGTGATGCTGTTCCAGCAGTTCGGCGACTCCGCCGTGTGCGCCGACCGCGTCGAGTGCGACCGCGCGATGCGGTTCACGTTCGAACCGGGGCACTCGCTGCCACTCGGCGTCGGCGCCTCCGGCAAGATGCTGCTCGCGCTGCTGCCGGAGATCGAGCGCGACCGGCGGTGGGCGTCGATCGTCGAGCAGCGCGGGACGGCGGCGCGCGACGAACTCAAGCGGGCACTGGAGAACCGGTACGCGATCAGCTCCGGCGAACTCGACGAAGGCGTCTGGGCCTGTTCGGTGCCGGTGCAGACGATCGGGCGGCGGCCCACGGTGCTGAGCCTGGCCGGCCCGGCCGCCCGGATCACCGAGGAGGCCCGGCACGCGGCGATCACGACCTTGCAGGGGTACGCGATCCGCATCCAGCGGGCGATCTCGTCTTATTCGCTGTGAGAAGTCCGCGCGGGCGCGTAGAACTGCGCGGGTGATCCGGCTCGCGCTCCCCGACGACCTGCCCGCGCTCATCGACGTCGAGCGCGAGGCCGGTGCGCTGTTCCGCGACGTCGGCATGACCGCGATCGCCGACGACGACCCCGGCTCGGTGGCCGAGCTCGCGGTGTACCAGTCCGCCGGCCGCGCGTGGGTGAGCGTCGACGCCGCCGACCGGCCGGTGGCGTACCTCGTCGCCATGATCGTCGACGGCTGCGCGCACGTCGAGCAGGTTTCGGTCCGGCCGTTACACGCCCGGCGCGGGATCGGCCGCGCGCTGATCGAGACGCTGGCCGAGTGGGCCCGGCCGCGGGGGCTGACCGCGCTGACGCTGACGACGTTCGCGGCGGTGCCGTGGAACGCGCCGTACTACGAGCGGCTCGGGTTCCGGGTCGTCCCGGAGGCGGAAATGGGGCCCGGCCTGCGCTCGATCCGCCACGCGGAGGCTGCCCGCGGCCTCGACGCCTGGCCGCGCGTGGCACTGATCCGACCACTCTGACCTGCGGTTTCTTCAATGACTCCCCTGGTCGGGGGAGAGAGTGGCGCGGGTGGTCGAACATGTGTTCTACTGTGCCTGCCGGTCCCGGAGGGGGAAGCTCCGCGGGCCGGCCCACAGACTTCGGGAGGTTGTTGTGGCGGTCAAGATCACCCATCTGACGAACGGCCAGCAGGTGCGGTTCGCCAACGCCGACGGCGCCCGCCGGTACGCCGAGATCATGGGCGGCGGCGTGGACAAGTGGCGTTTCACGGTCGTGCCCGAGGACCCGATGCTCCGGAAAATGTCGGACTCGGTCGTTAATGTGCCGGTATGGCGCATGACTTCCAGGTAGTGGTGGATTCGGCCGACCCGCACGTGCTCGCCGACTGGTGGGCCGAGACGCTCGGCTGGTCCGTGGAACCGACGGACGAGGGCTTCGTCCGCGAGATGATCGCGAAGGGGTACGCGACGGAGTCGGAAACGCGGACGTACCGGGGTTCGCTGGTGTGGAAAGCGGGAGCGGGGATCCGGCACCCGGACTCGCCACCGGAGGGGCCGCCGCGGCGGATCCTGTTCCAGGAGGTCCCGGAGGCGAAGACGGTGAAGAACCGGCTGCACCTCGATGTGTGGGTCGGCGCGGAGAACGTCGAGCCGACGCTGGAGAAGCTGAAGGCGCGCGGGGCGACGTACCTGTGGCGGGGGCGGCAGGGGCCGCACAGCTGGGTGACGATGGCGGATCCGGAGGGGAACGAGTTCTGCGTTTCCTGAGCTCGCCCGGAGCCGATGTCGTGAGTGGCTCTTTCCTGCCGTCGGAGGACAGGAAAGAGCCACTCCTCACTCACACCTGCTTCGCCAAGCGGTCCAAGGCCTTCGGGAGGGCCGCCGCCAGCAGGTCCAGCTCCGGCTCGGCCGCCACCAACGGCGGCGAAACCGCCACTCCCCGGCCCAGGTTGCGGACGATCACGCCTTCGTCGCGGCACGCTCGCTGCAGCTTCACCGGGGCGCCCGGGTCCGCGTCCACGACCTCGGCCGTCAGCTCCACCGCCGCGAGGAAGCCGAGACCGGCCCGGACCTCCTTCACCAACGCGTGCCCGCTGACCGAGGACACCGCGTCCGCCAGGGGTTTCTCCAGCTCGCGGCCCCGGGGGATCAAGCCGTCGCGCTCGTAGATGTCCAGCGTCGCCAAGCCGGCCGCGCACGCCACCGGGTGGCCCGCGTACGTCGGGCCGTGGCGGAAGACCGGGGCTCCCGGCTCGCCCGTCCAGAACGGCTCGGCCACCCGGGGGGCCACCACCAGCGCACCCAGCGGGATCGTGCCGCCCGTGATGCCCTTCGCCGTCGTGATCAGGTCCGGCTGCACCGGCCAGCGATCGATGCCGAACCACGTGCCCAGCCGGCCCCACGCCGCGATCACGCAGTCGGCCACGAACAGCACCTCGTGCCGGCGGCAGATCGCCGCCACCTCCTCGAGGTACCCCTCCGGCGGCAGCAGCACCCCGCCCGCGCCGATCACCGGTTCGCAGAAGAACGCCGCGACGCGGGACGCGCCCACGCGCTGGATTTCCGCCTCCAACGCTGCTGCGTCGTCATAGGCCACGTGCGAAAAATCCGGAGGCTGCGGGCCGACGCCGGCCGCGTTCGCCGGGATCCCGCCCACCGCGGTGCCGAAGCCGTGCGTTCCGTGGTAGCCCTGGGCGCGGCCGATCACGTGGACCTTCTCCGGGCGCCCGGTCTGCGCGAAGTACGCCCGCGCCAGCTTCACCGCCGTGTCGATGACGTCGCCGCCGCCCGAGCCGAAGAACACCTTCGACCCCGGCTCCGGCGCCAGCGCCGCGACGCGGTCCGCCAGCTCGATCGCCGGCCGGTTCGCGTTGTAGCCGAACAGGTTCCACGAGTCGAGCTCCCCCAGCTGGCGGGAGACCGCTTCGGTGATCTCCGGGCGGCCGTGGCCAAAGTTCGCGTACCAGAGCGACGCCGTCGCGTCGAAGTACCTGCGGCCCGCGTCGTCCCAGACGTACGAGCCCTCGCCTCGGGTGATGACCATCCGGTCGCCGTCGACCGCGCCCATGTCGGCGAACGGGTGCCACAGGGCGTGCTGTGCTGACATCGGTCCTCCTCACTCCTGCCCTCATCCCTACCAGGGCGAAGCGGCGAACGCGAACACTCCACCGCGCACAGTTCACGGCTCCGGACTGGCCGGCCGGTCCAGGAACTCCGCGATCTCCGCCGGCGAGTACCCCAGCTCGGCCAGCACCTCGGCGGTGTGCTGGCCCAGTGTCGGCGGGGCGGACGTCGGCCGCGCCGGGGTGTCCGACGCCTTCACCGGGAAGCCCGTGCCCACGTACGTCCCCACCGTCGGGTGCGGCAGCCGCACCACCTGGTCACGCGCCTCCGCCCACGGGTCCGCGTAGACGTCGTCGATCTCGTTGACCGGGGCCGCCGGGATGCCCGCCGCGTCGAACGCCGTCATCCACTGCGCCGCCGTGCGCGTCAGGAGCACCGGTTCCAGCAGCGCGTTCAGCTGCTCGCGGTGGGCCGAGCGCGCAGCGTTGGAGGAGAACCGCGGGTCGGCGGCGATGTCCAGGCCGAGCACCCCGCAGAACGCGTGCCAGAGCTTTTCGCTGCCGACGGCGATGATCAGCCAGCCGTCGGCGACGTGGTAGCCCTGATACGGGACGATGCTCGGGTGCGCCGAGCCCATCCGGCGCGGCCGCGGCGTGTCGTAGAAGTGCGTGCCGGCGGCGTACACGTGCCAGGCCAGCTGGCTGTCCAAAAGGGACACGTCGAGGTACTGGCCGCGACCGGTCGTGTGCCGGGCCTGCAACGCCATCAGGACGCCGATGATCGCCCACGTCCCCGCGTTCAGGTCCGCCACCGGCAACCCGACCTTCGCCGGCGCGCCGCCGGGCTCGCCGGTCAGCGACATGATGCCGCCGAGGGCCTGCGCCACTAGGTCGTACCCCGCGCGGTCGCGGTACGGGCCGGTCTGCCCGAACCCGGTGATCGACACGTGGATCAGCCGCGGGTTCAGCGAAGACAGTTCCGCGTACCCGATGCCCCACTTCTCGAGCGTGCCCGGGCGGAAGTTCTCGACGAGCACGTCGGCGCCGGCGACCAGCCGCCGGAGAGCTTCCCGGCCGCGGTCGCTCTTGAGGTCGAGCACGATCCCGCGCTTGTTGCGGTTCGCCGCCAGGTAGTAGACGGCCTCGTCCCCGACGAACGGCGGCCCCCAGCCGCGGGTGTCGTCGCCGTGCCCCGGCGGCTCGACCTTCACCACGTCGGCGCCCATTTCGCCGAGGTACTGGGTGCAGTACGGGCCGGCCAGGATCCGCGAGAGGTCGACGACCTTGATCCCGTCGAGCGGGCGGACAGCAGGGGGCATCAGCGGCTCCTCGTCGGGCTCGGCGTTCGGTCCCTTTCTACCCGGACTCGAGGAGCGCGACGGCCCGGGCGGTCCGCTGGTAGAGCACGTACCGCCCGTCCCGGACCTTGCCGAGGAGGCCCGCGCGGTGCAGGGCGCCCAGGTGATAGGAGACGGTGCCCGCGCTGTACCCGGTCCGGGCGGCCAGTTCCGCGGTCGACCGCGGCGTCTCGAGATCGGCCAGGAGCGCCGCACGGGCCGCGCCGACGACCGGCGCGAGCCGGCCCGGCGGGCGGCCGGCGCCCGTGCCGACCCCGTGGGCCGGGTAGGAGAGGACGACCTGGCCGGGCACGTCGATCTGGATGCTGATGACGGGCCAGCTGAGCACACCGGGGGCCAGCACCAGCTCCCGGCCGGAGATGTCGGCTTCGCCGTCGAACGGTTTCACGACCGTGATCGCGTCGCCCGCCCAGCCGATGGTCGGGTGGAGCTCGCCGAGCGCCGCGCCGACGCCGCGCGCGGCGATGGTCCGCGCGCGGTGGGTGATGTCCCCCTCGACGACCGACTGCAGCGCCCTCCAGTCCTCGCCCAGCGCGTCCCGCCAGAACCGGGCGAGCCCGTTCGCCAGGCGCCGGGGCAGCGCGCCCGACTCCACGACCCGGCGCGCGCTGACCGGCAGCGGACGCCGCCAGTGGACCTGCGTGTGCGCCAGCACCTGCTCCTCGACGTCGTCCTGCGGGGTCGCCTCGATCCGCGCCAGCTGCTCGTCGAGCAGGTCACCGGGCCGGGTCGCCGTGCCGGGCTGCGGGGTGAGCAGGTCGGGGGTGTAGACCTCGCCGGTCTGCGGCAGCAGGTCCAGCAGCAGGGCGACATCGGGGTGCGTGAGCGCTCCGCGGGCGAGCGGGCCGGGATCGCCGAACACCGGGTGCCGCGCCGACTCGGCCGCGAGCCTCAGCCAGGCCAGGGACTCCGCCGCGAGCGACGGCGAGAAGCGCGTCCTGGCCACCGTCTCCGCGTCGACCCGCAGCGTGAACACCCACCGACGGTAACAGCCGGAACGGCGGATTCGAACCGGCTCGAATCCTTTCCGGTCCGGGGTCGTCCCGCGGTTGAGTGGGAGCCGTGTTCCCCCGACGCGCGACGACCACCGCCGTCGTGGCCGCCGCGCTGCTCGCTTCGGCACCGGCGGCCACGGCGACCACCGGCTACCGCACCTGTTCCGTCGTCCGCACGATCGCCTGGACCGGCTGGGCGGCCGGCCCCGACGGGCGGTACCACGCCGTCACGGTCCGCCGGCCCTACTCGTTCAGCGTCGTGTTCCCGGTGTCCGACGCCGGTGTGCTGAGCTCGAGCAGCCGGGCCTCGGCGTCGCGCAGGTAGCGGTCCAGCGCCGCTTCCGCGGCGTCGAACCGGCCGAGGCGCAGATCGCGCAGGATCCGCTCGTGGCAGTCGAGGAACGGCTCGTAGAACGAGCGCGTGTTCTCGTTGAGCACGAAGAACAGCCGCGTCTCGGCGAGCACCTGGCGCATCGTCGCGGACAGGCGCTCGCTGCCGGCGAGGTCCGCGAGGGCCTGGTGGAAGTGGATGCTGGCGGTGCCGACCGACGGCCAGTCCTCGGCCCGCGCCGCCGTCCGGCCGTCCCGAAGCGCCTGCTCCACCAGGGACAGATCCACTGTGGACAGTTCGGCCGCGCGCCGCAGGGCACCGCATTCGGTGGCGCGGCGGACGACGTAGAGGTCCTCGATGTCGTCGGTCGTCAGCTCGCGCACGAACACGCCGCGGTTCAGCTCGTGCACGGCCAGCCGCTCGTGGGCGAGCAGCTGGAACGACTCGCGCAGCGTGTTGCGCGAAACGCCGAGCGCCGCGCTGATCACCGGCTCGGACAGCCGTTCACCGGGGGCGAAGACGCCGTCGGTGATGTACTGGCGCAGGATCGCCGCGACCCGCTCGGCCGTGCCGCTGCGCTCGAGCAGGTGCCGAGCGCCCTCCAGTCCCGAGGCATCGACGGTCACGGCACTACCTGACGCCGAGTTCGAAGTCGAGGCTGTACCGGTTGCCCGGCATCGCGCCCGCGGCCTTGGCGCCGTCGATCGGCAGCACGACGCCGTTGACGAACCGGGACTCGTCGCTCGCCAGGAACACCACGGCCTTCGCGACTTCCCAGGCCTCGCCGACGCGCGCCGCGGGCGTGCTCGCGACCAGCTGGTGCTGCTTGGTCTCGAACTCCTCCGGCGAGTTCAGCGTGCTGCGCAGCATGTCGGTGTCGATCGCGCCGGGGTTCACCGTGTTGGCCCGGATGCCCTGGTGCGCGTGGGCGAC
Organism: Amycolatopsis sp. cmx-4-61; assembly: GCF_046548775.1. Lineage (NCBI taxonomy): Bacteria > Bacillati > Actinomycetota > Actinomycetes > Pseudonocardiales > Pseudonocardiaceae > Amycolatopsis > Amycolatopsis sp. cmx-4-61. The sequence continues at coordinate 113,201 of NZ_JAEBEI010000004.1, read as the reverse complement.
CGCGATGGACTTCGTCAGGCCGACCAGCGCGTGCTTGGTGGCGTTGTACACCGGGTCGCCGGGACGGCCCATCACGCCGCCGTTGGACGACGTCGTGATGATGCTGCCCGCCTTTTGCGCGAGCATGTGCGGCAGCACCGCCCGGGTACCGAGGAAGGCGGCCCGCACGTTGAGCGCGAAGATGTGGTCGAAGTCCGCCAGCGTCGTGTCCACGAGGGACTTGCCGAGGTGGACACCGACGTTGTTGAACAGCACGTCGATGCGGCCGGCCTCGGCGATCACGCCGTCGACGAACGCCGCCACGGCGTCCTCGTCGGTCGCGTCCACTATGGCGTGACGGTAGCCGTCGAGTGCTTCCGCGGGCTCGCGGATGTCGGAGGCGAAGACCGTCGCACCCTCGGCGAGGAACTCCTTCACGGTGGCGAGGCCGATGCCCCGCGCGCCGCCGAAGACCACCGCAACCTTGCCGGCCAACCGACCCATGCTCACTGCCCCGCTCTCCGTCGTGCTGTCTGCTCTTCGTCCACCACGTAGTCCGCCGGCAGCCGGACGAGCGCGTCCGGCGGCCCGAGGTATCGCACCTCGACGCCGTACACCTCGCGCGCCGCGGCCGCCGAGACGTAACCCTCGACGACGTCGGCGAGCACCGCCGCCACCGGCCGCTCGACCGGCGGCCCGTACCCGCCGCCGCCCGGCAGCGTGACGTCCACGACGGACTCCGCGGCGAGCGTCACCCGGCTCTTCGCCGGCAGGTCCGCCCCGCCGCGGAGGCCGAAGCGGCCGGCCGCGCCCGCCCGGCCACCCGCCACCCCGGACGCGGCGGCGCGCACCCGGTCGACGTTCCCGTTGACGGACCAGGAAGTCACGCCGAGTGCACCCATCGTGGTCACCTGTCCGAGTCCGCCGCGGAACCGGCCCGCCCCGCCGGAGTCCACGCGCAGCTCGCGCGTGTGCTGGACCAGCGGGGCCATGGTCTCGATGACCTCGGTCGGCGTCGAGCGCAGGCCGCTCGGGAACCCGGTGGCGGACAGGCCGTCCTGGTCCGGGCGCGCGCCCATGCCACCGGTCTGGAAGACGTTCAGCATGAACCCGGGACCGCGCCAGATGGTCATCCACAGCGCGTCCGCGCTCGGCGCGATCGCCGCGCCGGGCAGCGCGCCGATCAGCAGCGACGGCAGGAAGTGCCCGATCAGGTGCCGGGACGCGACCGGCGCCGGCGGCAGGCAGTTCAGCACCGAGCCTTCGGGCGCGGTGACGTGCACCGGCCGGAACGACCCGGCGTTGTGCGGCACCTCCGGCGAGATCGCCGCCTTGACGGCGAACGACGCATACGCCCGCGTGTAGTTCAGGACGACGTTGATCCCGCGACGGCTCTGCGGCGAGGATCCGGCAAAGTCGAGGTGGATCCCGTCACCGTCCACAGTGGCCGTGACGCGCAGGACGATTTCTTCGTCGTCGAACCCGTCGGTGACCATCTCGTTGGTGTACGTGCCGTCGGGCAGCGCGCGCAGCGCGGCGCGCACCGCCCGTTCCGAGCGGTCCATGATCTCGGCCGCAACCTCGTCGAGGCTGTCGAGACCCAGCTCGTCCAGCAGCCGCAGCAGGCTCGCCGCGCCGACCTCGTTGCCGGTGACCTGGGCGTACAGGTCGCCGATGGTCTCTTCCGGCGTCCGCACGTTGGCCCGGATCAGCCGTTCGACGTCGGCGTTGACCTCGCCCGCGCGCAGGAACTTCAGGATGGGCAGCCGCAGGCCTTCCTCGAACACCTCGTGGGCTTCGGCCGACACGAGCCGCCCGCCGATGTCCGGCGCGTGGCAGCAGGAGGCGAACCACGCGACCAGCCGGCCGCCGCGGAACACCGGGGTGGCCACGGTGACGTCGTTGATCTGGCCGGCCGTCTGCCACGGGTCGTTGGTGAGCAGCACGTCGCCGGGTTCGAGGGCCGCCGGCGGGTAGGCCGCGACGAAGTGGTGCATGCCGGTCGCCATCGCGTTGATGTGCCCGGGCGTGCCGCCGACGGACTGGCCGATCATCTCGCCGCGCGAGTCGAACACCGCGCAGGCCAGGTCGAGCGATTCGCGCACGACGGCGGAGAACGCCGTGTTGACCAGCGCGTTCTGCTGCTCGGCGAGGATCGAGTGCAGCCGGTTGCCGACCAGCCCGGCCAGGATCGGGTCGACGGTCACACCGTCACCTCCAGCGCGGCATCGTCGCGGACGACGCAGTGCGCACCGGGCGGGACGACCACAGTGGACTCGCGTTCCTCCACGATGGCCGGTCCGTCCACCCGGACACCGGGCGCGAGCCGGTACCGATCGAAGACCGCCGTGTCGACAAATCCCCCAGTCGACAGGAAGTAGGCCCGCCTGCTGCCCTTCCGCGGCTCTCCGGAGGAAGTCGGTTTCAGCCGCAGGGTGACCTCGGGTTTCGGCCCACTGGAGACGACCCGCCAGTTCAGCACCTCGACGCCGACCTCGGGCCCGGTGCGCCGGTAGAGCGCCCGGTAGGTGCGGGTGAACTCGTCGATGAGGGTGCCGGGCCAGGCGCCGCCGTGGACCGGGACGCGGATCTCGTAGCCCTGCCCGGCGTAGCGCATCTCGGCGATGCGCCGGTGCGTCACGTCGGCGATCCCCGACTTCGCCAGCAGCGCCGCACCTTCGGCCTCCATCTCGGCGAACAGCGCGTCGACCTGCTCCCAGGCCAGGTCGTGGACGGCCGCGCGCGCCGACCGCACGAAGTCGAACGCCAGCGGCGCGGTCAGGAACCCGGCCGCGCTCAGCACCCCGGCGGCGGGCGGCGCGACGACCGACGGCGCCCCGAGCGCCCGCGCGACGCCGACGCCGTGCACCGGACCGGCTCCGCCGAAGGTGTACATCGGCAGCTTCGCCGGGTCGTGCCCGCGCTCGACGGCGTGCACGCGGGCCGCGTTCGCCATGTCTTCGTTGACGCTGGTGTGAATGCCCCACGCGGCCTCTTCGACGCTCACGCCCAGCGGCTCGGCGATCTTTTCGGCGATCGCGGCTTTCGCGGCGTCGGCGGCCAAGCGCATTTCGCCGCCGAGGAAGTAGCCCGGGTCGAGGTAGCCGAGGACGAGGTCGGCGTCGGTGACCGTCGGCTCGGTGCCGCCGCGGCCGTAGCAGACCGGGCCGGGTTCGGACCCGGCGGAATCGGGCCCGACGGTCAGCAGGCCGAGCGGGTCGAGGCGGGCGATCGAGCCGCCGCCGACGCCGATCTCGATCATGTCGGTGACCGGCACCTGTACCGGCAGCCCGGACCCGGGCCGCAGCCGGTACTTGCGGTCCACTTCGAACTGGTGCGTCACGAGCGGCGCACCGCCCGCGATCAGGCACAGCTTCGCCGTCGTGCCGCCCATGTCGAAGGCCAGCAGGTCGGCCGGTCCGATCGCCGCGGCCGCCAGCGCCCCGCCCGCCGGGCCGGACTCGAGGATCCGGATCGGGTGCCGGGCCGCCGTGTCCACAGTGGCCACTCCGCCGTTGGACAGCATGATGTGCGGGGCCCGGGTGACGCCCAGCCGGTGCAGCCGCTGTTCGAGGTCGCGCAGGTACCGCTCGGTGCGGTCCTGGACGTAGACGTTGGCGACCGTGGTCGACGTGCGCTCAAACTCGCGGATCTCCGGCACGACGTCGGAGGACAACGCGACCCGCAGCCCGGGCGCGACCTCGGCGAGGACCGCTGCGGCGCGCCGCTCGTGCGCGGGGTTGGTGAAGGAGTGCAGGAAGCAGACGGCGACGGCCTCGATCCCGCGCGCGGCCAGCTCCCGGCCGAGCCGCGCGACGAACGCTTCGTCAAGTCCGGTGTGGACGGAACCGTCGGCGAGGATCCGCTCCGGGACGTCGAACCGCAGGTGCCGCGGGACGAGCGGCGCGGGCAGTGCCAAGCCGAGGTCGTAGAGTTCGTACCGGTGCTCACGCCGCAGTTCCAGGACGTCGCGGAAGCCCGCGGTGGCCAGCAGCGCGGTCCGGGAGCCCTTCCGCTCGATCAGGGCGTTCGTCACCAGGGTCGTCCCGTGCACGACCTGCTCGACGTCCGCGGCGGCGATCCCGGCTTCGGCGAGCAGCGCGGCCAGTCCCGCTTCGACCGCCCGGGCCGGTTCGTCGTGCGTGGTCAGGACCTTGCCGACAGCGGCGATGCCGGTCGCGTCCACCACGCAGAGGTCGGTGAACGTGCCGCCGATGTCGACGCCGATCCTCACGTCCGGTACCACCGCGGCGAGGTGTTCAGCGGCGGCTTCAGCTTGGCCTTGACGACCAGGACGTTCGGCTCGTCCGACTCGACGAACTCGCCGAGCAGCCGCCGGAACGCCCGTCCGAATCCGGAAACGCGGTCGGCGTGCACCCCGAACGACCGGGCGAGGCCGACGAAGTCCGGGCTGTCCCAGTCGACCCCGCGGTGGGGCAGCCCTGCGCGGTCCTGGTCGTACCGCAGCATCCCGTACCCCCCGTCGTCGACCAGGACGACGGTGACCGGCAGCTGCTCCTGAGCGAGCGTGGCCAGATCACCGCAGCCGTAGAGGAACCCGCCGTCGCCGGTGATGCAGATGGCGCGCCCGGTGCCGGCCGCGGCCGCCCCCAGCGACGCCGGGAAGCCGTAGCCGAGGGTGCCCCAGCCCATCGGGTAGGCGAGCTTGCGCGGCGCCCGCACCCGGTGGAAGCCGCCGACCCAGTAGCCGGCGACGCACATGTCGGAGACCAGCACCGCGTCCGTCGGCAGCACCTCGTCCAAAGTGGACAGGAAGTCGTAGGCCTGCGGTTCCTCGTCCCGGATGCGCTGGCGCACGCGCCGGCCGATGCCGGCCAGCCGCAGCGTGATGTCATCGAGCCCGGGCCGCTGCTTCGGCAGCAGCCGTTCGACGATCGAACGCGCGTCCCCGACCAGCGTCAGGTCGGGGACGTAGTTCTTGGCGGCGTCGTCGGCGTCGACGTTGACCGCGATCAGCTTGGGCGGCTTGGGCATCCGCCAGTTCTGCGTCATCAGGCCGTCGAAGTCGGTGCCGATGGCGAGCACGACGTCGGCTTCGTCCCACAGCTCGCCGACCTCGGGCGTGTGCACCGGGTTCGGCGCCAGGCACGGGTGATCGAGCGGCAGCAGCCCGCGGGCGGCGAACGTGGTGAGCACCGGCGCGGCGAGCTTCTCGGCGAGGGCGCCGATCGCCTCGCCCGCGCCCGAGCGCAGTGCGCCGCCGCCGGCCCAGATCAGCGGGTGCCGCGCGTCGGACAGCATCGCCTCGGCCCGCGCGAGGTCGGGGACGTCGACGTCCGGCTTGCGGTGCGGCGCGGGCGGACGGCGGTGCGGCACCTGTTCGCGCAGGTAGTCGGTGGGCACGCCGAGGTAGACCGGGCCGCTCTGCGGCAGCTGCGCGAGCCGGGCGGCGCGGTGGACGGTGGTGCCGATCTGGTCGGCGGCCCGCACGGTGAAGCCGCCCTTGGTCACCGGCGCGAACATCGCCTGCTGGTCGGACGTCTCGTGCAGCACCCCGCGGACGACGCCGGGCCGCCGCAGCGTCGAGGGGATGTCGGTGGCGATGACCAGCACCGGGGCCGCGGACGCCATGGCCTCGCCGACCGCGCCGAGCGTGTTCGCCGCCCCCGGGCCGGTGGTGACCAGCGCGACGCCGAGCTTGCCGGTGGCGCGGGCGTAGCCGTCGGCGGCGTACCCGGCGGTCTGTTCGTGGCGGACCCCGACGAGCTTGATCCCGGTCTCGCCGAGCGCCTCCCACAACGGCAGGTTGTGCACCCCCGGGAGGCCGAAGACGATCTCCGTTCCGAGCGCTTCCAGCGCGTCCACCAGCTCCCGAGCACCACTCACAGCCACGGCCCGGATACTGCCAGATCGTTCAACGATCTGGCAATCGACCCCTAGACGATGTTGTGCTCGGTGCGGGGCGCACCCGCGGCGAACCGGCGGACGTCGAGCTCGGCGATGTCCACCGCCGGCCGTCGCCGCAGGTAGAGGTCCCGGACCAGCTCTCCGGTGGCGGGTCCCATCTGGAAGCCGTGGCCCGAGAAGCCGGTCGCGTAGAAGAACCGCGACAGCAGGACGCTTTCCCCGATGATCTGGTTGCGGTCCGGCGTCGTTTCGTACAGCCCGGCCCAGGCCGTCCGGAGGCCGGCGTCGAGGACCGCGGGGATCCGGCGGCCGGCGAGCTCGGCCAGCCGGGGCAGCCACGCACCCGGCTCGTACCGGGTGTCGAAACTGGGGACGCCGTCGTCTGTGTCGTCTCCGGAAAACGACATCGCCAAACCGGGTCCCTCGCGGTGGAAGTAGAAGGCCGACGGCATCTCGATGGTCAGCGGAACCGCTTCCGGCAGCCCGGGCACCGGCCCGGTGAACACGACCTGCCGCCGGAACGGGCGCACGGGCAGGTCCAGCCCGGCCAGCTCGCCGACCCGGCCCGACCACGCACCGGCCGCGCACACCACCGCGCCGGTCCGGACGAACCCGGCCGTCGTGGCGACGCCGGTCAGCGTGTCGCCGTCCCGCTCGATCCCGGTGACCTCGACCCCGGTCCGCACCTGCGCCCCGTGTGCGCGGGCCGCTTTCGCGTAACCCTGGACGACGGCGTCCGGTGTCGCCTTGGCGTCCTCCGGCGACCAGAGCGCGGCCACCACATCGTCGGTGGCCACCAGCGGGAGCACCCGCTTCGCCTCGGCCGGGTCGAGCAGGTGGCTGCGGACGCCGTGCGCGCGCTGGAGCTCGGCGCAGCGCTCGAACGCGGGCACGTCGGCGGGGTCGGTGACGAGGTAGAGGTAGCCGTCGCGCCGGAAGTCGATCTCGACGCCGAAGTCGCGCGAGAAAGCGCTGTACGCGGCCAGGCCGCGCAGGCCGAGTTCGACGTTCACGGGACTGGTGAACGACGACCGGATGCCGCCCGCGGCCTTCGCCGTCGAGCCGCCGCCCAGCTCGCCGCGCTCGAGCAACAGCACGCCGACGCCGGCTTCGGCGAGCCGGAACGCGCAGCTGACACCGATCACGCCACCGCCGATCACCCCGCATTCGGCCATCGGTGGCAAGGACGTTTCCCCTGCGCCGCGGGCGGTCATACTCGCCAGAGTAGAACGTGATCCACCGGCGGCGGCCGAGCGCGTAGAGTCGGCGTGCCGAGCTCGGAAGGTGATGTCCCATGGCGATGATGCCCGTGACCGATTCGATGTTCCTCCTCGTCGAAACGCGCGAGCATCCGATGCACGTGGGCGGCCTGCAGCTGTTCAAGAGACCGGAGGGCGCGGGCGACGACTACCTCCGCGATGTCCGGAAGAGCCTGCTCGAATCGGACAACATGCGCTCGGTGTTCCGCCGCCGACCGGCGCGGCCGGTCACCACGATGGGCCACGTGGCGTGGGCCAACGACGGCGAACTCGAACTCGACTACCACTTCCGGCACTCGGCGCTGCCGCAGCCGGGCCGCGTCCGCGAACTGCTGGAGCTGACCGGCCGCTGGCACAGCACCCTGCTCGACCGGCACCGGCCGCTCTGGGAAACCCACCTCATCGAAGGGCTCGCCGACGGCCGGTTCGCCGTCTACACGAAGGTCCACCACGCGCTGATGGACGGCGTCTCGGCGTTGCGCCAGCTGCAGGGCACGCTGTCGGACGACCCCGCCGACATGGACTGCCCGCCGTGGTGGGGGTCGCGGCACGAACCCCGCGCCGAACGCGAGAAGCGTCCCCGCTCGTTCCTGCAGGCCGCGAGCAAGACGGCCAACCAGCTCGCGAGCCTCGCGCCGGCCGCGATGAAGGTCGCGCGCGAGGCGTTCGGCGAACACACCGTGACCCTGCCGGGACAGGCGCCGAAGACGATGCTCAACGTGCCGATCGGGGGCGCGCGGCGGTTCGCGGCGCAGAAGTGGCCCCTGGACCGCGTCCGGCAGGTGGCCACCGCCGCCGGGGTGTCGCGCAACGACGTCGTGCTCGCGATGTGCTCGGGCGCGCTGCGGGACTACCTGATCGAACAGCGCGCGCTGCCGGACGCGCCGCTGATCGCGATGGTGCCGGTGTCGCTGCGCCGGCAGAACGACCCGGGCGAGGCGGCGGGCAACAACATCGGCGCGCTGCTGTGCAACCTGGCCACCGACCTGCCGGACGCGGGCAAGCGGCTCGTCACGATCCACCAGTCGATGCGCAACGGGAAGCGGCTGTTCTCGGAGCTGACACCGTTGCAGACACTGTTGCTCTCGGCGGTGAACGTCGCCCAGCTCGGCGTCTCGCCGATCCCCGGCGTCGTCAAGAACACCCGGCCGCCGTTCAACCTGGTGATCTCGAACGTGCCCGGCCCGCGCAAGCAGATGTACTGGAACGGTGCCCAGCTCGACGGCATCTACCCGGCGTCGGTGCTGCTCGACGGCCAGGCGGTGAACATCACGCTGACGAGCAACGGCGACCACCTCGACTTCGGCATCACCGGCTGCCGCCGGAGCGTTCCGCACCTGCAGCGGATCCTGACACACCTCGACACGGCCCTGGTGGAACTCGAAGCCGCGGTAAGGTAGCCCGCTCACCGGCACCGGACTCCCCCATCGGAAGGAAACTTTCCGAAAGCGGGGCGAAAATGCTGGTCAGGCGGTTCCTCCCGCTCCTAGGGTGGCGACGATCACCCCCGGAGAGAGGAGCAGGACATGACCGAGGAGTGGACGACCCCGGACTTCGTCGAGTACGAAACCCCGATGGAGGTCACCGCCTACGCGGCCCGCATGGCGGACTGACCGATGCCGGTCGAGCCACTCCCGGAAAGCGCATTCATCGACGCGCTGCGCGGTCTTTCCGGCCGGTACTGGGGAACGCACCCGTTCCACCGCCGGCTGCACGCGGGCGAACTCGGCGAGCGCGCGCTGCGGATCTGGGCGGCGAACCGCTGGTACTACCAGTGCGTGCTGCCGCAGAAGGACGCGGCGATCATCAGCAACTGCCCGCTGCCGGAGATCCGCCGCCAGTGGCTCGACCGGATCGTCTACCACGACGGCGCGAGCGCCGGGACCGGCGGGATCGAACGCTGGCTGCGGCTCTGCACGGCGGTCGGCCTGGACCGGGCGGAAGTGCTCGACGAACGGCACGTCGCTCCCGGTGTCCGGTTCGCCGTGGACGCCTATGTGACCTTCGCCCGAACGAGACCGTGGTGGGAGGCCGTCGCGTCCGGACTGACCGAGATGTTCGCCGGGCACCTGATGCAGCAACGGGTGGCGGACATGCTCGCGCACTACGCGTGGATCGCCCGCGACGACCTCGCGTACTTCACCAACAGGATCGACAAGGTCGCCGGCGAAGGCAAGGACACGCTCGACATCGTGGTCCGCCACTGCGTCACGCGCGAACAGCAGGACCGCGCGATCGCCGCCCTGTCGTTCAAGTGCGACGTCCTGTGGTCGATGCTCGACGCGATCGAACGGGCCGCCGCGTGATCACCGCCGAGTCCGTCCCCCGGCTGCGGCGCGGCGTCCGGTTGTCCTTCGACCACGTCCGCGACACGCACGTGCTGCTGTTCCCCGAAGGTGTCCTGGTGCCCAACACGACCGCGGCCGCGGTGCTCGAGCTGTGCGACGGCGCCCGGTCCGTCACCGAGATCACGTCAGCGCTTTCTTCGCGCTACTCCGGCGTCGTCGCCCAGGACGTTCTCGACCTGTTGTCGCGGCTGGGGGAACGGCGGGTCGTCGCGTGGACGTGAACCCACCGCTGGGCCTGCTGGCCGAGCTGACCCACCGCTGCCCGCTGCACTGTCCTTATTGCTCGAACCCGGTGGAACTGACCACCCGGGACGCCGAGTTGTCCACCGAGGACTGGCTGTCGGTGCTGTCCCAGGCGCGGGAGCTGGGTGTGCTGCAAGTGCACCTCTCCGGCGGGGAACCGTTGCTGCGTCCGGACTTGCCTTCGCTCGTCACGCACGCGTACGGGCTCGGGTGCTACGTCAACCTGGTCACGTCGGGGCTCGGCCTGACGGCTTCGCGGCTCGACGATCTCGTCTCGCGCGGGCTGGCGCACGTCCAGCTGTCGGCGCAGGGCGCGACCCGGGAGCGTTCCGACCTGCTGGCCGGGGCGAAGGCGCACGACCGGAAGCTCGCGGCGGCGGCACTGGTGAAATCGGCCGGGCTGCCGCTGTCGCTGAACGTCGTGCTGCACCGGCGTAACCACGATCAGCTGGCCGGAATCATCGAACTGGCCGAGGAAATGGGCGCGGACCGGCTGGAGCTGGCGAACACGCAGTACTACGGCTGGGCGCTGCGCAACCGGGAGGCGCTGATGCCGACGGCTGCCCAGCTGGCCGCCGCCGAGCCGGTGGTGCGCGCGGCGATCGACCGGTTGCGGGGGACGATGGAAATCGTCTACGTCGTCGCCGACTACCACGAGCCGTACCCGAAGCCGTGCATGTACGGCTGGGGCGCGCGGCAGCTGACGGTGGCGCCGGACGGGACCGTGCTGCCGTGCCCCGCGGCGTCGGCGATCTCGACGCTTTCGCTCTCCTCGGTGCGGGACACGCCGCTGGCCGAGATCTGGTACCACTCGTCGTCGTTCAACGCCTACCGCGGGGAGGAGTGGATGACCGAGCCGTGCCGCACGTGCGACCGCCGCGGGCTCGACTTCGGCGGCTGCCGCTGCCAGGCGTTCCTGCTCACCGGCGACGCCGCGGCCACCGACCCGGTGTGCTCGCGCTCGCCGGGCCGCGGCGCGGTCGACCTGGTGCTTTCGCGGCCACCGGTGACCGACCTGGTGATGCGCCGGTGAGGGTGGTCCTGCTGGGCACCGCGGCGGGCGGCGGATGTCCACAGTGGAACTGCGCGTGCCGGTTCTGCGTCTCGGACCTGCCGCCGCGCACGCAGGACTGCGTCGCGATCAGCGCGGACGGCGTCGGCTGGTACCTGCTGAACTGCTCGCCGGACATCCGGGCCCAGATTCTCGGGACGCCGGAGCTGCGGGCCGGGCCGGGACCGCGCGAGACTCCGCTGCGCGGGGTGCTGCTGACGGACGCCGAGCTCGACCACGCGCTGGGCCTGCTGATGTTGCGCGAGTCGGGCGGCCTCCCGGTGCGGGCTCCCGCGGCGGCGTGGGCCGCGCTGTCGCCGTTTCGCGCGGTGCTCGACGGCTACGGCCACTGGCCGTCCCTCGGGGATCTTCCGGGCCTGCGGGTGGAGGTCCTGCCGGTGAGCGACAAGCGGCCGAAGTACGCCGCGGGTTCCGACGGGCCGTGGGTGGTCGCCTACCGCATCTCGGACCCGGCGACGGGCGGGGTGCTGGTGTACGCGCCGTGCCTGCGGAGCTGGCCTGCGGGGTTCGACGCGTTCGTCGCCGACGCTTCGCTCGTGTTGCTGGACGGGACGTTCTACGCGCCGGACGAGATGAGCGGAGTCGGCGGCCCGGACCAGCTGGCCATGGGCCACCTCCCGATCACGGCGAGCCTGCCCCGGGTGGCCGGGCGACGGTGGGCGTACACGCACTTGAACAACACGAACCCGGTACTGGACCCGGCATCGGCGGAGCACGCCGCGGTGCTGGCGGCGGGTGCGTCGCTGCCCCCGGACGGCACGACGTACGTGCTTTAGGCCGTTGACAGCGGTGGTTGGCTGGGGAGATGCGCCTTGAGGGGTCCGCGCATCGCGGAGTGCCGGGTGTCGCCTGGCGCCGTCGGCCGCCGGTGACGCCCGGCTGGAACCCGCCGTTGGCCACGCGCCGCCTCCCGACGCCCGCCGACCGCACCTCGCCAACCGGCCCCCGCCACTTGCCGCGCTCGGCCACACGCCGCCTCCCAGTACCTGCCGATTGCACCCCGGCAACCGACCCGCGCCACCCCACCCCGCCCTCGGCCGGGCGCCGGCCCCTTCTCCGGTCGGAGCCGGGGCCGTGAGCGCTGCGCTGCTCGCGCCGCTGCGGGAGCCGCGGTTCCGTGCCCTCGTCACCGGCCGGGGGCTGGCCGATTTCGGGAATGCCGTTGCGCCCTTTGCGCTCGCCTTCGCCGTCGTCGATCTGACCGGGTCCGCGGTCGCTCTCGGGGTCGTCGTCGGGGCCCGGTCCCTCGCCAATGTGCTTCTGCTGCTGTTCGGCGGGATGCTGGCCGACCGGCTGCCGCGGTCGGTCATCCTGCAGGGCACCGAAACCGCCGCCGCGCTCACGCAGGCCGCCGTGGCCGCGAGTGTCCTCTGTGGAATCGCGTCCGTGCCGCTGCTGGCCGGGCTCGGGCTCGTCAACGGGGCCGTCTCGGCCATCTCGCTGCCCGCGGCCGCCTCGCTCACGCCGTCGACCGTTCCGGCCACCCTGCTCACCCCGGCGAATGCCCTGGTCCGGCTGCTTTCCAACGCCGGGCGCATCGCCGGGGCCGCGCTGGCCGGCGTGCTCGTCGCCCTCGTCGGCTCCGGGTGGGCGCTCGCCGGGAACTCGCTGCTCTTCCTCGCCGCCGCGCTCGCCTACCGGCGGATCCGGCTGCCACGCGGGGAACGCGTTCCCGGCCGCCGCCCGCTCGCCGAACTCGCCGAAGGGTGGCGGGAGTTCCGCGCCCGGTCCTGGGTGTGGCTGGTGGTGCTGCAGTTCATGGTCGTCAACGCGGTGACCTCCGGCGCGCTGCTGGTCATCGGCCCGCTCGTCGCCGACGACACCTTCGGCCGCACCGGCTGGGGGCTCGCGCTGGCCGTGCAGACCGCCGGTTCGCTGCTCGGCGGGGTCCTCGCCGCCCACTGGCAACCGCGGCGGATGCTCTTCGCCGGCGTCGCGTGGGTCATGGCGGGCGCGCTGCCGATGCTGGCCCTCGGCGAGACGCCGTACCTGCTTCCGCTGCTGGCCGCGATGTTCCTCGCCGGCGTGGCGTTGGTGCAGTTTTCCGTCGCGTGGGACGTGTCGCTGCAGGAGAACATCCCGCCGGACAGGCTCGCGCGCGTCTACTCCTACGACATGCTCGGCTCGTTCGTCGCGATACCGCTCGGCCAGATCAGCGCGGGCCCGCTGGCCGAACACGCCGGCCGATCGGCGACGCTCCTGGGCGGCGCGGCCCTGGTCGCCGGCGCGACCGCGCTCGTGCTGTGCAGCCCGCAGGTGCGCGGGCTCGTCCGCCGGGCGCCGATGACCCCGGTGTGAGCTAGCGGCCCACCCGCGGTCCGGACGTCAGGTCGCGGTGGCCGTCGAGGCGCCACCAGTTCTCCAGCGTCTCGCGCAGCGCCTGCAGCAGCTCACCGCCGGTCTCCAGCGGGACCAGCGCCGCCTTGCCGTCGTCCACCCGCAGCGCGGCGGCCAGCCTGTCCCCGTGTTCGACCAGGCCGACGACCACGCACGTCGGCTCCCCGGTGACGTCGACGGTCGGGATGGCCCGTTCGTACCGCCAGCCTTGAGCGTTCACCCGGCCGACAGTGGCACAGCTTCCGCCGCCGCGGACCGGGTTTCACCCTCACGTGTACCTCAGGCGGGCGCCCAGGGCCGCACTTCCTCCAGCAGCTTCGCCACGGCCAGCACGAGGTCGTCCGAGTGCCGCGGCCCGACGATCTGCAGGCCGACCGGCAGCCCCGCCGACGTGCGCCCGGCCGGCACGCTGATCGCCGGCTGCTGGGTCATGTTGAACGGGTACGTGAACGGCGTCCACTCCGGCCACTCGCTCAGCCCGCTGCCCGGCGGCACGTCGTGCCCGGCCTCGAACGCCGGGATCGGGAGCGTCGGCGTGATCAGCACGTCGTAGCGCGTGTGGAACTCGCCCATCCGGATGCCCAGCGCGGCCCGCTCGGCGGTCGCGTCGAGGTAGTCGCTCGCCGTCCACTTGCGGCCGAGCTCCCAGACCCGGCGCAGGCCCGGGTCGGTCCGGCTCTCGGACCCCGGCGGGAACGAGTCCAGCAGCTTCGCCGCGCCCGACGACCACAGGACGTCGAACGCCGGCTTCGGGTCGGCGAACCCGGGATCGGTCTCCTCGATCTGCAGGCCGGCGTCCCCCAGCGCGCGGACCGCCGCGGCGACGATCGCGGCCACTTCCGGGTCGACGTCGACGTAGCCGAGCGTCGGTGAGAACGCGGCGATCAGGCCGCGCACGTCCCGCCGGACGGCCTCCCGGAACGAACTCACCGGCGGCGCCAGCGCGGCCGGATCGCGGTGGTCGGGCAGCGACAGGACGTCCAGCAGCAACGCGGTGTCGTCCACCGAGCGCGCCATCGGGCCGGCGTGCGAGAGCGGGCCGAACGGGCTCGCCGGGTAGAGCGGGATGCGGCCGTGGGTCGGTTTGAGCCCGACGATGCCGCAGAAGGACGCCGGGATCCGCACCGAGCCACCGCCGTCGGTGCCGACCGACAGCTCACCCATGCCGGCCGCGACGGCCGCGGCGCTGCCGCCGCTCGACCCGCCCGCCGTCTTCGACGGGTCGGCCGGGTTGCGCGTGATGCCGCGCAGCGGGCTGTCGGTGACGCCCTTCCAGCCGATCTCGGGTGTCGTCGTCTTGCCGAGCAGCACCAGGCCGGCCTCGCGCATCCGCGCGGCGACCGGGCTGTCGACGTCCCACGGCTGGTCCGGGTCGATGCTCTTCGAGCCCCGGACGGTCGGCCAGCCCCGGGTGAGGAACATGTCCTTGATCGAGGACGGCACGCCGTCGAGCCACCCGATCGGGTTGCCGTCACGCCAGCGGAGCTCGGCCGCCCTGGCCTGCTCGAGCGCGCGGTCGGCGTCGACGAGGCAGTAGGCGTTGCACTCGCCGTCCCGGGCTTCGATGGCCTGCAGCGCGTTCTGCGTCGCCTCGACCGGCGAGAGCTCACCGGTCGCGTAGGCGGCGACGAGTTCGCCGGCGGTCAGCATCCTGTCGTTCATCCGGCTCCCTGGTCCCCCGACGGCACGTACCCGAGCGTCTTGTCGACGACGTTGCGCAGCGGCTCCCCGGCCCGCCACCGGCGGAAGTTCTCGGTGAACACCTCGACCAGCTTGTTCCGCCAGCCGACGAAGTCCCCGGACATGTGCGGCGAGATCAGCACGTCCGGCCGGGTCCACAGCGGGCTTTCCGGCGGCAGCGGCTCGGTGTCGAACACGTCGAGCGCGGCCCCGGCGATGGACTTCGTGGCCAGCGCTTCGACCAGGTCCGACGTCACGACGAGCTCGCCGCGTCCCACGTTGACGAACCGCGCCGACGGCTTCATCGCGGCGAACGCGCGCGCGTCGAACAGGCCCTTGGTCCGCTCGGTCAGCGGCGCGACCGCGACGACGTAGTCGGCGTGCGGCAGGAATTCGGTGAGCCGCGCGGAGTCGTGCACCACGCCGAAGTCCGGGTCACCGGTGCGCTCGCTGCGGCCGGCGCCGCTCACCCGCATCCCGGCCGCGCGCAGCAGCCGCGCGATGGCCCGGCCGATCGGCCCGGTGCCGACGACCACCACCTCGCGCCCGGCGACGCGTTCGGTTTCGCGGTGCAGCCAGCGGCGTTCGCGCTGCAGGTCGTGCGAGCGCGCGAAGTCCTTCGCGAAGGCGAGTACGACACCCAGCACGTACTCCGCGATGGCGTCGTCGAAGACGCCCCGCGAGTTCGTCAGGACCACGTCGCTTTCGCGCAGGCCGGGGAACAGCACGGGGTCGACCCCCGCGCTGGCGATGTGCAGCCAGCGCAGCCGGCCGGCCGCGTGCCACGCCCCGGGCACCGCCGTGGAGAGGAAGTCGTAGACGAAGAGGGCGTCCGCTCCGGACAACGCTTCGGCGAGGCCCGCCGCGTCCGTGTAACGCACGACCGCCCCGGATTCGACAGCACCCATGTCCGGTGGGCGGGACTCGCCGCAGAGCACGGTCAGGACGGGGAGTTCCCGGTGTTCCGAGACGATCACGTTGACACGGTAAAAGTCGCTCGTATGATTGTCAACAATCCGAGGAACGACCCCCGGAGCACCGGACTGCAGGTGCAGACGTCTTCCGGAGGCTGAGCCTTGGATTTCGACTTCCTCGCGTTCGACGGCCCGCTGGCGCAACGCGGCATCGGCGTCATCGGGGTCATCGCCCCCTTCGGCCTCGCGCCGGAGCGCGCCGTACGACGCCGACCTGACCGGCGCCCTGCACACGGCTTCCTCGCCGAGCTGGACGTCGAACCCCTGGAAGCCGCGCTCGGCAAACCGGTGCTCACGCCAACCAGCCGACGATGTGGGCGTGCCTGCGCCGGATGGATCTCCCCGTCGTCGGACCGGGAGGTGGCTGCGTGCCGTGTCGTGACGGGTTTTCCTTGACCTCCCCTCTAGGATTGTCGACAATTTGCGTCCCCTCCGGAGGTTCCGTGACCACCATCGGTTTCATCTACCCCGACCACGCGGCCGAAGACGACTACCCGCTGGCCGAGCAGCTGCTCGGCGGCACCGCCGCCGACGAGGGCGACATCCGTCTCGCGGTCGAGCACATCTACGGCACCGACAAGTACGCGGTGGCCGAGCTGCTCGACCTCGGCAGCGAAGCCCGGCTCGCCGACGGCGCCGCCCTCCTCGCCAAGCACGAGCCCGCCGCGGTGATCTGGGCGTGCACCAGCGGCAGTTTCGTCTACGGCTGGGAGGGCGCCCGCGACCAGGCCGACCGCCTCGCCGCCGTCGCCGGGGTCCCGGCCTCGAGCACCTCCTTCGCGTTCGTGCACGCCGCGCGGGCGCTGGGCGTCGAGCGGGTCGCCGTCGCGGCCAGCTACCCGGACGACATCGCCCGGCTGTTCGTGGACTTCCTCCGGGCCGGCGGCATCGAGGTCGTCTCGATGGCCAGCGCGGACATCGTCACGGCGGCCGAAGTCGGCGCGATGAGCCCGGAGGCCGTCGTCGAGCTCGCCGTGAGCCACGACCACCCGGACGCCCAGGCGGTGCTCGTGCCGGACACCGCCCTGCGCACCCTGGGCGAAATCAACACCGTCGAGGCCGCGCTCGGCAAGCCCGTGCTGACCGCCAACCAGGTCACGGTCTGGGAGGGCCTGCGCCTGACCGGGCAGCACCGGCTCGTCCGCTCGCTCGGCGCGCTCTTCCGGCACCTGCCGGACGGGAGCGCCTGAGATGGCCCTGCCACCGGGCATGCTGCCCGAGATCGAGCCGGTGAGCCGCGAGTCGACGGCCGCCGTGATCGCGCGCCAGCTGCGCGACGCGATCATGACCGGCGCTCTCCCGCCCGGGACCCAGCTCGGCGAGACCGAGCTGGCCGCGCGGTTCCAGGTGTCACGGGGGCCGCTCCGGGAAGCCATGCAGCACCTGGTGTCCGAAGGGCTGCTGCGCAGCGAACGGCACCGCGGACTGTTCGTGATCGACCTCGAGCCGGGCGACGTCTACGACATCTACGCGGCCCGGTCGGCGATCGAGCGCGCCGCGATGCTGCGCGCGCTCCGCGGCGGCGACCGCGACCGGATCGCGGACGTGCTCGAGCAGACCGTCACCGAGATGGCGACGGCGGCCAGCGAGGACGACCCGGGCGCGCTCTCCACCGCGGACCTGAAGTTCCACGAGGCGCTCATCAACGCCTCGGGCAGCAAGCGGCTCGTGCGGATGGCCCGCACGTTGCTGATCGAGACGCGCATGTGCCTGACGGCGCTGCAGAGCACGTACCAGCGGGTCGAGGAGCGCGTGGAGGAGCACACGAAGCTCATCCAGGCCCTGCGCGACGGCGACGAGGAGACGGCGCTGACGCTCCTGGAGGCGCATATGGAGGATGCGGTCCAGCGGCTTGCGCCGGGCACGAGCTTGCGGGACGGGCACGCGCCGCCGGTGCCGGGGAACGCGTGACGGAAGGGTCGACTTGCGTACCGGCGGAGACGACACACGGTTCCGCGACCGGGGCTCGCGTGACTGGGTGGGCATCTTGCGTGACTGGCGGGGCATCTCGTGGGGGCGGGGGGTGCGGTCAGTGGGCATGGCGGGGTCCCAGGACCGGCTGGCCGGCTCGGCCGTCGCGGTAGGCGGGGGACCAGGGGAAGCGGCCCTGGGCGTCCGCGTGGACCAGTTGCAGCGCACGGATCGCCGGGCCGTACAGCGCGACCGCGAACACCAGGTGCGCCGAGGGCTCCGCGAGTTCGACGACCTCGAGCAGCCGGCCGTCGGGCAGCGGGATGCGTTCGCCCGCCGAAGGTGGCGAGCCGCGCAACGCCTGGGAGGCCAGCGCGTTCAGCAGACTGCCGGCCGCGAGCATCGGCAGGCCCGTCACGACCAGCTCCGGCAGGCCGTACCCGCTCAGGCCGATCGTGTACGCCCACGGCGGGTACGGCCCCGCGCTCGCCACTCCCTGCACCAGCCAGCCGCGTTCGGCCACGCCGCCGCGAAGCCGTTCCAGGTAACCGGATCTGTCCGGGTTCTCGCACTCGAAGCACATCGGTGACTCCTCCCCCTCGGTGGGCTCGGGGACCACCGTGCCGGAGGGCACCGACAAAAACTCAGCCCAGCGCTTCGGCCACCGCCGTGCCGAGGCGTTCTGTGGTATCCGTGCCGCCGAGGTCGGGCGTGCGGACGCGGCCCTCGTCGAGAACCCGGTCCACCGCGGCACGGATCGCTTGTGCCGCAACGGTTTCGCCCAGGTGTTCGGCCAGCATCGCGGCCGCCAGGATCTGGGCCACGGGGTTGGCGATCCCCTGCCCGGCGATGTCCGGGGCGCTCCCGTGGACCGCCTCGAACATCGACGGGAATTCACCCGATGGGTTGATGTTGGCGGACGGTGCCATGCCGAGTCCGCCGGTGATCGCGGCCGCGAGGTCGCTCAGGATGTCGCCGAAGAGGTTCGACGCCACCACGATGTCGAGCCGGTCCGGCGCCAGGACCATCCGCGCGGCCAACGCATCGACGTGCATCTGTTCACTGTGGACGTCGGGGAACTCCGCCGCGACTTCGGCGAAGATCTCGTCCCAGAACGGCATCGAGTGGATCAGCCCGTTGGACTTCGTCGCCGAGCAGACGCGCAAGGACCGCGTCCGGGCCAGTTCGAACGCGTACCGGATGATCCGCGTGACGCCGACGCGCGTGAAAACCGACTCCTGCAGCACGAATTCGTCCGGACGGCCGGCGTTGTGCCGCCCGCCGACCGCCGAGTACTCCCCTTCGGAGTTCTCCCGGACGATGACCAGCTCCAGCTCCTCGGCCTTCCGCCCGGCCAGCGCGGACGTGGTGCCCGGCAGCAGCCGCACCGGGCGCAGGTTGACGTACTGCTGGAACGCCCGCCGCAGCGGGATCAGCAGGCCCCACAGGGAAACGTGGTCCGGCACGCCGGGGAAACCGACCGCGCCGAGCAGGATCCCGTCGAACGCCGAGAGCTGCGAAACGCCGTCGTCCGGCATCATCGACCCGACCCGCGCGTACCGTTCGCAGCTCCAGTCGAACTCGGTCCACTCCAGCGAGAAGCCGAACCGGGCCGACGCCCGGTCGAGGACCTTGCGGGCCTCGGCCGTGACGTCGACGCCGATCCCGTCGCCGGGGATGCTCGCCAGGCGGTAGGCCGTCACAGAGCGACCGCGATGTACTTGGTCTCCAGGAACTCGTCGATGCCGACCGAACCGCCTTCGCGGCCCAGCCCGGACTGCTTGATCCCGCCGAACGGCGCCGCCGGGTTCGACACGATGCCCTGGTTGAGCCCGATCATCCCGGCTTCCAAGGCTTCCGAGACCCGCAGCGCACGCTTGAGGTCGCTGGTGAAGACGTAGGAAACGAGGCCGAACTCGGTGTCGTTCGCCTTCGCCACCGCCTCTTCCTCGGTGTCGAACGGCGTGATCGGGGCGACCGGCCCGAAGATCTCCTCGTGCGTCAGCCGCGCCTCCTGCGGCACGTCGGTCAGCACCGTGGCCTGGTAGAAGTGGCCCGGCCCGTCGACACCCGAACCACCCGTGAGGACGCGAGCGCCGCGGTCGGTGGCGTCCTTGACCAGCTCGGTCACCTTGTCCACGGCGTTCTGGTCGATCAGCGGGCCGACCACGACGTCCTTTTCGGTACCGCGGCCCATCGGCAGGGTTTGCATGCGCTCGGTCAGCCGCCGCGCGAACTCGTCGACGACGCCGCGCTGCACGTAGAACCGGTTCGCCGCGGTGCACGCCTCGCCGATGTTGCGCATCTTCGCCTGCATCGCCCCTTCGACGGCGGCGTCCATGTCCGCGTCGTCGAAGACCAGGAACGGCGCGTTGCCGCCCAGCTCCATCGACGTCCGCAGGATCTTGTCGGCGCACTGCTCCAGCAGCTTGCGGCCGACGCCGGTCGAGCCGGTGAAGGAGAGCTTGCGGGCGCGGCCGTCGCGGATCAGCGGCTCCATCACGCCACCGGAATCGCTGGTCGTGACGACGTTGAGCACGCCCTCCGGCAGCCCGGCCTCGGCGAGGATGCCGGCCAGCGCGAGCATCGACAGCGGCGTCTGCGCGGCCGGCTTGATCACCGACGTGCAGCCCGCGGCGATCGCCGGGCCGATCTTGCGCGTCCCCATCGCCATCGGGAAGTTCCACGGCGTGATCAGCAGGGTCGGCCCGACCGGCTGCTTCGTGATCAGGAACCGGCCGGCGCCGTTCGGAGCGGTCGCGTAACCGCCGTCGATGCGGACGGCCTCCTCGGCGAACCAGCGGAAGAACTCGGCGGCGTAGGCGATTTCGCCCTTCGACTCGGCGATCGGCTTGCCCATTTCCAGGGTCATCAGCAGGGCCAGCTCCTCCTGGCGCTGCATCAGCAGCTCGAAGGCCCGGCGCAGGATCTCGCCGCGCTCGCGGGGCGCCATCTTCGCGAAATCGGCCTGCGCCGCGACGGCGGCGTCGAGCGCCGCGAGGCCGTCCGACGGCGAGGCGTCGGCGACGTGGCACAGCTCGTTGCCGGTGGCCGGGTCGACCACCGGGAAGGTCTTGCCGTCCTGCGCGGCGACCCACTTGCCGCCGATGAACAGTTCCTTGCCGACCGCCTCGACGACGCCGGACTCGGTGCTCGCGCTCATCCCGACTTGCTCCTCACGTGTTGTCCCCAGAGCCATGCTATGGATATTGTCAACAATCGACAACCCGCTCGAACCGACCTAGGAGCACGCTGCCATGGCCCAGCTATCTCCGCTGCTCAAGCAGGCAACGCCCGTCGTGGTCGACCACGGTGAAGGGGTTTACCTCTACGACGTCGAGGGCAAACGCCACCTCGACTTCACCGCCGGCATCGGCGTCACGAGCACCGGGCACTGCCACCCCCACGTCGTGCGCGCGGCGCAGGAGCAGATCGGCAAGCTCGTCCACGGCCAGTACACGACGGTCATGCACAAGCCCCTCCTCGAGCTGACCGAACGGCTCGGCGCCGTGCTGCCGAGCGGGCTCGACTCGCTCTTCTACGCGAACTCGGGCAGCGAAGCGGTCGAAGCGGCGTTGCGGCTCTCGCGGCAGGCGACCAAACGCCCCAACGTCATCGTCTTCCAGGGCGGCTTCCACGGCCGGACCGTCGCCGCCGCGTCCATGACGACGTCCGGAACGCGGTTCAGCGCCGGCATCGGGCCGCTGATGGCGGGCGTGCACGTCGCTCCGTTCCCCTACGCCTACCACTACGGCTGGGACGAACGGACGGCGACGAAGTTCGCGCTGCGCGAGCTCGACTACCTGTTCCAGACCGTCAGCGCGCCGCACGAGACGGCCGCGTTCTTCGTCGAGCCGGTGCTGGGCGAGGGCGGGTACGTCCCGGCGAACACCGAGTTCCTGGCCGGCCTGCGCGAGCGCGCCGACCGGCACGGCATCCTGCTGGTCGTCGACGAGATCCAAACCGGCTTCGGCCGCACCGGGAAGTTCTGGGGCCACGACCACTTCGACGTCTCCCCCGACGTCGTCCTCATGGCGAAGGGCCTGGCGAGCGGCTTCCCGCTGTCCGGCATCGCCGCTTCGCGGGAGCTGATGGCGAAGGCGTTCCCGGGCTCGCAGGGCGGGACGTACGGCGGCAACGCCGTTTCGTGCGCCGCGGCGATCGCGACGCTCGAGGTCATCCAGCAGGAACACCTGGTCGAGAACGCCGCCGAGCGCGGCCGCCAGCTGCTCGAAGGCGCGCGGGTGATCGCGGACAAGACGCCGTCGATCGGCGAGGTGCGCGGGCTCGGGCTGCTGGTCGGCTCGGAGTTCACCACCGCCGACGGCGAGCCGGACACGGCCACCGCGCAGGCCGCCCAGCAGGCCGCGGGGAAGAACGGGCTGCTGCTGCTCACCTGCGGGCCGTACATGAACGTCGTCCGCATGGTGCCGCCGCTGGTCGTCACCGCCGAGCAGGTCGACGACGCGCTGCGGATCTGGGGCGACGTCGTCGCCTCGGTCACGGGGAGCTGAGCATGGCCCGGCCGCGGGCTTCCCCGCGGCCGGGCCGCGTTCAGGCCAGCGCGGTCAGCTGCTCGAATTCGCCGTCGGAGAGCGTGAGGCCAGCGGCCGCGCAGTTCTCCTCCAGGTGCGCGACCGACGACGTCCCCGGGATCGGGAGCACGACCGGCGACCGGCGCAGCAGCCAGGCGAGGGACACCTGCGCGGGTGTCGCGCCGAGGCCGGCCGCGACCTTGCCCAGGACGCCGCCCGCGGTCGCGTGGCCGCCGTTCGCGATGGGCAGCCACGGGATGAACGCGATGCCCTCGCGCTCGCAGTAGCCGAGCACGTCGTCGGACGCGCGATCGGTCAGGTTGTAGCGGTTCTGGACGCTCGCGATCGGCGCGATGGCCCGGGCCTGCGTGAGCTGTTCGACGGTGACTTCGGACAGCCCGATCCGGGCGACCTTGCCCTCGTCCCGCAGCCGGGCGAGGGCGCCGATCTGGTCGGCGAGCGGCACCTGCGGGTCGAGCCGGTGCAGCTGCAGCAGCTCGAGGCGGTCGACGCGCAGCCGCCGCAGCGAGAGTTCCGCCTGCTGCCGGAGGTATTCGGGCCGGCCGAGGGGGACCCACTCGCCGCGGCTGGGCCGCGCGTGCCCGCACTTCGTCGCGACGAGCAGCCCCGGGTACGGGTGGAGCGCGTCGGCGAGCAGTTCCTCGTTCAGGCCCAGGTCGTAGGCATCGGCGGTGTCGAAGAACGTCACGCCGAGCTCGGCCGCGCGGCGGGCGACGGCCTTGGCGCCGTCCTTCACGTGGTCCCACTCGGTCAGCCGCATCGCCCCGAAACCCAAGCGGTGCACGGAAAGGCCGTCTTCGAAGGTGTACGTCGAGGTCATGCGGGAAGCTTCGCCGCGGGCGCCGTCACTCACCAGAGATTTAGCGTGAGCTAAATCCAAGACCCAGTGACAGCGTGATCACGCTGCGCGGCGCGAATGTGAAAGTCCTTCATGGCGGCGTACCGCCGGTACGTACTACGCTGCGGTAACCACAGCGACGGCGCGGAGGAGAAACTGCCGATGGGCGACGTGGCAGCACGCCTGGCCGAAATCGTCGGGGAGGGGAACCTGCTCACCGGCGAGGCGATCTCGGAGGACTACGCGCACGACGAAGCGCTGACGGCGGAACCGCAAAAGCCTGCGTACGTCGCGAAGCCGGCAACGGCCGAAGAAGTCGCGGAGCTGCTGAAGGCCGCTTCGGAGCACAACGTCCCCGTGACCGCCCGCGGCTCCGGCAGCGGGCTGTCCGGGGCCGCCCGGCCCCAGGCGGACGGGCTGCTGATCTCCTTCGAGCGGATGAACGCCGTGCTCGAAGTGGACACCGGGAACCACGTCGCCGTCGTCCAGCCCGGGGTCACCCTCGCCGAACTCGACGCCAAGACCGCCGAAGCCGGGCTCGGCTACACCGTCTACCCCGGCGAGCTCAGCGCGAGCGTCGGCGGGAACGTCGGGACCAACGCCGGCGGGATGCGGGCGGTCAAGTACGGCGTCACCCGCAACAACGTGCTCGGCCTGCAGGCCGTGCTGCCGACCGGCGAGATCATCCGGACCGGCGGGAAGACGTCCAAGATCTCCACCGGCTACGACCTCACGCAGCTGATCATCGGCTCCGAGGGGACCCTCGCGCTGGCCACCGAGATCACCGTCAAGCTGCACCCGCGGCTGCCCCACGGCGCCACGGTGCTCGCCCCCTTCGGCGACTTCGGCCAGGTGATGGCCGCGGTGCCGGACATCCTCTCCAGCGGGCTCGCGCCGCACATCCTCGAGTACATCGACAACCTGACGATGGCCGCGATCGTCTACAACGAGAAGCTCGAACTGGGCGTACCGGACAAGATCCGCGAGACGTGCGAGGCGTACCTGGTGGTAGCGCTGGAAAACCGCGAGAGCGGGCGCCTCGAGGAGGACGTCGAAACCGTCGGCGAGCTGCTGAGCGAACTGGGCGCCACCGACGTCTACGTCCTCGAAGGCAATGCCGCCCGCAAGCTCGTCGAAGCCCGCGAGAAGGCCTTCTGGACCGCGAAGGCGGCCGGCGCCGACGACGTGATCGACGTCGTCGTGCCGCGGACCGCGATGCCGCAGTTCATCGCCAAGGCGCGCGAACTCGCGATGGCCGCCGGCGGCGGCGCGCTCGGCTGCGGGCACGCCGGCGACGGCAACGTCCACCTCGGCATCTTCTGCAAGGACGACGCCAAGCGGAAGCAGCTGCTCACCGACATCTTCGCCTACGCCATGGAACTCGGCGGCGCGATCTCCGGCGAGCACGGCCTCGGCCGCACCAAGGCGCACTACCACGCCGAACTCGAAGACCCGGCGAAGATCGAGCTGATGCGCCGGATCAAGCAGAGCTTCGACCCCGCCGGGATCCTGAACCCCGGCGTTCTCTTCCCCGAAGGAACCGCATGAGTGAGCTGAACGGCGCCCAATCCCTGATCCGCACGCTGGTCGACGCCGGTGTCGAGGTGTGCTTCGCCAACCCCGGCACGTCGGAGATGCACTTCGTCGCCGCACTCGACACCGTCCCGGAGATGCGGGGCGTGCTGGCGCTGTTCGAAGGCGTCGTCACCGGTGCGGCCGACGGGTACGCGCGGATCGCGGACAAGCCCGCCGCGACGCTGCTGCACCTCGGGCCGGGCCTGGGCAACGGCCTGGCGAACCTGCACAACGCGCGCCGCGCGCACACGCCGATCGTCAACGTCGTCGGCGACCACGCGACCTACCACAAGCAGTACGACGCGCCGCTGGAGTCGGACATCGAGGCCGTCGCGGGCTCGTTGGAAGGCTGGGTGCGCCGCTCGGAGCACACGAAGGACGTCGGGGCGGACGCCGCCGCCGCGGTCGCCGCCGCGCAGGACGCGCCCGGCCGCGTCGCCACGCTGATCCTGCCCGCCGACGCCTCCTGGGGCGAAGGCGGCGAGACGTGCGCGCCCATTCCGCCGCGCGCGCCGCAGCCCGTGGACGCCACGACCGTCAAGGACATCGCCGCGGTGTTCGGCACCGGGGAGCCGGTCGCGCTGCTCATCGGCGGCCGCGCGTGCCGCGAGGAGGGGCTGCGCGCGGCGAGCCGGATCGCGGCCGCGACCGGCGCGAAGGCGTTCGTCGAGACGTTCCCGGCGCGGCTGGAGCGCGGCGCCGGGCTGCCGTCGATCGAGCGGCTCGGCTACCTCGCCGAGCAGGTCGCCTACCAGCTCGACGGGATCAAGCACGTCGTCGTCGCCGGCACCAAGGCACCGGTGTCGTTCTTCGCCTACCCCGGCAAGGCGAGCGACCTGGTGCCCGAAGGCGCCCAGGTGCACACGCTCGCGTCGGTCGGGCAGGACGTCACGCGCGCGCTGAACGAAGTCGCCGAGCTGGTCGCCGCGGACACCGAACCCGTGCTGGCGCCCGAATCCCGGCCGTCCCTGCCCAGCGGGCCGCTGACCCCGCAGAACTGGGTCGAGGTGATCGGGGCGCTGCTGCCGGACAACGCGATCATCGCCGACGAGGCCAACACCTCCGGCCTGATGCTGCCGATGGCGACGGCCGGTGCGCCGCGCCACGACGTCCTCACGCTGACCGGTGGCGCCATCGGCTACGGCCTGCCGGTGGCGACCGGAGCGGCCGTCGCGGCGCCGGACCGGCCGGTGCTGAACCTGCAGTCCGACGGCAGTGCGCTGTACACGATTTCGGCGCTGTGGACGCAGGCGCGGGAGAACCTGAACGTCACGACGGTGCTGCTCAACAACCGCGCGTACGCGATCCTGCGGCTGGAACTGCAGCGCGTCGGCGCGGCTTCGGGCGGCCCGAAGGCGAACGACCTGCTCGACCTTTCGCGGCCGGACATGGACTTCGTACAGATCGCGGAGGGCATGGGCGTGCCCGCGACCCGCGCGACGACCGCCGAAGAGCTCGCCGAACAGCTCCAGCGCGCCTTCGCGGAGCCGGGTCCGCACCTCATCGACGCGGTGGTGCCGCCCCTGCTCTGACCCGGCTATCCTCGCCGGCACACGAGCCGGGGAGCGGCGGATGCACGAGGACGAACACGCGAAGCGGGGGCTCGACCTCGACCGGCCGAACGCCGCCCGCGTGTACGACTACCTGATCGGCGGCCGGTTCAACTACGCCGTCGACCGGGCGTTCGCCGAGCGGATCCTCGGCGAGCTGCCGAACGCGCGGCACATGGCGCTGGTCAACCGGGCGTGGCTGCGCCGTGCCGCGCGGTTCGCCGCGGAGCAGGGCATCCGGCAGTTCCTCGACATCGGCTCGGGCATGCCGACGGTCGGGCACGTGCACGAGGTCGTCCAGTCGATCGCGCCCGAGTCGCGGGTCGTGTACGTCGACCACGAGCCGATCGCGGTCGCGCACAGCGAGATCGTCTTGGCGGGCAACGAGAACGCGGCCATGGTGCAGGCCGACGCCGAGCACCCGGACGACGTGCTGGACCACCCGGTCACCCGGGCGCTGCTGGACTTCGCCGAGCCGATGCTGGTGATCATGGCGGCGTTCATCCACTTCGTCCCGGACTCCCGCGACCCGGCCGGGCTGATCGCCGCCTACCGCGACGTCCTCGCGCCGGGCAGCCACCTCGCGCTGTCGTCGGGCACCTGGGAAGGGCAGGGCGAGGAGTCCCGGCGATCGGTGGCGCTGTACGAAAAGAGCGGCACGCCCTTGACCCTGCGTTCGCCGGAGGAGCTGCGGGCGCTGGTGCGGGGGTTCGAGATCCTGCCGCCGGGGATCGTGTTCACGCCGCAGTGGCGCCCGGACGAGCCGCCGGAAGACCCGCCGGAGCGGTCGGGCGGCCTCGCGCTGGTGGCCCGCAAGAACCGATGACCTCGCCGGCGGAACGCGGTCTCCGGCTATCCTCGCGTCACACCTGACTCCGGGAGCGGCGGATGAGCGAAGACGAGTACGCGCGGCGGGGCATCGACCTCGACAAGCCCAACGCCGCGCGCGTGTACGACTACATCCTCGGCGGGCAGCTCAACTACGCCGTCGACCGGATGTTCGCCGAGCAGGTGCTGGCCGCGCAGCCCAACGCGCGCGAGCGGGCGCGGCTCAACCGGCAGTGGCTGCGCCGGGCCATCCGGTTCGGGATGGACCAGGGCATCCGGCAGTTCCTCGACATCGGCTCCGGCATGCCGACCGTCGGGCACGTGCACGAGGTCGCCCAGGCCGTCGACGCCAACGCCCGGGTCGTCTACGTCGACAACGAGCCGGTCGCCGTGGCGCACAGCGAGATCGTCCTGGAGGACAACGAGAACGCGGCGATGGTGCACGCCGACGCCGAGTTCCCCGAAGACGTCCTCGAACACGACACCACCGAGATGCTGCTGGACCTGGACCAGCCGGTGATGGTGGTCATGGCGCTGTTCGTGCACTTCATCCCGGACGAGCGCAACCCGGCCCGGCTGATCGCCGCCTACCGCGACGCGCTCGCGCCCGGCAGCTACCTCGCCCTGTCGTCGGCCACCTACGAGCAGCAGAGCGACGGCACGGCCCGCGCCGTCGCGATGTACCAGAAGAGCGCGAATCCCGTCACGCCGCGCTCGGCCGACGAGCTCCGCGCCCTGGTCGACGGCTTCGAGATCATCGACCCCGGCATCGTGTTCATTCCCGAGTGGCGGCCGGACGACCCCGCGGAGATGCCCCCGAACCCCGCGGAGTGCGGCGGGCTGGCCCTGGTGGCCCGCAAGAACTAGACGGCGACCAGCTCCGGCGCGGTCCGCGTCTTCGGGACCAGGGCCGCCAGCAGCACCCCGGCCAGCGCGGCGAACGCGGCCACCGCGAACGTCGCGCGGAAGCCGGCCAGTGACGGCACCGGCAGCCCGCCGACGGTGATCGTCAGCTGGGCCAGCATCGCCGCCATCACCGCGCTGGAGATCGCCGTGCCGACCGAGCGCATCAGGGAGTTCAGGCCGTTCGCCGACGCCGTTTCGGTGACCGGCACCGAACCCATGATCAGCGCGGGCATCGCCGCGTACGCGATGCCGACGCCGGCCCCGATGATCACCGACGCCGTGATCAGCTCGGCCGCGTTGTCCATCAGCACGATCGCGAACGCGTACCCGGCCGCGATCACCAGCGCGCCGCTCATCAGCGTCGGGCGCGGGCCGAACCGGGCGATGAGCCGCGCCGAAACCGGCGAGAGCAGCATCATCACCAGTCCGTTCGGGGCCAGGGTGAGGCCGGACTCGACCATCGTCTGGCCCAGCCCGTAGCCGGTGGACGCCGGCGCCTGCAGCAGCTGCGGGAACGACAACGCCATGGCGTACAGGGCGAAGCCGACCATGATCGACGCGAGGTTGGTGAACAGCACCGGGCGGCGCGCGGAGACCCGCAGGTCGACCAGCGGGTCGTGGCGGCGGAGCTGGTAGGCACCCCAGCCGAGCAGGATGACGACGGCGACCGCGGCCAGCCCGAGCGTCGGCGCGCTGGTCCAGCCCCACGTGCCGCCCTTGACCACCGGCAGCAGCAGGCAGAGCAGCCCGGCGGCCAGCCCGAGCGCGCCGAAGTAGTCGAACGGCGCGGGCGTGCGCAGCGGCGACTCGGGCACCACGGTGAGGATGAGCAGCGCGCAGGCCAGCCCGAGCCCGGCGGCGGTCCAGAACAGCACGTGCCAGTCGGCGTTCTCGGCCACCAGGGCCGCGACCGGCAGCCCGATGGCCCCGCCGACGCCGAGCGTGGCGCTCATCAGCGAGATCGCGCCGCCGACGCGTTCGGGCGGCAGTTCGTCGCGCATGATGCTGATGCCGAGGGGGATGACGCCCATCGCGCAGCCCTGCAGCCCGCGACCGACGATCTGGAACGCGAGCGCG
The DNA here is from genome assembly GCF_046548775.1 of Amycolatopsis sp. cmx-4-61. NCBI lineage: Bacteria > Bacillati > Actinomycetota > Actinomycetes > Pseudonocardiales > Pseudonocardiaceae > Amycolatopsis > Amycolatopsis sp. cmx-4-61. The sequence goes on along the minus strand of NZ_JAEBEI010000004.1, from coordinate 84,200 downwards.
CTGGTCGTCGCGGACACGATCGAGCCGGCGATCAGCAGCCCGAGGCTGATCAGGATCATCCGCCGTTTGCCGTAGAGGTCGCCGAGCCGCCCGCTGACCGGCGTGATGACGGACGCGGCCAGCAGCGTCACGGTGACGACCCAGGAGGCGTCGGCGGCGGAGGCGTGCAGCAGCCGCGGGAAGACCGGGATCAGGGGCACGACCAGCGTCTGCATGAACGACGCGACGAGCCCGCAGGAGGCGAGCACCACGACGATCGGGCGGCCGGAACGGGACACACCACACCCCCAGTGTGTATTTAGTACGCGTCATGCAACTTCATGCACTGTACCCACGGGGTGACGGATTTCCGTACGAGTGGCGGTTTCGTCACAGCCAGGTGCGGACGCCTCCGTGGCCGGAGCAGGTGCCCGAGCGGTGCTGGCTGTAGCTGTAGCTGCCGTCCTTGCAGATGGCCGTGGCGCCGGACGGGTTGTCACTCGGCCGGTGGACGCAGGTGCCGTCGGAGTTCCGGTAGTAGTCGGCGCCGCACGCTGCCGGCTCGGGTGCGGCCTGGGCAGTGGTGGCCGCGGCCTTCGGCTTCGGCGCGGTCGTCCGCGGGGCCGCCGGAGCGGCGGTGACCACCGGGGCGGCGGTGACGACCGGCGCTTCGGAGGTGGCCGGAGCCGAAGTCGTGACTTCGGTCGAGGTCGCCGTCGGCGTCGGCGTGGGCACCGGGTAGGTGGGGGTCGGATAGGCCGAGGTGGTGGGCGCGAGAACGCCGAGGTTGCCGGCGTCCTTGGGCGGCACGGAGCCGACCCCGCACCCCGCGACCAGCACACCCGCGACCAGCACGGCACCGAGTTTCATCCGCACGACGACTCCCTTAGCGACACGAAGCAATGTCGCAGGGAGTCGATCGAACGCGCCCGGTTGTTACGCCTGTTGCCTAAACTCGCCCCATGTCCTGGCTACGGCGGTACGCGGCCGAGCTCGCCGTCGTCGTCGCGGTGCTCGTCGGCTCGCTGTTCGCCGTCCTCAACGACGGGGCCAAGCCCGCCCACCACGCCGCCCTCGGCTGGGCGCTCACCCTCCTCTGCTGCGCCGCCCTCTTCTTCCGGCGCCGGTACCCGCTGGGCGTCGCCGGGTTCGCGCTCGTCTGCTGCGCGGTCTACTACCCGCTCACCGACCCCGACGGCCTGGTCCTGCTGGCCTTCGCCTACGCCCTCTACAACGCCGCTGCAGCGGGCCGGATCCGCGGGGCCGCGCTGCTCGTCGTCGCCGCGATGGCCGGCGTCACCGCGGGGGAAATCAGCTCGCGGACCGGGCGGCACGTCGACAACTTCGCCTTCTTCCTGATGACCGGCTGGTTCGTCGCCCTGGTCGCCGGCGGCGCCGTCGCGCACTACCGCGCCGAGGCCGAGCGCACCAAGGAGGCCGAGGCGCGGGCGCGCGCCACCGACGAACGCCTGCGCATCGCCCGCGAGCTGCACGACGTCCTCGGCCACCACCTCGCGCTGATCAACGTCCAGGCCGGCGCCGCGCTGCACCGGCGTGACCCCGGGCAGGCCGAGGAGGCGCTCGGGGCGATCAAGGACGCCAGCAAGACCGCACTCCAGGAGTTGCGCGCGACGCTCGGCATGCTCCGCCAGGCCGGCGGCCCCGGCCTCCAGCGGGTCGCCGAGCTGGCCGAATCGGTCGGCGCCTCCGGGCTGACCGTCCGGACCGAGATCGACGGCGTCGCCCGTGACCTGCCGCCGGACGTCGAGCACGCGGCGTTCCGGGTGGTCCAGGAGGCGCTGACGAACGTGGCCAAGCACGCCGGCGCGCGGAACGTCGTCGTCCGCCTCGGCTACGGCGCCGACGAGCTGACCGTGGCGGTCGACGACGACGGCCGCGGCGGTGCGGCCGCGGCCGGCAACGGCATCCGCGGGATGGCCGAACGCGCGCGGGCGCTCGGCGGCGAACTGACCGCGGCGCCCCGGGAAGGCGGCGGCTTCCGGGTGCGCGCCCGGCTGCCGGTGCGATGATGGGCCGATGATCCGGGTCCTGCTCGTCGACGACCAGCGGCTCGTCCGCGCCGGCTTCCGGTCCATTTTGGACGGCGAGGCCGACATCACCGTCGTGGCCGAGGCCGCGGACGGGCGCGAAGCGCTGCAGGCCGCGCACGACCACCACCCCGACGTCGTGCTGATGGACATCCGGATGCCGGTGCTCGACGGCCTCGCCGCCACCCGGCACCTGCTCGAAGACCCGGCGGTGCGGGCCAAGGTCGTCATCCTCACGACGTTCGACCTCGACGAAGACGTCTACGGCGCGCTGCGGGCGGGCGCGAGCGGGTTCCTGGTCAAGGACACCGAGCCCGAGGAGCTGATCCACGCCGTGCGGGTGGTCGCCCGCGGTGACGCGCTGCTGGCGCCGTCGATCACCCGGCGGCTGATCGCGGAGTTCGCCGCGCGCGGCACCCGTCCGGCGCCGTCCCCGGCACTGGACCGGCTCACCGACCGCGAACGCGAAGTGCTGTCCCTGGTCGCGGCCGGGCTGTCGAACGACCAGATCGCGCGCGAGCTCACCCTCAGCCCGGCGACGGCGAAAACGCACGTCAGCCGCATCATGACCAAGACCGGCACGCACGACCGGGCGCAGCTGGTCGTCCTCGCCTACGAGTCCGGCGCGGTGACGCCGAGGTGGCTCGCCCCCTGAGCCGTACTCCCGCGGGTGTACGGGACCGGCCTTAAGGGACACCCCCGGGAGCACGCGAAGTGTCCTCCGCTGCGCGACGCGCGGTAGGGCCCGGCTCGCGAATCCTTGTCCACCATGGACACCATCACCCGTACCCCCGGCGGCCGCCTGGCCCGGCTGGCCGGCTGGGCGCAGCACCACCGGTGGCTCGCCGTCGCGCTCTGGGCCCTCGTTCTCCTCGGCGTCACGTTCACGTCCCGGCTCGCCGGCAGCGCGTTCCACGACGACAACTCGTTGCCCGGCACCGAATCCCAGCAGGTCGTCGACCTGCTGCACAACACCGCGCAGGCCGGCGCGAGCGCGCAGATCGTGCTGAAGGCCGGCGACGGGCTCGCCGCGCACCGCGCACCGATCGACACCATGCTGGGCGAAGTCCGCTCCCTGCCGCACGTGCGGTCGGTGACCGAGACGCTCGCGCCCGGCGGGCGGATCGGGTACGCCACCGTCACCTTCGACGCGGCCTCGACCGATTTGCCCTACGACGGCATCGTGAAGTTCGCCGACACCGCGAAGCGGGCCGGGCCGGTCGAAGTCGCCCTGGCCGGGGACCCGATCGAGCGGATCGCCAAGAGCGGCGGCCCCGCGGAAGGCGTCGGCCTGCTCGCGGCGCTGGTCATCCTCGTGTTCCTGTTCCGCTCGCTGCTCGCGGCCGGGCTGCCGGTCATCACCGCGGTGTTCGCCGTCGGCAGCACGCTGGGGGTGATCACGGTCGTCTCGCACTTCGTCGACATCGCGAGCTACACCTCGCCCCTGATGATGCTGGTCGGGTTCGGTGTCGGCGTCGACTACGCGCTGCTCGTCTTTTCCCGCTACCGCTCCGAAATCCTGGCCGGTCACGACCGCGAATCCGCCGCGCGGCGGGCTCTCGACACCGCCGGCCGCTCGGTGCTGTTCGCCGGGACGACGGTGATCATCGCGCTCCTCGGCCTGCTGGCGCTCGGGCTCGGCGGCCTGCGCGGGGTCGCGCTGTCCGTCGCGCTCACCGTCCTGATGACGATGCTCGCGTCCGTGACGCTGCTGCCCGCGCTGCTCTCGCTGTTCGGCAAGCGGCTCGAACGCGGCATCCGGCGGCACGCGCTCCGGCGCGACCACGGCAAGGCGTGGCGACGGCTCGCCGACGGTGTCCAGCGCCGTCCGTGGGCCCCGCTGATCATCGGCTTGACCGTCCTCATCGGACTGTCCGTTCCGGCCGCGGGCCTGCGGCTCGGCTTCGCCGACGCGAGCACCGACCCGGCCGGTTCGACCACGCGGGAGGCGTACGAGCTGCTGGCCGAGGGCTTCGGCCCGGGCTTCACGGGCCCGCTCGCGATCGTGACCGAGGACGGCGACCCCCTCGCGCTGCAGCGGACACTTTCGTCGACCCCGGGCATCGCCCGAGCCCTGCCGCCCACGGGCCGGACGGTCCTGGTGTTCCCGACGACGTCACCCCAGGACTCGGCGACCGCGGAGCTGGTGACGCGGCTGCGGACCGAAGTCCTGCCGACGCTGCCGGGGCACTACCTGGTCGGCGGCTCGGTGGCGGCCGCGACGGACTTCGCCGACGCCGTCGCGGACCGGCTGCCGCTGTTCGTGCTGGTCGTCGTCGGGCTGTCGGCGTTGCTGCTGATGCTGGTGTTCCGCTCGGTGCTGGTTCCGCTCAAGGCGGCGCTGCTGAACCTGCTGAGCATCGGCGCGTCCCTGGGCGTGATGACCCTGGTGTTCGGCGACGGCTGGTTCGGCGCGCAGCCGGGCCCGATCGAGGCGTTCGTCCCGGTGATGATCTTCGCGATCGTCTTCGGGCTGTCGATGGACTACGAGGTGTTCCTGGTGTCCCGCATGCACGAGGAGTGGCGCCGGACCGGCGACGCCCAGCTGGCGGTGCGCGAAGGCCTGGCCTCGACGGGCGCGGTGATCACCGCGGCGGGCGCGATCATGGTGCTGGTGTTCGGCGCGTTCCTGCTGGACCCGTCCCGCATGCTGGCCCAGTTCGGCCTCGGCTTGGCGGTCGCGGTCCTGCTGGACGCGGTGGTGATCCGGTGCCTGGTGGTCCCGGCCGTCATGCGGCTGCTGGGGGCGCGGGCGTGGTGGCTGCCGCGGTGGCTGGACCGGCGGCTGCCGCACCTGGCGCTGGAGCCCTGACTCCACTCGATCGACGAGCTCGTCCGGTCGCTGTAGCGTCGACAGTCCTTCACGGACAGGGGAACCGGATGATCGCACGCACCTGGCGGGGCTGGGCGCCCGCCGCGACGGCCGACGACTACCAGCGGCACTACGAGAGCGAAGTGGCGGAGCACCTGCGGGACCTGCCCGGCTTCCGCGGCGCCCGGCTGCTGCGCCGGACGGACGGCGAGGAGGTCGAGTTCACCTCGATCACGTTCTTCACCGACCTCGACGCCGTACGGGGCTTCGCCGGAGACAGCTACGAAGAAGCGCGTGTCGAAGAAGGCGGACGGCGAGCGCTGAGCCGCTGGGACGACCGCGTGCACCACGCGGAAGTCGCCGTCGCCCTGTGACGGAAACGGGCCGTTCCCCGCGCGGGGAACGGCCCGTTTTCACCACGGCCTATTCGTAGATCTCGCCCTTGGCGGCCTTCTCCACCAGCGAAGCGGGCGGCTCGAAGTGGTCGCCGTAGCGGGCCGCGAGCTCACGGGCCCGGTCGACGAAGCCCTGCAGGCCACCCTCGTACTGGTTGATGTACTGGATGACGCCACCGGTCCACGCCGGGAAGCCGATGCCGAAGATGGAGCCGATGTTGGCGTCGGCCACCGACGTCAGCACGCCTTCGTCGAAGCACTTCACCGTCTCGAGGGCCTCGGCGAAGAGCATCCGCTCCTTGAGGTCCTCGAACGGCACCTCCGCCGAACCGGACTTGAACGCGTCGCGCAGGCCCGGCCACAGGCCGGCGCGCTTGCCTTCGGCGTCGTACTCGTAGAAGCCCGCACCCGTCGAGCGGCCCTTGCGGTCGAACTCCTCGACCATCCGGTCGATCACGGCCTCCGACGCGTGCGACTTCCACGTGCCGCCCGCGGCCTCGACCGCCTCGCGCGTCTCCTTGCGGATCTTGCGCGGCAGGGTCAGCGTCAGCTCGTCCATCAGCTGCAGCGGCGGCGCCGGGTAGCCCGCCTGCGCACCGGCCTGCTCGATCGACGCCGGCTCGACGCCCTCGCCCAGTGCGGCGACGGCCTCGTTGATGAACGTGCCGATCACCCGCGAGGTGAAGAAGCCTCGGCTGTCGTTGACGACGATCGGGGTCTTCTTGATCTGCAGCGTGTAGTCGAAGACCTTCGCCAGCGTGGCCGGCGACGTCTTCTCACCGCAGATGATCTCGACCAGCGGCATCTTGTCCACCGGCGAGAAGAAGTGGATCCCGATGAAGTCCTCCTGCCGCTGCACGCCCTCGGCGAGCGTGGTGATCGGCAGCGTGGAGGTGTTGGAGCCCAGGACCGCGTCGGCGTTCACGACGCCTTCGATCTCGCCGAACACCTTGTGCTTCAGCTCGACGCTCTCGAAGACGGCCTCGATGACGAAGTCGACGCCCGCGAAGTCGGCCGGGTCACCGGTCGGCTTGATCTTCGCCAGCAGCGCGTCCGACTTCTCCTGCGTGGTCTTGCCGCGCGAGAGGGCCTTCTCCTCCAGCTTGACCGCGTAGCCCTTGCCCTTCTCGGCCGCCTCGAGCGAGACGTCCTTGAGGACGACGTCGATGCCGGCCTTCGCCGAGACGTACGCGATCGCGGCGCCCATCATCCCGGCGCCGAGGACACCGACCTTCTTGGCCGTGTACTTCTCGAAGCCGTCCGGGCGCGAGCCGCCGGAGTTGATGGTCTGCAGGTCGAAGAAGAACGCCTTCGTCATGTTCTTCGAGACCTGGCCGGTGGCGAGGTGGATGAAGTAGCGCGTCTCGATCAGCTGCGCGGTGTCGAAGTCGACCTGCGCGCCCTCGATCGCGGCGGCCAGGATCGCCCGCGGCGCCGGCATGTTCGCGCCCTTGATCTGCTTGCGCAGGTTCGCCGGGAACGCCGGCAGGTTGGCCGCGAAGCTCGGGTTCGACGGGGTGCCGCCGGGGATCTTGTAGCCCTTGACGTCCCACGGCTGCACGCCGCCCTCGGGGTTCGCCTTGATCCACGCCTTCGCGGCGGGCACGAGCTCCTCGACCGTGCCGACGAGCTCGTGCACCAGCCCGAGCTCGAGCGCCTTGGCCGGGCGGTGCCGCTGGCCCTGCAGGAGGACGTTCAGCAGCGCGCTCTGGATGCCGAGCAGGCGCACGGTGCGGACCACGCCACCGCCGCCGGGCAGCAGGCCCAGCGTCACTTCGGGCAGGCCGAGCTGGCTGCCCTTGACGTCGGCGGCGATGCGGTGGTGCGTCGCCAGCGCGATCTCGAGGCCACCGCCGAGCGCGGCGCCGTTGATCGCCGCGACGACCGGCTTGCCGAGCTGCTCGATGCGGCGCATCTGCCCCTTCATCAGGGTGCTGCCCTCGGTCAGCTCGACCGCGTGCTCCGGCTTGGCCCGGATGAGGTCGTTCAGGTCCCCGCCGGCGAAGAACGTCTTCTTCGCGGAGGTGATGACGACACCGGTGATGGTGTCCTTCTCCGCCTCCAGCCGGTCGACCGTGACACCCAGCGACTCGCGGAAGGCGGCGTTCATCGTGTTCGCCGACTGGTTCGGGTCGTCCAGGGTCAGGGTGACGATGCCGTCTTCGTCCTGGTCCCAGCGGATGGTCTTGCTCTCGGCCATTTGTGTCCTCACACCCGCTCGATGATGGTCGCGACGCCCATGCCGCCGCCGATGCACAGGGTCACCAGCGCGCGACGCGCCTGGCGGCGTTCCAGCTCGTCGACGACCGTGCCGACCAGCATCGCGCCGGTGGCGCCGAGCGGGTGGCCCATGGCGATCGCGCCGCCGTTGACGTTGACCTTCTCCTCGTCGAGGTGCAGGTCCTTGATCCACTTGAGCACGACGGACGCGAACGCCTCGTTGAGCTCCCACAGGTCGATGTCCTCGGGCTTGAGACCCGCGGCCTTCAGGACCTTTTCGGTGGCCGGCGTGGGGCCGGTGAGCATGATCGTCGGCTCGGAGCCGATCGACGCGGTCGCCACGATCCGGGCGCGCGGGGTCAGCCCGAAGGTCTTGCCGACCTGCTCGGACCCGACCAGCACCAGCGCGGCGCCGTCGACGATGCCGGAGGAGTTGCCGCCGGTGTGGACGTGGTTGATCTTCTCGACCGAGTGGTACTTCTGCAGCGCGACGGCGTCGAAGCCGCCCAGCTCGCCGATGCCGGCGAAGGCGGGCTTGAGCTTGCCGAGGCCCTCGACGGTGGAGCCGGGGCGGCGGTGCTCGTCGTGGTCCAGGATCGTGACGCCGTTGATGTCCTTGACCGGCACGACGGACTTGGCGAAGTAGCCGCCGGACCAGGCCGCCTCGGCGCGGTCCTGCGAGCGGACGGCCCAGCGGTCGACGTCCTCGCGGGAGAAGCCCTCGATGGTCGCGATCAGGTCGGCGCCGGTGCCCTGCGGGACGATGTAGTTGTCGTACGCGGTGGCCGGGTCCATGAACAGCGCACCGCCGTCGGAGCCCATCGGCACGCGCGACATCGACTCGACACCACCGGCGATGATCAGGTTGTCCCAGCCCGAGCGGACCTTCTGCGCGGCGGTGTTGGTGGCCTCGAGCCCGGAGGCGCAGAAGCGGTTCAGCTGCACGCCGGCGACGGTCTCGGGCAGGCCCGCGTTGAGTGCGGCGGTGCGCGCGATGACGGCGCCCTGCTCGCCGACCGGCGAGACGACGCCGAGCACGACGTCGTCGATCGCGGCGGGGTCGAGGTTCGGGTGGCGGACCTTCAGTTCGTTGATCAGGCCGACCACCAGGTCGACCGGCTTGGTGCCGTGCAGGGCACCGCCCTTGTTCTTGCCGCGAGGCGTGCGGATCGCCTCGTAGATGTAGGCCTCGCTACTCACTGAACAACTCCTCGCGAGCGGGATGGGACGTCGTCGTACCGTGACCGACTATACCGGCCAGTAGGGCTAATGCCCATTAACATATCGTCGGATAACCCCAAGGTGTCAATGGGTTGCAGCTGTGCCGTTAGCCGCTATCGTTCACTCACCATGACCGACTCTGTGCGTAGTGCGCGCCCCCGCGACCGCAAGGCCCAGCTGGCCACGGTGGCGGCGGAGCTGTTCCGCGCCCGCGGCTTCCCCGGGGTCGGCATCAAGGACATCGCGGACGCGGCGGGCGTCACGGGCCCGGCGTTGTACCGCCATTTCGCGGACAAGCAGGCAATCCTGGCGTACGTGGTCCTGAGCGGCTTCGAGGACATGGAGGCGGCGACGGCGGAGGCCCTGTCGGACGCGGTCCAGCCGTCTGACCAGCTGGAATCCTTGTTGAGCCGCCTGGCAACCCAGGCGGTCGAGCGTCGCGAAATAGCGGCGTTGTGGCGCTGGGAAGGCCGCCATCTCCCGAAGGAGGACCAACGCGAGATCGCCCGCCGGTCGGCGCTGGCCCTGACGGCGTGGTCGAAGGCGCTGCTGGCCAGGCGCCCGGAGCTGCCGTCCGAAGACGCGGAGCTGCTCTGCTGGGCGGCGCTGTCGGTGTTCGGGAGCGTGTCGGTCCACCACACGTCGGTGGCCCGCCGCCGCTTCGCTCAGTTGCTGGTCGAACTGGCCCTCGGTGTGCTGAACACCACACTCCCGGCATCGTCCACCCCGCCGCCTTCGCCGGGGTTGAGCCTGGGCACCCCGTCCCGCCGCGAGCAGGTCCTGGCGGAGGCAACGACGTTGTTCGCCCAGCGCGGCTACCACGACGTGAGCATGGAGGACATCGGAGCGGCGGCGGGCATAGCCGGACCGAGCATCTACCGCCACTTCCCGAGCAAGGCGGCATTGATGGTGGCAATCGGCCACCGGGCGGCGGATCGCCTGGCCTTGGCCGCCGAGCGGGCGCTGCGGACGTCCGACGAAGGCTCGGCGTTGCGCCGCTTGGCGGAGTCGTACGTGCACACGATCTTGCGCACACCGGAACTGCTGGTGTCGTTCTCGGCGGACCGCGTGACGATGCCGGACCGCGACAAGGCGGACCTGCTGCGGGTCCAGCGGGACTACGTGGCCCAGTGGGTGACGCTGCTGTCAGCAGTGCGGCCGTCGTTGCCGGTGAAGGAAGCGAAGATCACGGTGCACGCGGCACTGACGATCGCGAACGACCTGGCCCGGACGCGCCGGGTTGCGTCGAGGCCGAACTTCGAAGCGGAGCTGACGACGTTGCTCCGGACCGTCCTCGGCGTTGCCGACTAGCCACCGAGCGCTCGATCTTTTCGCGACAAATCGACAATCACCTCGCTTGAAATTGCTTCACCTCCCAGTCGTACCCAAGGGCAACCATCCCATAACACTGCGTGTCTAATCCGCCCAACTTGTCGCTTCGATCACGTGTTTGATCAGACCTCTCCCGGCAAAAACCTCCTTAAGCAGCGCAAACACTTGACCAGGGTCACCCGAATGGCGCTACACGTGGGCTGCTAAATTGTGTTCGACTTGCTAGTCGTTTCTAAGTTGCGGAAGAGGAAATATCGGCATGCGATCTCCGGATGGCAATGGACAACCGGGGATCAAATCCGAACTCCTCGACCTGAGCACGATCTCCCTGTCCGAAGTGCGGCAACTCGACCCCGTCGTGCTTCACCGGTCGATCCGTCACGCCGTGGGCCGCACCGCACACATCCCGGTGACTGCGAGCGGCAGCGGCGCTGGCGCCAAACGCGTCGACTGACCTGCTCCGAAAGGTTTTCCGTGCGCACGATGGACGACGTCTCGTCCCAACCGGACGTGCATTCGATCGCCTGGGACACCTTCGACCTGCTGGCCGCCGGCCGCGGTGGGATCGCCGCCGTTGATGTCCTGCGCACCGCGGACCGGAGCCGTCGCCTGCTCTTGTTGTGCGGCCTCGTGGAGCGCGCGGCTGCCGATCCGCGGCTGACCGGACCACTGATCGGTTCCGAAGCCGCCTGGGATCTGCTGGTCCGGGCGCAGCGAGCCGATTCGGGCGCATTGGAGCGGGTCCTCGCCCACCCCTACACCGGGAGCTGGGCGGGGTACACCACCCGCCTGATCGAGCAGGATCTGATCGGGGAATGCCCGCTTTGGGTGCACTACGGCTATCTGCACACGCTCGCCGCGGCGGCGGCGATCCACGCGAGCCTCGACTTCACCATCCGGGTGCCGGTCTGGGACGGAACTGTCGTGCTGCCGACGCTGGGAGCGGCTCGGCTCGCGACAGGCCACCGCTTCACCACCGCCGAGGTGCACGGGGAAGCGGGAGCTTTCACGATCGTCGGCGAACACTCGCGTGTCGCCCCCGGGCAGCCGGCTTGGAGTCCCCTCCGGACGTTCCGGTTCGACGCTTGCGACCGCGTCCTCGAACTGCGGCTCGACGATCTGGACCCGCATCGCGGTTTGTACCACCCCATCCCGCCTGCCCGGCTCGCGGAAAGCGAGTCGGCGGATTGGCGAAACCTGCTCGGTGAAGCCTGGAACCTGATCGTCGAACACCTGCCCGAGTACGCCGAAGTCCTGCCCACGGGCCTGATGTCGATCGTGCCGGAGCCGGCGGTCCCGTTCCGGCTCCCGAGCGCATCGACGGGCGAAGCATTCGGCAGCGCGGTCATCGCGGCCCCGGACGAACCGGCGGCCCTCGCCGCTGCGCTAGTGCACGAGTTCCAGCACGTTCGACTGGGTGCTCTTCTCCAGCTCGCCCGGCTACACGACGACGATCGCACTGAGCGGCTTTACGCGCCGTGGCGGGAAGATCCCCGGCCGCTCGGCGGTCTGGTGCACGGAATCTATGCATTTTTCGGCGTCTCGGCATTCTGGCGAGCACGCTCCAAGGCCTGCCCGGACGATCTGCTGGCCGCGTTCGAATTCGCCCACTGGCGCATCCAAAGCTGGCACACGCTCGAAGCGATTCGCGAAGACTCGGCCCTGACCGACGCGGGACGGCGCTTCCTGGATGAGCTGGCAGCCGTGCTCGGTCCTTGGCAGGCCGAACCGACGACGGGTGAAGCGAAGCAGTGGGCGGACACCCTGGCCGTTGATCACGACGCCGGCTGGCGGCTTCGCCACCTCCGCCCCGAACCCGGGACGGTGGCCGAACTCGTGCAGGCGTGGCAGGACGGACTCCCCTGCCCGTCAGTCGCAGCAGGAGGCCGGCTGGACACCGTATCGGACGGCGACTGGCCGAATGCCCGCGCCGACCTGGTCCGGGTTCGGCTGGGTGAGAACGGAGAAACCCGGCTGGCGCAGTTGTGGTCACTCGTACCGGACGTGCTGGAGGCCGACCGCCTGCTGGTCGACGGCCGGGTCGCCGAAGCCCGGGCTGCCTACGCCGCGGAACTCGCGGCGGACCCGGACCACGCCTCGGCGTTGATCGGCCTGGGTCTGTCGCTCCCGGACGGCCCGGCCAAGCGGGCTCTTCTCTCCGCACCCCAGCTCGTCCGCGCGGTGCACCGGAAGCTGCGCACCGCAAGCGGTTCCCCCGGCGTCGAAGAACTGGCTGCTTGGACGGGCGCAAGGTTTTCCTGACCGAGTCACAGGGGCATCGGATCGATATCGCACTCCGCGCGCACCGCGTTTTCCGCGGCATCGATCGCGGGGTGACCCGGCCGGAGCACCCGGCCGATCGTGCCGATCACCTCCTGGTGCTGGCTGACCGCTTCTCTGATGCGACCGAGCCGTTCGAGGTCCAAGGCTCGGTTGAGCCGGGCCGCGAGCGTCACGGGATGGCTGTCGGGCAACGCCTGCCGCAGCCGTGCGAGGGTTTCGGTGTTCATCCGCAGGGAACGCTGCACGTCTCCGAGTGCGTACCAGTCGTTCGCGGTGTTGATCGAGCACGCCAGGACGTGCGGATGGGAGGGGCCCAGCCGGTCCCGCAGCTCCGTCAGCACCCGTTCGTTTCGGCTCGATGCGGCCGCCGGATCCCCGAGCAGTCGCAGGGTCACCCCGACGTCCGCGTCCGCCAGCAGGGTGTGTGGGTGCCGATCACCCATGTTTGCCCGGTACAGCGAAAGGACTTGTTCGCCGAGCTCGAGTGAGGCCGCCAGCTCACCCGCGTTACGCAGGTCCAGCGAATGGGCCAGAGCGCAGGCCAGCGCGTTCGGGTGGTCCGGTCCGTACTTGTACCGGAAGCGTTCCAACGCGCTGCCGGACAGGTTCAGCGCAGCCCCGTGGTGCCCGTCCTTCCGCTGCGCGACGGCGAGGTGGTAGTCGCGCCGGACGACGCCGTCGGTATCCGAGCCGAAGAGACCGCGCACCCGTTCCACGACCTTTTGTTGCTCGATGCGCGCCCAGGAGTAGTCACCGAGTTCGCGTCGGCAGATGATCATGATGTTGAGCGTGAGGATGGTTTCCCAGTTGTCGTACCCAAGGACTTCCGACCGGCGTTCATAAGTGTCTTCACTGAGCCAGCGCGCCTGTTCGTACTCCCCCACCAGCAGCAGCGACACGACCAAATCGTGTGCCGCGCGCAGGGTCGACGGGTCGTCGTCGCCGAACAGGGAGCGGGCCCTCTCGTATGTCCTCCGGTTCAGATCCCGTGCCGTCGAGAAGTCGCCGTTGGCCTTGAGCCCGACGGCCACCAGCATCTCCGCGCGCAGGGCCTGTTCCGAATCCGGCCCTGCGGTTCGGCGGTAGAGCCGCAACGTCCGCCCGCTGACCTGTGCCGATGCCTCGTACCGGCCGAGCACCCAGAGCATGCGCCCGAGCTCCTCGGAAGCGGCCAAGGTCTGAGCGTCTTCCTCGCCATACCGGTTCGTCCAGGTTGTCGCGGCTTCTTCGGCCAGCGCCAGCGCCCCGGCGTGATCACCGGAGAAGTACAGGAACTTCATCACGTTGAGCAGCAATCGCCGCACCCACGGGTCGTCGCAGTCGATCAGGCCTGCGGGCCGCAGGTGCGGCAGCACCAACTGGTAGCGCGGCCACAGCGGCGCTGTCTCGGGGTCGTTCGGATCAAGGTTGGCCAGCAGGAGGGCGGCACCGTGGCGCATTTCGGCACGCGTCTTGGCCGACATCCCCCGCCGCAACGCCAGTTGCGCGAGCCGGTGCAGGAGCAAGCCGCCACTGCGGTGATCCAGATTGGCCAGCCGGCATCGGTTGATGTCCCGGAGCGCCCGGTCCAGCAGGTCGGGATCCCGCATCGCGGTGTCCAGCTCGGGAGCGATCGAAACACCCCGTACTCCGGCGAACAGGCTGCGGGAGATCGGTTCGGTCGCGAAGAACGCACAAACCTGGAGCAGCTGATGCGCGGCCGGATTGCGGACGGCAAGGCCGTCGAACGAGACGTCCCAGGCGGCTGCCGCGGCGATCTCGTCGTCCGACGTCCGCGGCGACGTCGACAGGATCTCGGCTACTTTTTCGTCCAGCAGCCTGATGTACTCGGTGACCGGGATTCCGCTTTCGGCACGCCACGCCGCGGCCTGCACCAGCGCGATCGGCAGATCACCCAGCTTTTGCGCGAGCGCATCAGCCTCCCCTTCCGCAACGGCGGGGTCCCGGTGGCGCAGCAACTCGATGCTCTCCGCGCGGGTGAACCGGCCTATCGGAATGGATTCCCCCGGAAAGCCGGCCGGAGCGCCGTCCCGTGTAGTGACCAATGTCCGGCCCGGTCCGTCGGTCGGCAAGAACGGCAGGAGGGACGCCGGATGGTCGGCCGCGTCGAAGACGAGCAGCCAGCGGCGGTAGGGCTTGCCGGCGCGCAAGGCGGCCAGGACGGCGGGCACCGCGGTAAGGGCCTCTTCGGCGCCCGGCAACCGGAGCTGCCGGGCGAGCTCGCTCAGGGAGGCGCGGATCTGCGACTCGTGAAGCGCGCTGACCCACCAGACGAGGTCATGGTCGCGCAGCTGCCGGTAGATGTATTCGACCGCGATCTGGGTTTTGCCGAGACCTCCGGGTCCGTGCAAGATCGCGCAGCCTGCCGGCCTCAGGCTTGCCGTCAGGTGGTCGAGCAGTTCGCGGCGGCCGATGAACTCCGGATTGCGGGCGGGAACCGCGCCCCAGACGACCGGGGCGTCGGTGGTGATCCGCCGCACCCGGCGCAGAGAGGTGGCCGCTTCTTCCCGGACGTCCGTTACCCCCCGCTCCGCCGCGAGGCCCGACTCGGCGGCGGTGGGCGGAGCCTCGCCGTCCTCCGTGACGACCTCCCGGTCATCCTCCGCGGCCGCGAGCTCGTGCTCCCGAGCCTGCAAGCGCTCGGCTCGCCAGGCATACGGGCCCGAGAGCGCGCGCATGACAACTCGTTCGAGCGAGATGTCTGCCGTGTCGTCTGGCAGCGCGGCGCGGTCCGGATCGGCGAGTGCGTCGGCGATCTTCAGCAACACGGGGTGCCGCTCGCCGAACCGCTGCCCGGTCGCGGCGACCACCCGCACGGTCTCGGCTCGCCGTCCGGCCGCGAGCAGCGCCTCGCGTATCGGGATCGGTAACTCGAAAACGGCGTCGTCTTCACTTGTGCTCGTCTCGGGCGGGGCAAGGAGACCACTCGTGAACACCTCGGCGAGATGGGCCGTCCCCGCCTCTGGCACGAGCTCCGCGCGGACGAATCGTGCGATCGGCAGACTGACCGGAACCGCGGCCAGCAAAGTCGCAAGCCGGAGCGCCGGCGGTGTGGCGGCACCCACGAACCGCCGGACCCGCTCCTCGGCCGACAGCGGCGCCACGGGCTCGTCGTCGTCCGCCGGCTCAGGCAGTGGCTGGTCGCGGGCGAGCATGACCGTACCCGGTACCGCGTCGGTGACCGTGCGCGAAACGAAGCGCACCCACCAGCTGAACCACCGGCCCTCCAGTTCGAGAACGGGTACCGGTATTGCACCGGCCGCGGTCTTTTCCGGATCCGCCATGGTCATCCAGGCGTCCGGCAGCTCGAACCCGTAACGGCGGTTCGGCCGGAACGGACCGGGCGAGGCAAGCAGGGCCCGGTGCAACGGCAACCCGCCCTTCTTCCACATGTACTGGGGCAACAGGTGCACCAGCGCGACCGGCATGCCACGGCTCCACTGTGCGAGCAGTGGCGACACGAGGTCGCGCCGCCACGCCTCGCCGACACCGTCGGTGACAACCAACATAAGCCGGTCCCCGTACCAGCCGAGGAGTTCGGCCGCGCTGTGCTGCGGCGCGTCCGGTGTGCCGCCGCGCAGGACCGGCGAGAGAGATCCGTCGGTCGCACGGGCCTGCGTTTCGAGGTACCGGATCCGGACCGTCCGGAACGCTCCGAGCTGCTGAACCAGTCTCAGAAACGCCGAGACTTCGGACTGCCACAGCGTCATCGACGCTCCCGCGTCGACCACCACCGTCAGATCGAGGACACGAGTCGTCGGAGCGGGCTTCACCACGGGCAGCCAAAGGCCGTCCTGTGCGGCTTGCTCAGCGGTCGACTCCTCGTCCAGCTGGAGGTCGTCGTCCCGAGTGGAAGGGCGCAGCTGCTTCAACGGTCGCAGGGACCGCAGGATGTCCGGGCCACCCGGCATGGTCCCCGGCTTCGGGGCCCGGCCGTTCGGCAGCGCCCCCGGACGACTGCCGACGTGGACGTCCCGGGCGGACCCTCCGACATTGCGATGCCGTTGCTGCCTGGCCATCAGTTCGGGCGCCCCGACCGGCCGTGGGGCCTTCCCCGGCTCCGGTTCGCGGGCCGATGGTGGCGGCGCCTCGGGTGCCGGCTCCGGAGTAGGCGGGAGGGGCGGCTGCGGGTCACTGTCCGGCTGTCCCGACGACCGGCGGAGCGCCGCAGCCAGCCAGACCGCGTCGGCGACCTCGCTCCACGACAGCGGCTCGTTCCCGACGCGGATCTCGCGCGGCTCCTCGGCCATTTCACGGCACCACAGAGTTCAACTGCCGCCAGAGCGCGTCCACCAGCCGCGGCCAAGAATCGCCCTCGTCGTGGTACGCCCCCGAAGTCGCCAGGTAGACCGCCTCGAGGAGCTTGTCGACCGGCAAGCCGCCGAACGCTTCGCTGCGGCTGACGAACTCCTCGATGAGGCGGGACCGGTGGGTATCGCCGGGGTCGAGTGCGTGGGCCGCCACCATGGCCGCCAGCTGCTCGATATCCGGATCCTGGAGTTCGAGCCGCAGGCATCGGCGCAGGAAGGCCGGCGGGAAATCGCGGTCGCCGTTGCTGGTGATCACGACGAACGGGAAGGCCGCGCACCGGACCCGGCCATCCACGACCGTCGCCGTCAGGTCGGGGTCGGCCGTGAAAACCTCGACCTCTCGGGTCCGGCTGCGCATCCGCACCAGTTCCGGGATCGCGAACTCGCCGTCCTCGAACAGGCTGAGCAGATCGTTCGGCAAATCGGCCTCGCTCTTGTCGAGTTCGTCGATGAGCAGCACGCGAGGCAGCCGGCGGGGCAGGAAGACCGTGCCGAGTTCGCCGAGCCGGAGGTATTCGCCGATCGGCGGTTCCTGGTCGCCGTCCCGCATGGCCGAACGAGTGCCTGCCGTTTGGGCCCGGCCGATCGCGTCATAGGTGTACAGCCCGGCTTTCAGCGTCGTGTGCGACGTGATCGGCCACCGGAGTACGCGGCCCAGCCCGAGTTCCCGGGCGACCCGGTACGCGAGGCTCGACTTGCCGCTGCCTGGCCTGCCCGTCACCAGCAACGGTCGCCGCAGGTACAGCGCGGCATTGACCATGTCGATCTCGTGGGAGTCGACGTGCCTGGTGATCAGCCGGTGCTCCGACCCCAGCCGCCGAGCTGCTTCGCCCTCGTCCGGCGGCACGACGTCCTCGTCCGGCAGCGGTCCGCCGTCGAATGCGCGCCAGGGCGGCGCGGGCGGGAGCAGATCGGCGAGCGTGGCGCCGTCGACCGGCCGGCCGGTACCGCAGTAGATCCACCAGTCCGGCTGTTCAGGACGCTTTTCCCCGTTCATCCGCATTCTCCCGAGTCACATCCGACAGGTAAGGGCCATCGTCCAGAAAGATCAGCCTGCTCGGGTCGTCCCACAAGATCACCAGATCGCCGGCCGCCCGCAAGTCGACGGGAATCGTCACCTCGCGAAACGACGCCCGCCGGGAATCCCTGGTTCGCGCGGGAAGATCGCCGAGTCCACCACCGTCGACGAGCCAGGCGACGAGTTCCCGCACCACCTCGGCCGGTGCGTGCGGATGCCAGAGCAGGGCCGGGATCCCCGTTCGCAGTCCGGTGGCCAGCTCGTCTTCCCCCGGCCGCGGCCGCACGGGTGGCGGTTCGGCGAGCACCATGACCAGCCATCGGCCGTCACTGAGCGTGGCGTCGAGCCGATGCCGCTTCGCGGTGTCATCTGGCCGGCAGTAATACACCTGTTCAGCCGACGGGTTGCCTAACATCGCTTCCCAGCGAATCCGCCAGGCGCGATGCCACTGCCGGGAGAACATCCGTTCCAACGAGCGGATGACGATCGGGTAATCGAGGGAAAGCGGCCGGGGATCCCCGGTTTCGTGTTCTTTGCACCACCGGTGCACCGGCAGGTTGACCAGCGCCCGCGGCAGGATGAATTCGAGCGCGACTTCTTCGCGGTATTCTGCCCAAGCACGTTCGGCGTCGACGACCAGCCGGTCGACGTGGTGCTCGAGATCCGTACCCTGGACGGTGGCCATCCCACCGCGGGCCGGCGGCCATTCCCGTGGATCTTCCTGACGCCAATGGGAAACGACGTGCAAGTCGGGGTCGATGCCGTCCACTTCCACCATGATCACCAGGTGCAGCCGCAGTCCATCGCCGGCGCCGGGCTTGTGCTCGGCACGCAGCTCGTGCAGCCGAGCCTCACCCTGGACTCGCCGGGCCTGCCAGGTGTTCCATTCCCGTAGCTGTTCACCGAGTGGCCGCGGGCACTCCGCGGCGACAAGTTCGATGAAGATCAGCGCCGGCGGAAGTCCGTGTGCCGGGGTGTTCAGCTCAGTCAGCAGACAGAAAGCGTCCCAAGCGTCCCCCGGTTCACCGGCCGGGCATGCCGCGGGATTCGCCGACCGGCGGAGGAGAGCACTCAGCCTCGGCGGGACGACCCCCGTCAGCGCCGAACGCAGCCAGAGCAATTCGGAATCGGGCAGCAGGTCGTGCATCCGCGGTTCGTGCACGAGGCGGTGCAGCAGCTCTGCCTCCGGAGAGCCCGGCCGCAGCATGCGGACGGCCCTGTCGAGCGCGTGCATCCCGCCTTCGGATCTGGCGCAGGCGTTGACGACGTCGATCAGCTGGTCCCGTCCGCTCGCGTGTTCGGACAGGGTCAGCGAGAAACCGAGGTTGTCGTGGATCAGATCCACCAACAGTGACCGGGTCGGCCGATCGGCGGCCAGCCCCGCTTTGGCGAGGAGATTGACGATCGCCTCCCGGACCGCGATGCGAACCGTCGACGAGGTCTGCAGCTCACGGCTCGGTCCGTAAGTTCGTTCTCCGGCCGACACTTGACGAACCACCTCCCGCCCGGGAGCCCGGGAACGGTGATTTTACCGGTAGAACGCCGATGCAATAGCGTCAAAAGATGGACACGGACACCGTGAAAGCAGACAACGGCGCTCGCGGGAAATAGCTCACGCAACTGCACGTGCACCTCGGCACCCGACATCCGTCCCTGTCGCAACGACCGGGGATACGGGACAATGGAGGCGGGCCGACGGGGTCCGTTCTCCCTGCGAGAAGGGATGCGTGATGCAGACACCGAACCCAGACGGTGAAGCGGGAATCGACTCGGAGCTCCTCGATCTCGGCGGGGTACCGCTGTCCTTGCTGCGCACCCTGGACGGCCGCGAATTGCGCAACGCACTGGAGCACGCGGCCGATCGGGTGTCCTACATCCCCGTGACGGCAAGTGGCAGCGGTGGCGGCAGCGCGCGACGCGTCGACTGATCGTGGCCACCGGTGAACTGGTCCCCCACCGCCTCTCCTGGCGCGATTTCGACGCGCTCGCCCGTGGAGGCGGGGGTGCCGGACCGGTGCGGCGGCTGCGCGCCGCCGAGCGGAGCAGACGATTGCTCCTGCTGCGGGGAATCGTCGACGTCGCGGCCAAATCGCCTAACCTGGCGGGGCCGTTGCCGTCTCCCGAATCGGCTTGGGAACTGCTGGCCCGCGTTCAGGAAAGCGATCCCGCAGCGGTCGAAACCATTCTCGACCACCCCTACACCGGCAGCTGGGCCGGGTACACGACCCGGTTGTGCCACCAGGACGTGACGGGTGTCTGCCCGTTCTGGGTGCACCTGGGCCACGTGCACTGCCTGGCCGCCGCCGCGGCGGTGCTCGCCGGAGCCCCGTTCGACGTCGAACTCCCGATGTGGCAGGGCAATGTGGCGTTGCCGACGCTGGGATCAGTCCGGCTTCGCGGGGGCGAAACGTTCGGAGTGGCCCGGTTGTCCGGCCGGAACGGCACCATCTTGGTCCGGCACCGGAACACCGAGATCCGGTTGCCGGCCGACCTGAGCATCGAAACCCCGTACTGGCAACCGGTCCGCCGGATCGCCGCGTGGCACGGCGACCAGCGGCTCTCGCTCCGGCTCGACGACCTCGACCCCTACCGCGGGCTCTACGAGCCACTCCCGCCGAGGCGGCTCACCCCCACGGAGGTCGAAGCCTGGCGGACGGTCACGGCGGACGCGTGGCGGTTGCTGAGCACGCACCTTCCCGGTGTGGCCGAAGCCGTGCCCAGCGGACTCGAGTCCCTGGTACCCGCGCCGGCGGTCGCCTTCCGGCTGCCCAGTGCTTCGACGGGCGAAGCCTTCGGCAGCGCGATCGTGGCTTACAGCGATGATCCCGAGCAACTGGCCGCCGCGCTGGTGCACGAATTCCACCACATCCGGCTCGGCGGTATCCAGCACCTGGCCGCCCTGCACGTCGACGATCCACGGGAGCGGCTGTACGCGCCTTGGCGCGACGACCCTCGCCCCATCGGCGGGGTGCTGCACGGGATCTACGCCTTCTTCGGCGTCACCGCTTTCTGGCGAGCTCTGGCCACGGCGGAACCTGGTAATGCTCTGGCGTCCTTCGAGTTCGCGCTGTGGCGCACCGCGGCCTGGCGCACCTTGCAGCAGGTGCACGACGACCAAAGCCTGACCCGGACCGGACGGAGGTTCCTCGACGGAGTTGCGGAGGAACTGGCTCCGTGGCAGGAAGAACCCGTCGCGGCCGAACCTGCTGCCTGGGCAACGAGGGCAGCCGTCGACCACTACGCGACCTGGCGGCTGCGCCACCTGCGCCCTGATCCGCGCATCGTCTCCGCCCTCGCGGACAGCTGGCGCCGCGGGGAAACGTGGCCCAAGGTCGGTGCGCCACCCGAGTCGCGCACTCCGACGCCGGTACCGGACGGTGGCTGGACCGATGCCCGGACCGACCTGCTGCGGCTGCGGTTCGGCCGTGGCAGTACCGCAGTGGGTGAGCACGGCACGAGCGTCCCCGGCGTGACCGACGCCGACCTCGCACTGGTGACCGGCCGGATCGAAGCTGCCGTAGCCGGCTACCGGACTTCGTTGAAGGCCAACTCCGACAACCCGGCCACGATAGTCGGCTTGGGACTCGCCCTGGCCGTCCGTGGCACCGGACCTGCAGCGCGCGCGTTGCTGCACCGCCCCGAGCTGGTCCGGGCGGTGCATCGGCTGCTGCGTGCGGACACGAGCGCCGCCCCGTCGGTCGAGGCCGTGGCCGGCTGGCTCGGCCGGTTCACGCACTGAGCAGCGGCCGCGGCCCTACAGCGGTGTCGGGTCGATGTCGCAGTCCGCGCGGATCCCCCGCGACGCTGCCACCGTGGCCGGGTGGGTCTCGCCGAGGACGTGCCGGTAGCGGTCCATCACATCGGTGTACAGGTCGTCCGCTTCCTCGGCCTGCCCGAGCGCCCGCAGGTCCAAGGACAGGTTGAGCTGCACGGCCAACGTGGTCGGGTGGTCGAAGCCGAGCACGCGGCGGGCACGTTCCAGCAGCTCCGCGTCCCGCTCCGCGGCCTCCTCGACCCGGTCGAGCGCGGCCAGATCGCTGGCCACGTCGATCGCGCACACGATCGTGTGCGGGTTGTCCTCCCCGAGCAGAACCCGGAACTGCTCCAGCGAACGCTCGTCCAAGGCCCGGGCCCCCGACGGGTCACCGGACAACCGCAAGGTGACGCCCAGGTCGAGCGCCGCCGCCAACGTGTGCGGGTGGTTTTCGCCGAGACTTTCGCGATAGAGCTCGAAGACCTCCTCGCCCAGCCGGCGAGCTTCCGCGAATTCGTGGGCGTGCCGGAGATCGATCGAGTGGCCGAGGGCACAGGCGAGGGCGTTCGGGTGCTTGTCGCCGTAGCGGATGCGGAACCTGCGGAGCGCGTCCTCGGAGATCACGCGCGCCTCGTTGTGGTCACCGTCCTTCCGGCACGCCACCGCGAGGTGGTACTTGCGCCGCAAGGTGCTGATGCTGTCCACGCCGTAGGTCTGTTCGACCCGGTCGGCGATCTGCTGCTGCTCGATCCTCGCCCACGGGTAGTCACCCAGCTCGCGCCGGGCGATCACCATGAGGACCTGCGTCGACACGGTCAGTGCGTTGTCGTAACCGAAGACCTCCACACGACGGCGGTAGGTCTCGGACGCGAGTTCGTTCGCTCGCCGGAAATCGCCGATGAGCAGGAGTGCCACCACGTAGTCGTGAGCCGCGCTCAACGTGCTCGGGTCGTCCTTGCCGAAGAGACCCCGCGCCTTGACGTAGATCTCCTCGTTGCGCTCGGCCGCTTCCATGAACTGCCCACGAGCCTTGAGGATGACCGCGTAGGTGAGCTGGGCCTTGAGTGTTTCTTCCTCGTTGGGCCCGATGAGTTCCTTGTACCGGTCGTAGGTGCGCCGGCTGGTCTCCGCGGCGTCGATGTAGCGGCCGACCGTCCACTGGAAGAACGCC
Organism: Amycolatopsis sp. cmx-4-61; assembly: GCF_046548775.1. Lineage (NCBI taxonomy): Bacteria > Bacillati > Actinomycetota > Actinomycetes > Pseudonocardiales > Pseudonocardiaceae > Amycolatopsis > Amycolatopsis sp. cmx-4-61. Next base: position 61,657 of record NZ_JAEBEI010000004.1, on the reverse strand, counting down.
AGCCGCTCGGATGCTTCCAGTTCCTGCAGCGGCGGGTCTTCGATGGGTGCCTCACCGCGGGTCTGCCGTTCGAGCCGGTCACGTTCCCACTCGTGCACCGCGCGCTCCGCGAGCGTGACCGCGCCGTCGTGGTCGCCCCAGTGGTAGAGGAACTTCATCAGGTTGATCACCAGCTGCCGCACCCACTGGTCCGTGCATTCGATCAGCTCGGCGTCGTAGATGTGCGGCAGTACCTCTTGGTAACGCATCCACTGACGCGGCGACGCCGGGTCGTTCGGGTCGAGGTTGGCCAACAACTTGTGCGCACCGTGGCGCATGTCGCGGCGTTGCGTCTCCGACATGCGGTTGCGCAGGACCAGCTGCACCAGGCGGTGCAGCAGGATGGTGTCGGTGCGGTGGTCGATCTTGGCGAGGCCGAACCGGTTGATGTCGCGGACGGCGCGGCCGAGTTTGATCGGGTCGCGCAGTGCGGCGTCGAGTTCGGGCGACACCGTCATACCGCGGACACCGGCGAACAAGCTCCGCGACACCGGTTCGGGTGCGAAGAACGCGCAGACCTGCAACAGCTGGTGGGCGGCGGGGCTGCTCTTGCTCAGCTGGTCGAACGAGACGTTCCAAGCGGCGGCAACCGACGTTTCGTAGTCCTGCGGGTTCGACGTGTCGAGGATCTCGGCGACCTTTTCGTCGAACAACCGCAGGTATTCCTTGGCGGTCATACCGGTTTCGGCGAGCCAGGCCGCGGCCTGCTCGATCGCCAGAGGGAGGTCGCCCAGCTTCTCGGAGATGCGATCGGCGTCGGTGTCGTCCAGCTGGGGTCCGCGCCTGCTCAGCAGCATTTTGCTTTCGCTGCGCTCGAACACGGCCACTTCGAGCGGCCGCGCCACCCCCGCCCAGTTCGGGTTCCGGGACGTCACCAGAATGTCGCCCGGGCCGCCGACCGGGAAGAACGGGCGAACCATCTCCGGATCCTCGGCGGAGTCGAAGACGAGCAACCACCGCCGGTACGGCCGGCCGAGGCGCAGGGCCTCCTTGACCGCGGGCACAGCCGTGATGGCTTCGCCCGCACCGGGGAGGCGCAGGTGCTGGGCGAGTTCGGTCAGCGACGCGTTGATCTGCGTCGGCCGGGTCGCCTGGATCCACCAGACGATGTCGTAGTCCTGCAGGTGGCGGTAGATGTATTCGGTCGCCATCTGCGTTTTCCCGATGCCCCCCATCCCGTGGAGGGTGGCGGGCAGGACCGCAGTGGTGCCCGCGCCCAGCCGCTCACTCAACTGGGCGAGCAGTTCGCCCCGACCGGTGAAATTGGGATTCGGTGGGGGGATGGACCCCCAGATCGGCGGTACCTCTTCGCCCGAACGCCGTACTTGACGAGAAGTCGATGCGCCGACACTCGCGACCACGCTCGCAGTTTCGACGGCGGAAGGTTTTCCGATGTCATCGGAGACGCGTTGCCCCGCGCCACGGGTCTCTTGCGTATCGACTGCGGGTCTGCCGGGAAGATCCGATTGCTCCAGATCGCGAGGCACAGTGGTCACCGGCAGTACGGTAGCGGCTTTCCCGCGAATCCGACTGGGAAACGCGGGTAATCTACCCAATCGGTCCGCTCTCGAGAGGTACGGTCCGGAGAGAGCCGTCATCACATCGCGTTCGAGTGCTATCTCCTCGCTCGTCGCCGTCTCGGGCCGGGGGTCGGGCGTCGTGTCCGGGTCGACGAGTGCCGCCTGCAGCCGGGCCAATGCGGGCTTGTGCTCACCGACGCGCCGCGATGCCGCACGAACCGCGTGCGCCGTGTCCGAACGACGTGCTCCGCTCAGCAGCACCCGCCTGGTCTGACCGGCGAATTCCCACGGCGTCGTCCGGTCCCACGGTTGCCGGGTGCCGTCGTGTTCCAGCAACCCGCTCGTGAACACCTCGATGAGGTGATCCGGCCCCGACTCCGGCAGCAGTTCGGCTTGCACGGCGGCCGCGACGTCGATATCCACCGGAACGGCCGCGAGGAGCGTGGCCAGCCGGAATGCCGATGGCGATGCCTGACTGCGAAAATCTCTCACCCGTTCCTGCGCAGTCACCTCCTTTTCCCGCGGCTCCGGGATCCGGCCCGGATCGCGAACGGTTCCCGTCGGCCGGTCCCGGACGAGCAAGACCGGGCATTTCCGCCGTTCACCGGCGTGCCCCGTGACGATCTCGGTCCATCGGCGGAACCAGCGTTCCCCGAGTTCGAGCACCGGCACCGCGATCGAATCGCCGGTGAGGCCGGCGTGTTCCACATCGTCGAGCAGCAGGTCGGTCAGCCGAACCCGGTAAGAATCGTTGGGCTGCACCGGGCCCTTTGCCGTGATTTCGGCGTCGTAGGCGTCGACACCGCCCCGGACCCAGAGCCGCCGCGGCAGCAGGTGCACGATCGCCACCGGCACCTTGTGTCCCCAACGTGCCAGTACCGGCTGGACCAGGTCCCGGCGCCAGGCGTCGCTGATCCCGTCGGTCAGTACGAGCATCAACCGGCGGCCGGACGAATCCACCGGCTCGCCGGTCCCCCGGGCCGGGCTTTCCGGCGTTCCGCCGTGGAGCACCGGTCCCAGGACCACTCCCCCCTCGGCGAGTCCGGCCTTGCCCGTCTCCAGCAGCCGCACCTGGACCGACCGGAAGGCACCGATCCGGCGCTGGCACAGTGCGATGAACGCCTCGACGGTCGGTGCCCACAACGCCATGGACGGCGCCTGCTCGACCACGAGAGTCAGGTGCAACCACGGCACGCGCCGGCGCTTGGTGACCGGCAGCCAGATGCCGGCTTCCGCGCTGACCTCGGCAGTCCGCTCCTCGTCGAGCTCGATGTCCTCCGAACGGTCCGAGGGAACTTTGCGCTTCAACGCGCGGAAGGCGCGCACCAGCCGGTTGACGTCGGCCAGCGGGAAGGCAGCGCCGGACGCCCCCGGTTCCTCGCCGCCGGATTCCCGGCCGAGCGAGCCGCCGGCGCCGGCACGACCGTTCGCGACCGCCGGTCGAGCCGGCGACACGGGCAGCGGACCCGGCTGGGGAGGGGCCGGCCGACCGGGTTCGGCCCTCGGCGGTGGGCTCACGGGCGTGGTTTCGGGCGGTTCGGTGCGGGGCGGTCGAACCCGGGGCGGTGTGCCGCTCGGTTCCGCGGGCGGGGGCAGCTCGGTGCCCGCCGACATAGCGGCCACCAGCCACAGCCCGTCGGCGACCTCGGTCGCCGTCAGGTCGTGCGGCTCCGAGCCGCCCGGGTTCGCCGGCACGTCAGTTTCCCTGCTGGTTCAACTGCTGCCAGAGGGCGTCGACCAGGCCCGGCCAGCCCGGGTCATCGGGTTCGTAAGCGCCGGAGGTGGCCAGGAAGATCGCGTCGAGCAGTTTGTCCGCCGGCAGTCCCCCGAGAGCCGCGCGCCGGGCGACGAAGTCCTCGATCAGCACGGCGCGGTGATCGGGGTCGAGCGCGTGGGCGGCGACGATGGCGGCCAGCTGCGCCGGATCCGGGTCCTTCATCTCCAGGCGCAGGCACCTGCGCAGGAAGGCGGGCGGGAAGTCGCGCTCTCCGTTGCTCGTGATGACGACGATGGGGAACGCCGAGCAGCGGACCACGCCGTTCTCGATCTGCGCCGTGTAACCGGGATCCGCGGTGAACACCTCGGCGACCGGCGAGCGCCGGGCGTCCCGGGCCAGCTCCGGGATGAGGAACTCGCCGTCCTCGAAGATCGACAGCAGGTCGTGGGGCAGATCGGACTCGGCCTTGTCGAGCTCGTCGACCAGCAGGACCCGGGGTAGGTGTCGCGGGAGGAACGCGGTCCCGAGTTCCCGCAGCCGGACGAAGTCGCCGATCGGCGGCTCTTCCGCACCGGTTCCGCCAGGACCCGCGTGACGCGCGGCCGATGCCTGGACACGACCGATGGCGTCATAGTCGTAAAGGCCGGATCTCAAAGTGGTCTGCGACGTGATCGACCAGCGGAGCACGCGGCCCAGGCGCAGTTCGCGGGAGATCCGGTAGGCGAGGCTGGACTTGCCGCTGCCGGGTTTCCCCGTCACCAGGAGCGGGCGGCGCAGGTACAGCGCGGCGTTGACCATGTCGACTTCGGCGCGGTTGGGCCGGACCGAGCCGTAACGCCGTTCGGAGCCCAGGCGCCGGCCGGTCTCGGCCTCGTCCTGTGGCACATCGACCGCGAGCGGCTCTCCGTCCCGCCGGAAGTCGCGCCACGGCGGCGGCGGGGGCAGCCGGTCGGCGAGGTGCATGTCGTGCAGCGGATCGCCGGTGCCCCGGTAGATCCACCACTCCGGCGTGCGGTCAGGAAGCTCGGTCGCGCTCATCGGCGCCCCCTCCGCCGGCCGGCCCGGTTCCGCCGTCGCCCAGGGGGAGCATGCGGTTCGGATCGTCCCACAGCACCACCAAATCCCCTATGACATCGCCATCCGGGGACGACGACCGATTCCGAAGTGCGTCCAGCCGATGCTTTCGGGTCAGCGCGGGCAGATTTCCCAGCCCCCCGTCACCGGCCATCCACATTACCACCTCGCGTACGACTTCCGAAGAGGCCGTGGGGTGCCAGACGATGACCGGCAATCCGGCCCGCAATGCGGCGAAAAACTCGTCGCGGCCCGGTTCCGGCTCGGGGGGCGGACTTTCGGTCAGCACCGTCATCAGCCACTTCTCGTCGCTGAGAATGGCGTCGAGGTGGTGCCGATCTTCGGTGTCGCCGCGGTCGCAGAAATACACTCGTTCGCAGGATGGTTCCCGGCTCCAGGACGCCCACCTCCGCCGCCAGACGCGGTGCGAGCGCCGCGAACTCATCCGTTCCAGTGAACGGATGACGGTCGGGTAGGCCAGGTACAACGGCTGCGGCACACCGAAGTCACGCTCGGTGCTCCACGTGTGCACGGGAAGATCCAGCAATGCCCGGGGAAGCACGAATTCCAGGAGGACCTCCGCGTCGCTTTCCGCCCACGCCTCCTCCGCCGCCGAGATCAGTCTCGCAACTTCGTCCTCAAGGGCCGCCGAGGTCGCCGTAACCGATTCCCCCCTAGGCGGCGGCCACTCACCGGCGTGGTCCTGACGCCAGTGCGAGATCTCGTAACGGTCCTCGTCGACGAGGTCGGGACTGATCACGATGGTCAGGTGCAACGGACCGGAGGCCGGTGGTACTACATGATTGCGAAGTTCGCGAAGCGCATCGTCGAGCAACAACCGGTGCGCCTGGCCGTCGGCCCATTCGTGCAGTTGTGCGGCCAGCCGTTCCTCGCATTCGGCCGCGAGCAGTTCGGCGAACGCCACCACCGGAGGCAGCTCTCCTGGCGCGGCGTTGAAGTCGGCAAGGCCGAAGAAGGCCTCGGCGGCGTCCGCGTACTGCGGTACCGGCGAGATGTGCCGGGCAGCGCGGCGCACGGCCGTGCGCAACCCCGGTGGCGAGAATCCGTCGAGCAGCCGCCGGATTCGTTCTTGATCGGTGTCCGATACCACATCACGCAATGGCAGGGAATCCACCAAAGCGCGGAATTCCGCGCATTCTTTGGTCCCCGGACGGAGGAACTCCAGGACATCCGCCAGCACCGGCAGCCCGTCTTCGAGCACGCAGCAACCGTTGACGATTTCGATCAGCTGGGTACGTGCGTCCAGCTGGTCCGGCACCGTGAACGGATTGTCGAGCGCCCTGCGCAACTCCGCGACCATCAGGGTGCGGATCGATTTGTCGTCGGCGAAACCGGCAACCACCAGCACATCGACGAGTGCCCGACGAGTCATGAGGCCGATGTGGGAGCGCCCTTGCCTGGTCAACACCGGCGTACCACCTCCCCGCCGCCCCGTGCCCCGAAGATCGCGAGTCTACCTATCGGTGGCTTTGCGAAAAGGGGCAAAAGGCGGACAACTGTCAACGAACCCCAAGGGTGGATCGGCTCGTGATCACCGTTTCGAGCCGCTCGATCTCCGGGGAACCGGGGTCGAGCAGGCGTACGGCGGCGAGCAGCTCCGCCAGCCCGCCGTCGTACCGTTCGCACGTGCGCGCGAGTTCGATCACGTGCAGCCGGTCTTCGGACTGGTGCCGGACCGCGTCGGCGATCTCCCGGCGGGAGAACATTCCCAACAGGAGCCGGCGGCTTTCCGCGTCCCGCACGCATTCGACAGCCAGCAGTGCCTCCACCAGAGCGCCGAACGACGCGGCCGTCATGGCGGCCGGCTTCGTGACCGGAGCGGCGAACTCCTGGCCGGGTGCACCCAAGAGGCGCAGCCAGGCTTCGGTCTTCGTTTCCTTGACCTGCACCGGAATCCGGCGGTAGGAAGCGGCGTCGGCGGCCGGGTCCGCGCGGACCACGTCCTCGTAAAACGAATTCGACACGATCAGGACCATCGCCGCGCCCGAGTCCTTCAGGGCCTTCTTCGCCGCCGGCTCGTCCAAAAGGCGGAACGCGAAACTGTTCGCGTCGCTGACTGTTCCGTGGCTGCCCTGGTAGACCTCGCCCGCGTGCAGGGCCACCCGGAGGCGGACGTTCGCCTCCTCCGCGTGCACCGCGTTGTACCGGCGCAGCTCCGCCAGCATGCGGTCGGGCAGCTGGGCCACCAGATCCGCCTTCGCCACTTCCGGCGGCAGGTGGATCATCGCGCCGTCGCCGGTGTTCTCCCGGAACAGCACGTCCCAGGGGATGCCCGCCTCGGCGAACGCCGTGCGCATCAGGTCCCAGAACCCCTCGTGGACGACCAGCCGGTGCGCCGTCGTCCGCCTGGGGTCGTTGTAGCCGGCGATGTCCACCGCCATGATCGTCTTGTGGTGCGCGGCCGCATAGGAATGCACGACCCACCTCCCCACGTCCTCGCTCATTGTCCCAGACCCATGCACGCTCGGCCATGTTCGCGTAGAGCGTTACGCGTAAACCGGACCTTCTTGACCTTGTTTCGTCCATAATTCGTCGTGCCCACGACACGCCTGCACCTGGTGAGCGCGGATGAGGACCACCGCGTCTCGACCATCGAGCTCTTCTTCGACCTCGTCTTCGTCTACGCCATCACCCAAGTCACGCAGCTGATGGCCGACCACCTGAGCCTCGTCGGTGTCGGGCAGGGGGTGGCCATGCTCGCCGTCCTGTGGTGGTGCTGGTGCTCCTACGCCTGGCTCGGGACCACCATCCACGTCGACCACGGGGTCGCGCGGCCGGCCATGTTCGGGGCCATGGCCGTCATGTTCCTCGTGTCGCTGACCATCCCCGAGGCCTTCGTCGATCACCCCGGCGGGCTGTACGCGCCCGCGCTGTTCGTCGGCTGCTACGCGCTCGTGCGGCTGCTGCACCTCGTTGCCTACTTCGGGGCCGCGCAGCACGATCCCGCCCTGCAGAAGGTGCTGCTCAAGATGTTCGTCGGGCTGCTGCCGAGCGTCGTCCTGCTCGGCGTGGCCGCGTTCCTGAGCGGGCCCTGGCAGCTCGGGTTGTGGGTCGTCGCCTTGGGAATCGACTACCTCAACGTCTACCTCAGCGGACCGGAGGGCTGGCGGCTCAACTCGCCCGCGCACTTCGCCGAGCGGTTCGGGCTCATCGTGATCATCGCGCTCGGCGAATCGATCGTCGCGATCGGCATCGGGATCGGCGCGCTGCCGATGTCGTGGCTGGTCGCGGGGGCGGCCGTGTGCGGTCTCGCGCTGGCCGCCGGGATGTGGTGGACCTACTTCGACGTCGTCGCGCGCGTGTCCGAGCACCGACTGGCCCAGGCCACCGGTGTCGAACGGGCGAAGCTCGCCACCGACTCCTACACGTTCCTGCACCTGCCGCTGATCGCCGGGATCGTGCTGGTCGCCCTCGGCCTGAAGAAAGCCTTCCTCTACATCGCCGACACCGAGCACCACTCTCCCGGCGAAGCCCTGCACGGCGTCCCCATCTGGACGCTCACCGGCGGCCTCGCGCTCTACCTGATCGCGCTGAGCGCCCTGCGCAAGCGCAACCTCGGCAGCTGGAACGTCCAGCGGCTGGTCCTCGGCGTGCTCCTGGTCGCGGCGACGCCGGTGCTGGAGCACGTGCCCGCCGCCGTGCTGCTGCTCGTCGCGGCCGGGCTCGTGCTCGGGCTCATCACCTTCGAGCGGCTGCGGTTCGGCCAGTGGCGGCGGCAGGTGCACGCCGAACACTCATAGCAACTCGGGGCCGACGACCGACAGCAGCTGCAGCTTCTCCGCGTCCTCGGTCCCGGGCGTGGCCGTGAACACCAGCAGCACCTGGCCGAGGTCGTCGGTGAAGAGCAGCTGGCAGTCGAGCGCGATCTCGCCGAGGCTCGGGTGCACGATCGTCTTGCGCCGCTCGAACGGCACCGCGACCTCGTGCGCTTCCCACAGCTTCGCGAACTCCGTGCTCTTCGCGGTCAGCAGCCGCGCCAGCTCGGTGGCCCGGGGGTCGGTCGCGCTGGCGGCCCGCAGCTTCGCCACCAGGAAACGGGCGTGGCTCGCGCGATCGGGGGCCGGGTAGATCCGCTGCTCCGCCGGGTCGGTGAACCACCGGTAGACGGCGCTGCGCGCGGGCCCGCGGTGGCCGGTCTCCGTGCCGAGCAGGGCTTCGGCCGGGCGGTTCTGCACGAGCGTCTCGCCGAGGTTCGACATCACCTGCGCGGGCGTGTCGTGCAGCCGGTCCAGCACGCGCATCAGGGCCGGGCTGACGTGGTCCGCGCGCGACACCCGCGTCGGTGCGGTGTGGCCGGCCAGCCGGAACAGGTGGTCGCGCTCGTCCAGGGTCAGCCGCAGGCCGCGAGCGAGCGAGGTGAGCAGCTGTTCCGACGGCCGCGGCCCGCGCTGCTGCTCGAGCCGCGTGTAGTAGTCCGCCGACATGCCCGACAGGGCCGCGACCTCCTCGCGCCGCAGCCCGGACGTGCGGCGGCGCTGGCCCGGCGGCAGCCCGACGTCGTCCGGGCGCAGGGCCTCACGGCGGCGGCGCAGGAAGTCGGCGAGTCCGGTGCGGTCCACGTCCTCGATTATCGGCGCCTGCCCGGCCGGTGCCAGGGATCGCCGATCCCCCGATCGGCGCGCTCTGCCGCGCCCGTCCCGGCGCGGCGACGCTGAGCGCATGACCACTTACCTCGTCACCGGGGCCGGCGGCGGCCTCGGCGCCATCACCGCCCGCGAACTCGCCGCCACCGGCGCCCGCGTCGTGCTCGCCGTCCGCGACCCCGCCCGCGTCACGCCGCCGCCGGGCGACACCGAGGTCCGGCGGCTCGACCTGGCCGACCTGGCCTCGGTGCGCGCGTTCGCGGCCGGCTGGGCGGGCGAGCTCGACGTCCTGATCAACAACGCCGGCGTGATGGCCGTGCCGTACGCGAAGACCGCCGACGGCTTCGAGACCCACATGGCCGTCAACCACTTCGGCCCGTTCCTGCTGACGAACCTGCTCCTGCCGCACGTCACCGGCCGGGTGGTGACGGTCTCGTCGAACCTGGCGCGGCGGGGCGAACTCCGGCTCGACGACCTGGACTGGGCGCACCGCCGGTACTCGGCGCTGGGGGCGTACAACCAGTCGAAGCTGGCGAACCTGCTGTTCACGCACGAACTGCAGCGGCGGCTCACCGAGGCCGGGCGGGACACGCTCGCCGTCGCGGCACACCCGGGCGTCGCGCGGACCGGGCTCGACCGGCACTACCGCGGGGTGCGCGCCGCCGTCCTGAAAACGCTTTACCCGGTGATCGCGCAGAAGAAGCCCGAGTACGGTGCCCGGCCGATCCTGTTCGCCGCGACCGGGGACGTCCCGGGCGGCGCCTACGTCGGACCCGGCGACCGGTCGGGTGGCCCGCCGAAGCTCGAACGGCAGCGCAGCGTGGACAGCGACCTGGCCCGCCGGTTGTGGGAGGTGTCGGCCCGGCTCACGCGGTGCTGAACCCCGCACTGGCGCGATCCCGCCCGCCGGGTTAACCTACTCGCGAGTAGGTAACGGGATGGAGGGCCACATGGCTGCGCCAAGGAAACGGGACGCGATGGGCTGGGGCCTGTCCGCGCTGACCCGGCTGGCCGGGAGCAAGGTCGTCGAGCGAGCCGGGCTGCGCAAGCCCCTCGAAGGCCTGGTCACCGCGGGAACGCGCAACGGCTTCCGCGTCGCCGGCGCGGCGAGCCGGTCGTTCAAGTCCGTGCAGAAGCTCGGGAAGCCCGCCCGGCTCGCGCCGGCGACCGACACCGGGCTGTTCGACCTCACGCCGAGCGAGGACCAGCAGCTCATCGTCGAGACGGTGACCGAGTTCGCCGCCGAGCAGCTGCGGCCGGCCGCCGCGGACGCCGACGCCAAGCTCGAGGCGCCCGAGGGCCTGCTGAGCCGGGCCGCCGAGCTGGGCATCAGCCTGGTCGGCATCCCCGAGGAGCTCGGCGGCGTCGGCACCGAACGCTCGGTGGTGACCAACGCGCTCGTCGCGGAAGCCCTGGCGCACGGCGACCTGGGCCTGGCCGTGGCCGTGCTCGCGCCGTCGGCGGTGAGCACCGCGCTGGTCAGCTGGGGCGACGAGCAGCAGCAGGCCGACTACCTGCCCGCGTTCGTCGGCGAGCACGTCCCGGCCGCCGCACTGGCGCTGCAGGAGCAGAAGGCGCTGTACGACCCCTTCAAGCCGGCGACGAAGGCGCGCCGCACCCCCAAGGGTTACCAGCTCGACGGCGTGAAGGCGCTGGTCCCGCGGGCGGCTCAGGCGGAGCTGTTCATCGTGTCGGCCGACCTCGAAGGCCGCGGTCCGGCGCTGTTCCTCGTCGAGTCGTCGAGCGCCGGGGTGTCCATCGAGGCCGAGCCGGCGATGGGCCTGCGCGGCGCCGCGACCGGCAAGCTGCACCTGGAACAGGTCAACCTGCCCGCCGGCGCGCTGCTCGGCGGCGGCAAGGCGGACGTCTTCGCCGACGTCGTCCGGCTGTCGCGGCTGGGCTGGGCGGCGCTGGCCGCCGGCACCGCGAAGGCCGTCCTCGACTACGTCGTCCCCTACGTCAACGAGCGGGTGGCGTTCGGCGAGCCGATCAGCCACCGGCAGGCGGTCGCCTTCGCCGTCGCCGACATCGCGATCGAGCTGGAGGGCCTGCGGCTGGTCACGCTGCGCGCCGCGGCGCGGGCCGAGCAGGGCAAGCCCTACGCCCGCGAGGTCGCGCTGGCGCGGAAACTGGCCACGGACAAGGGCATGCAGATCGGCAGCGCGGGCGTGCAGCTGCTCGGCGGGCACGGCTTCGTCAAGGAGCACCCGGTCGAGCGCTGGTACCGGGACCTGCGGGCCATCGGCGTCATGGAAGGCGCCGTCCTTCTCTAGGCTTCGGAAAGGCAAGTCATGATCAACCTGGAAGTCCCCAAGAAGGCCGGCGCGCTGATCAACCAGGCGTACCAGGCCGCGGCCGAGGTGTTCCGGCCGATCTCGCGCAAGTACGACCGCGCGGAACACACGTACCCGACCGAGCTGGACATGTTCGCGGCGCTGCTGGACGGGCTCAACTCGTCGGGCGAGGGCGGCGCGGGCGCGGCGGGCGTCCGGCGCTCCGGCCCCGAGAAGGAGAAGGGCAACCGCAACGGCGCCAACCTGAACGTCGTCCTCGGCACGATCGAAATGTGCTGGGGCGACGTCGGCCTGCTGCTCTCGATGCCGCGCCAGGGCCTGGGCAACGCGGCGATCAGCTCGGTGGCCACGGACGAGCAGCTCGAGCGGTTCTCCGGCATGTGGGCGGCGATGGCGATCACGGAGCCGGGCTTCGGGTCGGACTCGGCGGCGGTCAGCACGACGGCCCGGCTCGACGGCGACCACTACGTGTTGAACGGCGAGAAGATCTTCGTGACGTCGGGCGAGCGCGCGGACGCGGTGGTCGTCTGGGCGACGCTGGACAAGTCCAAGGGCCGAGCGGCGATCAAGTCGTTCGTGGTGGAGAAGGGCACGCCGGGCTTCGAGGTGGTGCGCACGGAGCACAAGCTCGGCATCCGCGCCTCCGACACGGCGGTGCTGCGCTTCGAGAATTGCCGCGTCCCTCGCGAGAACCTGCTGGGCTCGCCGGAGATCGACACGAAAAAGGGTTTCGCGGGCGTCATGCAGACGTTCGACAACACCCGCCCGCTGGTGGCGGCGATGGCGATCGGCGTGGCCCGCGCGGCCCTGGACGAGACGCGCGAAATCCTGACGTCCGCGGGTATCACGATCGACTACGACCGCCCGGCGAACAGCCAGCACGCGGCGGCGGCGGAGTTCCTGCGCCTGGAGGCCGACTACGAGTCGGCGTACCTGCTGACGCTGGAATCGGCGTGGATGGCGGACAACCGCAAGCCGAACTCCCTGCAGGCGTCGATGGCGAAGGCCAAGGCGGGCCGCTCGGTGGTGGAGATCGCGCTGAAGTGCGTCGAGCTGACCGGGGCGTACAGCGAGGAGTCGCTGCTCGAGAAGTGGGCGCGGGACGCGAAGATCCTGGACATCTTCGAGGGGACCCAGCAGATTCAGCAGCTCATCGTGGCCCGCCGGATTCTTGGGAAGACGTCGGCTGAGTTGAAGTAGTTGTGACGTAACGGAAAGCCGCCCGGTCGCTTGCCCTTCTCAGGGCTGTGCGTCCGGGCGGCTTTCGTGTCGGTGGGGACCGGTTTCATGATCAGGCCGCCTCCAGGCCGTCATCAAGGGCAGGCCGCCCGAACACCGCGTCGACCGCCTCACGCGCCCGCTGGTGGCTCGACGGGACGAGGTGCGTGTACGTCCGGAGCGTGAAGCCCGGGTCCGCGTGCCCAAGGTAGTCCGCCAGCTCCGTAATCGACACCGCACGGGCCAGGAGCGTCGAGGCGTAGAAGTGACGGAGCGCATGCATCCCGTCCGCTCGACCTCGGTACTTGATCCCGGCCGTCCGGAACGCTCCGTGCCAGACAACCTTCGTGAACAGGTCTCCGGAGTACAGCCGGCCACCTTCCCCGGTCATCAGCAGCCGCGCCGTCACCGGATCACCGTCCGCGCTCTGCCAGGGCAGCGTCACGGCCACGGACGGGAACCGATCCTCGTGGTCGTCGATCTCGGCCAGCATGGCGGCCGACAGCGGGATGGTTCGCTCCTTGCCACGCTTGGGGAGCGCGAACATCATCACTCCCCTGACTGTTTTGATCTGCCGACGAATCCGCACGGTCATGGCCGTCCGGTCGACGTCATCCGGCGAGAAGCCCAGAATCTCACCCTGCCGCAGCCCGAAGCCAGCACCGAGCGGAACCGCGATCTTGAACCGCTCCGCCAGCCCCGACCGCACAGCCTGAACGCGTTCTTCCGGCCACACGACGATTGGCGGGCTACTGGCGACCGGGCGCCTCACAGTCTTCGCGTGGCACGGGTTCTCCCGAATCCGGCGGTCATCCACGGCCGAATCCATCACGCCGGAGACGGTGTTGAACAAGACCGCCTGATAGTTATCCGAGAGCTTCCGCTCTTCCATCGAGCCGACCCAGTCACGAATGGTCGACGGCTTGATCTGCCCGACCTTCTTGGTCTCGAAGACCGGGTAGATCTGGCTTTCGAGCCGACTGAGGATGGTCGACCGCGTGCCCGGGTCCGGCGACTGGCTCTTCAACCAGCTCTCCGCCTGCTGGCGAAACGTCGTCATCGAGGCCCGCGGATCGATGTACTTGTCTTCGCGCTTGTCGGACTCGACGCCGATGAGGAAGTCCTCAGCGCGCTTCTTCTGCTTGTCTGCGAACGACTTCGAGCGTTCGTTGTTGTCCGGATCGAGGTAGCGGACTTTGTACCGCAGCCCGATGCCGTACAGCTCCGACCGTTCCATGACGGGCTTGCCCCGCGCGTTGAGGATGACCTTCCCGGTCACCGCATCCCGCGCGGGGCGAAACCAGCGGTCTTGAATGTGCCCCATCAGGCCGCCTCCGCATCGACCCAGGCGCGCAGCTTGGCCGGGTCATAGCGCAGGTGCCGGCCGATCTTCTTCACCGGCGGACCCTCGCCGCGCCATTTCCACTGGTAGAGCGTCTTCACCGGGACGCCGAGGTAGTCGGAGACGTCCTCGACGGTCCAGAGCCGATCGATGTTGCTGACGTTGTTCATTGCTCCCCCTTTGATCAGGCCGCGAGTCCAGTTGCCGAAGTTTCTGGAGGTCTCTCCGCCGCGAGTAGCGCCCGGTCGTACTCGGCCTTCCACGTGATCCGTTCCGCGATGGCGCGCATGACGAGGTGCGGCCGGGGCGGGACCTGCGGGTCGCCGGGCTCGACCTTGCGCCAGACCTGCTGTGACCGGTCGACCTCCGGCTTCTCGATTCCGACCGCCGCGAGCGCCTGGAGCACGAAGGCCCGCCGGTCGGCCTTGTGGTCGACGAGCGTCTTGCCCGACCACTTCCGGGAGACCAGGACACGACGGCCGGGCAGCCCGAGCGTGGTCCGGCGGTGAGCCCGGCCCTTGCAGTGACCCGGGGTGGTCTTGCCCGTGACGCCCTTGGGCTGGACGCCGTAGAGCAGCCAGACCGCGCAGCGCGGCGAACACGGCGTGACCGACAGCTCAGCATGGAGCCGGTCGTGGTGATCGGCTTGGGCCGCGCTGTCCGCCTCGACCACCTCGCCGGTGGACTTGGTGAGGTACTTAGTCAGGTAGCCGATGTGACGGCCGGCCTCTTCGGTGCCGCCGAGGATGCCCTTCGAATGCACCTGCCGCCCGAACGTGACGACGTGCGCCGGTTGCTCGACGGCCTCCACCGCGTCGTCCCACCGGGTCAGCGGCCGACGCGTCTCCGGATCGACGAAGCCGGCCTCCGGGCCGTCCCAGACCGGCCGCCGGTCGACGTAAACCATCTCGTCATGCGCCGGCCACCAGACCTGGTGATAGGTCGCTTCGGTGACCTGCCGGATCACGTCGTGCGGCACTGAACCCCGGATCGCGGTATGCAGATGCGGAGCGGCCCGACGCTGCGGCTCGACCGTGGCGAAGTACTGCGCGTCCCACCCGACGACCCGCCGGAGGTTCTGCCACCACCGGTCAACCAGCGCGGAGAAGTGCACCGCATCCCGTGCGGCCCGCCGGTAGTCATACCGAAACGGGTCGACCGGCGAGCCGTCACCGCGGACCGGGCCGTAGGTGTCGCAGGTCAACGTCACGAACATGGACGGCCGGAAGCGTCCGGCGTACTCGCGTCCGACCGTGGTCTTCGCGACCTTCCGCCGAGGCAGGTTCGGCGCATCCTGCCGACGCTTCGTCGACCGCTTCACGGCCCGCTTGGTCGGCACGTCGAGGGCAGGCAGCCGGCCCCGCATTCCGAGTTGCCGAAGTTCCGCGTCGACCCCGCCGACCTCCTCCCGCAACTCTTCGGCTTCGGCCTGGTCGTGCTCGACCACCTCCCGATACGCCGCCACCAGGTCAGCGCGGTAAGTCAGCAGCTCCTTGTGGTCCTCCGAGGACGGCTCGGCGGTGAGGGTGGGCTCTTCGGTCAGGTGCCAGCCCTCGCGACACTGGGCCTGCCGAAGCGCCTTTGCCTTCCGAGCGCACGGCAGGCACACCGACTCGACGGTAGATCCGCACGGGACCGGGACGTAACGGAGTTCGCCGGTCGTGGTGTCGCCGACCTCCATCGTGAACGGGCGAACGCAGACACCGTGCTTCTCCGCCGTCGCCCGGATCACGTCCGCAGCCAGCGGAGCCCGCATCCGCTCGGCACGTGTCTCGCTCATCAGGCCGCCACCTCCCCCGGCGTCGACCAGCCACGCAGCAGGTACACCGGCATGTCCTGCTTCGCCCCGACCGGGAGGTCCGGGAACGTGCTCGGCTCGAACCGGACCACGCCGAACACCAGGACCGGAATGCCGCACGGCGTCCGGCCGGTGATCGAGATGTGCACCCACTTGCCGTCGCACAGCCGCCACAGCCGGGCCGAGACGTCCTCGAGCGTCTGTGCCCAGACCAACAATGCCCGCGAGACTGCAGCCAGGCCGTCCACGTCGAGTTGGACGGTGATCGGGCTGGACCAGGCGTTGACGTCCACTGACGCGGCCGGCGGCAACTGGTAGGAGTCGAGGTGATCGCGGATGGCGTCGAGGAAGATCATCAGCCGGTTCACGCGGCCACCCCCTCACCACCGTGTCGCAGATCCGCGACACCCCCGTTGGTCACGTACGCCTCCAGCGCCTTCACGGTGCTGTCGGAGACCCACCCGGCCCGGATGCGCAGCGGCTCACGGATGCCCTCGCCCCACACGTAGCCCACGCCAGCCTCGGAGTCACCGATCCGGTTCGCCCACGCCCCCCGCTCGTACGCGCCGTCCCCGAGGACCATCCCGACGTGCGTCTTCGAGGTCACGCGCAGGCACACGCGCCGGGTGAACAGCTCTCTAACGGGCACGGTGTCCTTGGTGGGCTCCTGGACGTAGCCACGGACCGAGATGCCGAGCGCCCGCCCCTGTGTCGTGAGCAGAGCAACGCGCTCCACAATGGCCTCACGGGTCTTGCGGTCGGTGTACTTGGTCAGCGCGCCGATTTCGTCGAACTCCAGCAGCTCCAACGGATACTCCGTCGACACAGGAATCGTGCGGAGCCGCCCGGCGAACGCGCGCTTGCGGGATTCCATCTCCTCGACCATGCCGTCAAGCAGCTCGACCGCGTCCTTCCCATCAACCGCGTACCGGGCGAAGATGCCGCGCCCGTAGGCCAGTTCCATGCCCTTCGGGTCGATGCCGGACATGCGCACCACCCCAGCCCGGATCGCCGGAGCGGCCGCCACCAGCGGGCACCACATCACCGAGTTCTTGCCTGCACCCGACGCACCGGCAGTCAGGCAGTGCGCACCCGAGCCCAACAGCGGCACCCGCCAGTCACGCCCGTACTCAGTCCGCCCCGCCCAGACACTGCGTAGATCCACACCGGTCGAGTCGACGCCGTCCGGGACCTGAGGACCGGCGACACCACCGGCGAGGAGGTCACGGCGCTGAAAGTCGATCGACACGACGTTGGGTGCCAGTTCGCGGACCTGGCAGCGAGCGACTTTGCGGGCGACGGCCAAGGCACGGGCGGCCTCGTCGAAGTCCTCGGGCTTCTGGCCGGCCACGAGTTCAACTCGAACCTCGTCCCAGGAGGCACCGGAGCGGACGCGGAGCACCTTCGGGATACGGGCGTTCGGTCGGTTCGACGTGGAGCGGGAGAGGGCGCGTCGGCGGCCGACGAGGTTCACGTTCACCACGACCGGCAACGCCTCGTCCCGCACCGAGAGACCGCACGCGTGCAGCCAGCCCGGCAGCTTCCGCCCGTAGACCACCCACCGTGCCCACCAGGAACGCACGAACCGCCAGCACCACTGATCGAACGAGACCGAGCCGATCGCCCACCACACCAGCAGGACGACCGCGACGCTACCCAGGATCAGCACGAGTGAGAGCCAGCCGAACAGTTCGCACCAGGCGTAGACCGCGACCACAGCGAGGCTGGTCCGCCACCGGGTTACGACCTGCGCGAGCATCCACATCACGGCCTTGCACAGCCACCACAGAGCCACGAACACGACGGCTGCCGCAGCCAGGGCTTCCAGGATCGAGGCCAGTGCGCGGCCGATCTTGTGCAGCACCCATACCCCGAGCCCCAGTCCTGCCAGGGCCACTAGCGCGAAGCCGGCCGACATCACCGACCACCCCGCTTGATCCGCAGGTCTAGCGGCAGCATCCCCAGGCAGGGAGCGCACTTGGTCTCCCCAGGCAGCAGGCGCGTGAACTTCTTGCATTCCGCGCAGCGCATCCGGGTGACCCCGGTTGACTGGCGTCGGTCATCATCATTTATCGTTCGCATTGTTCACTTCTCCAGTGGACAGACGCAGAACCGGCGAAAAGGTTGGTAGCCAGGAACCGGTTCTGCGTTCTTAAGGATCATTGCGAGTACATGAGGACGCGTTTATCCGTCGCACGTCCTCACGTGCGAAATTTTCGATATCCAGTTCTTCGGAAGCTTGCTACTGCCCAGAAGCGTCCGTATGCCCCCGCAGAGCCAGCAGGGCGAACACAACGCGATCTTCGCCCAATGCATCGGCCAGAGCAGCGATCACGTGCAGCGACCCCGGGTGGCGCGATCCCGTCTCAATCGCCTGCAAGGTCGACTTGCTGATCTTCACGCGCGCCGCGACGGCCGAGAGGCTCAACGACCTCCGTTCCCGCGCCGCTCGCAGGTACGCGCCGAATTCGACATCCGGCAGCGGCGGAAGCTGTTCTTTACTCAGCCGTGCCGCCGGAGTGATAGGGGCACCTGTGGGGTCTACCCCCTCCCGTCCGTAATCCGATTTCCACTCAGGCTTCTTGGTCAAGCTCTCCACTTCGCGCCGCTCTCGGTCAGACCAGTAGAGCGCTTCGTGGTGGTGTCCTCGGTCGAGATCGGCTACGGCCCGATACATCCGCGCGTTCGCCCGCCGAAACGCCACCCACGCCGACACCGGCGCGTCACGTCCCGGCATTCGCGCATACGCATCCTCATGCGCCTCCTGCAACGTCCGGGGCGCACTAGCCTTCACCGTTGCCGTTCCCATCACGGCCGCCCGGAACCGCCGTGCGAGCCGTCAGCAGCGCCGCCAGGTCGTCCACTCCGTCGCGGAGCCGGAGAAGGAAAGCCACGCACGCCGGCCACTGGCCCAGATCCGTCGGCAACGCGAGGGAAACCACGGTTCCGCCGGTCACGACCAGCATCGGCGGGCAGCCCGGATGGGGGCCGGTCTCCTCCACCGCCACCGAGTCCCCTGGCTCCACTGTCCACGTCACGCCGAACCCGTCGACCCGAAGCACCATCACCGTCTGCCTTACTCGCCCAATCCTGTGCCAGCTCAGCGAACCCTTCGGCCGCCGACTCCAACGCCGCGATACACCACCACGGCAGACCACGCGTCCGCGCCAACTCCTGCCACGCCTGCGCCACCCGCCGAGCCGCATTCGACGCGTTCAGCGACGACGACGGCGAGAACACCCGACGCCCGTGCTCCCACGCCTGCATGTACTCGCGGTACGCCAACTCCCACGTCTGGACCAGCACACCGAACGCCGCAGCATCCCGAACCGGCCCAGACGTCCTCACGCCGCTCACGCCGCCTTGGCCGCAGCTTCGCCAGCCGTGGCGGAGCGCCCCGACTTCGCACCACTGCCGGCCACCTTGAAGCCCGTCGCACGGAAGGCGTAGGACTGGTACTTGAACTCACCCTGCCCAGCCACCTTCGGCTCAGCCGTCAGCCCCTCCAGCTCGATCGGCCGCATCCCCGGCAACGCCTCCGACGTCGTCGGCACCGGCTGCACATCGGCCAGCAACGTGATTTCGAACGAAGCACGCTTCGCCCGCGTCTCCGCCGGGTCGGTGACCATCACCTTCCACTGCCGCTTACCCGTCACCTCATCCACCCGCTGCCGCGCCGCGCGGTTCGCAGCCCGGTCCTCACGCGACTGATACTCGTTGTCCGGCGACACGTCGCCCACCATCACCAAGCCCTGCGGAAACGCGTCATCGAAGTCGATCCCGAACCGGTGTCCCTTTTCGATAGCCATGCTGAATCCCTTGCGTCGTCTATTGGTTGGTTACTTCAGGCGGCTCTCCGCCTCGTGCCGCTGCGGCGTCCAGTGCCGCGCTCACCTCGTCCAGTTCCCTCCGCAGTACGGCGATGGCGTCGGAGTCCACGAGCAGGACCACCGGGAACGCCTTGCCGAACCGGACTTCCGCGCGGTTTGCGTACGTCAGCGCCGTGACACGAATGGGCAGATCAGCCGTGACGTGGATCTGAACCGTGTCGCGCATGCCACGCCGCGCCTACGCCGCACGTCGGCGAGGTACCGCCCGCTTGTCCAAACCAGCCAGCCGGACGGCGGTTGCAATGGTCACGCCTACCTCCTCGATGTCCTGGCACCAGGCCTGCCCCGGCAACCTGACACCCAGACTCTGCCAAAAGGCGGGACGTGATCACCACGTGGCGGGACATCTCGGGACGTCCCTGGTACCGTCGAAGACGTCCCTACACGTCCCAAGGGGTGACGATGCCGAACGAACGCCTGCGTGACGCGCTGCTGCGCAACGGCCTGACGTTGGAGCAGGTCGCCAAGGCCGTCGGGGTCGATCAGAAGACCGTCGAGCGCTGGATCACCAAGAACCGGACGCCCTACCCCAAGCACCGGCACAAGATCGCCGCCATGGCGCGCGAGTCAGAGACCTACCTGTGGCCGGACTCCGTAGCCCCCGAGCGCAAGGCCGAAACGGCCGCCGCCGAGCTTGTGCAGGTCTTCCCGCACCGCAACGCCGTCCCCGTCGAGCTGTGGGACCGGCTGATCAAAGAAGCATCGGAGACCGTCGAGATCCTGGTCCATGCGGCGTTGTTCCTGGTAGAACGCCCGCGGTTCATCAAGGACCTGACAGCCAAGGCAGCGGCCGGCGCTCGCATCCGGCTCGTGTTCGGAGACCCCGAAGGCGACAGCGTCGCCCTGCGCGGCGAGGAAGAGCAGCTCGGCGAAGGGACACTCGCGGCGCGCATCCGCAACGCGCTGGCGTCCTACCGGCCACTGGTCGGCGTCGACGGGGTCGAGATGCGATTCCACAACACGACGCTCTACAACTCGATCTTCCGCTTCGACGACGAAATGATCATCAACACGCACGTATACGGGTTCCAGGGAGCCCACGCCCCGTCCCTCCACCTGCGGAGACTGTCCGCCGGGGACCTCTTCGAGACCTACTCAGAGAGCTTCGAATCAGTCTGGAACCTCGCCAAGCCAGCCACCTTCTAGGAGGCCGCATGACCCGAATCGACTACTACAACGACCCGAACGCACCCAAGGCCAACAGCATCGCGGTAGCAGTCTCGGCGTTCATCCAGGACGACGAAGGCCGAATCCTAATGATCAGGCGCACGGACAACGACCTGTACTCCATCCCGGGCGGCCAGCTGGAGCTCGGCGAAACTCTGGCTGAGGCTGCAGTCCGAGAGGTCCGCGAGGAGACCGGCATCGAGTGCGAAGTCACCGCGGTGATTGGCTTGTACTCGGACCCAAAGCATGTCATCGCCTACGACGACGGCGAAGTCCGCCAAGAGTTCTCGATTTGCTTCCGCGCTGCCGCAACAGGTGGCACCCTGCAAACCAGCAACGAGAGCAAGGAGGTCGCCTGGGTTGCACTGGGAGATCTGCCGCATCTTAATATACACAAATCCATTGCTTTGAGAATTAAGCACGCCCTCTCTTCGAGAAATGAAGCTTTTTTCACTTAATCGTCAGTCCGGCGGGTTTCGCTTTGGCTCACGCATTCCCAAATAGCTTCTAAACATGGGGTGAACTTGGAAGGTCTGAATTCCAGAAAGACTAAGGCTCACGACTTGATACGGCCCCAAGTACGCGCTGCCACTACGCCTCCGCCCCTTGATGCCACCAACAGCTCTCGCCCTCAGGAAACCAACTCTCCACAGAATCTCGATCAACGACTCCGGATCAAGCGGAGCCAGCCACTCCTGAGCACTCTCACCAGTCGGCACGTCACCGCAGATAATCTCAAGGCACAGGTACTCCAAGTCACTTCGCGAGAAGGTATAGATGCGACCACGAAAAGCGTCCAGCACCCCCAAGAGACCTGGGTACTGAAATCTGTATTCCGAGGCAATATCTTCAGTTCGATCTTCAGAATACGATTTTTCGGCCGTTGTAACAGTTGAGTAATTCAACGGCGGACTTGAGCCGTCCTCGACCGCGCTCTCAATCACCTGGGTCGAAAACTGGATGATCTCGCGAGGTCTATATAAAGTTCTGTCGACGAGATAGTTGAAAGACTTGCTCCGCCGATAATCTAAGGCCTCGGAGAAGATCGAAGACCAGACCTCCGTGTCGTCTCCAGACTCAAGACGAGGTATGGAGTTTCTAATCCTTTTCGCCATCAGGCTGAGCAGACCCGACTCGGTCCACGTGATTGTTTCAATCAAATCCCTATACTTCTGCGCATCGTCATATAGTGCCGGAATATTGTCATACAACTCCTGACGCAGTGACATGTACACGCGCAGATTAGGCGAGAAAAGGTTAATTTGAACACAAGCTTGAAAGAGTCCAGCAACGAACGACTGGGCATCCTCAGATGAATCCCAACCCTTGTCCAACTCGTCGACTAGGACAATTACTTTTTTATCCCCAAGTACTTCATTTAACTTCGGAAGCAGGTGATTGATCTCTTCAAGCTTGTATAGCTTTTCGAGCGCACGAGTCTTTAGTGAGCCTTCGAGATTTCCAAGCTTGACGCCTTCGAGGCGTTTTATGTATGACACCAAGGCGGAAAGCTTGCTCATATTTGGATCGTAATGATTGTCTCGAATGTACCGATGAATATCGCCCATAGCACCGCGCTTCGGACGAGTCGTCTTGCTGCAGACAATCTTCATCACTTGCACATAGATTAGGTACTTCCATCCGGCGGCATATGCGCCATACTTTGCCCACGCACCCGATTCCTCAGTGGCAAGCGTCGACTTGAGGAGCTCGTAGGAGTAATCCTCAGGAGCCAACTCAATAACATGAGCGCCCTGATCACGACCACGCTTCGCCATCATCTGAAAGATGGCACTCTTGCCCACACCCCTATTGCCAAGGATGATCGTTTTTGCGCCCTGTTCAACCCTCTTGAAAGCTTCAGACTCGACGAAGTATCGCTCTAAGCCTTTGTGAATATCTCGCTCAGCGGCCGGAGCACCCAAGTCGATCTTTGTAAGGTCTAGAGGATGAACAGCTTCGGGCGTCATGCGCTTCCTTCGGGTACTCGGATTGCCGAACTTAGCTCTATGGGATCAAGGGCGCGCCGCCTGTAGCGGCGCGTCGGTCGCGCAAGGAGCCCCTCACCTGGGCGGCCGCATCCGCTTCCGACACGGCGGGCTGCCGCTCCGCTTCGCCCGCCGGTCGGGCGGTGCGGCCGCCAGCGGGTCGGCCGGCCCAGCGCCGCAAGGCAGCAGCGCATGTGTCCTCTGAGCCAACATCGACCTCCCTCTACAAGTAGGTATGACGGACGGGTCGCTCGTGACTCGATCTCTGTTACGCACCGTCGTAGGGGACCTCCATCCCGACGCCGGATCGTGACAACGGCCGGTAGCACCGCGTCAAGACGGTGAAGCGTGTCTTGACCCGGCACCACCGGCCGCGTGCTGGCTTCGTATCGGGATGCAGGGGTAGGCGTGGCTGGAGCGCCAGGCCGTCTCCAGGCCGTCAGAGGCCAGGGAGCAGCGACAGACAACGAGAACTAACGAGACCTATCAGCGCAGGTCAGAGGCCGTTTGCGGCGAAGTGAGCGGGGTCAACGAAAACCGGCTGAGAAATCCTGGACATCTTCGAGGGGACGCAACAGATTCAGCAGCTGATCGTCGCGAGGCGGATCCTCGGGAAGACGTCCGCGGAACTCAAGTGACGCGCTGGTGAAGGCCACTCCGGTCCGGGGTGGCCTTCACCGCGGTCAAGAGATCTGGTCGTCCAGGAACTCGTCCAGGTACCGCCACGTCGTGCCGCGGGCCTTCCGGCCCGTCAGGACGCCGAGATGCCCTCCGGGCGCGGTCTTGAAGCGGACCTCCGGGGCCTTGTCCAGCAACTCCACCACGCGCTCCACCGACGGCCTCGGCGCGATTGTGTCGTTCTCGCCCGCCACCACCAACGTCGGCACGCGGACCGATGACAGCGAGATGATCCGGCCGTTCAGGTCCACCTTGCCCTCCGCCAGGTCGTTCGTGCGGAACAGGCGGTGGTACAGCTGGCCGAACGTGCGGCCCGGGTACGCGTACATGTTGCTCATGAAGTGGTCGACCGCCTCGATCTGGGCGAGGTAGTCGCGGTCGTCCAGGTGCGACAGGATGGCCAGGGGCTTCGTGATCTCCTTGCTGATGCCCGTCGCGCGGAAGACGCGGCTGACCAAATAGGACGGTGCGCCGCCGAACACGCGGTAGATCGGTGTCAGGAGGTGGCCGTTCGTCAGGTCGACCAGCGGGCGGAACGGGGCCACGATCGGGATCGCCGTGAAGTCCACCGGTGAGCCGATCGCGGTGATCGACGCGATCGGGAGGTCCGGGCGGTCGGCGTTCACCAGCAGCGAGAAGATCCCGCCGAGCGACCACGACACCAGGTGCACGTCCTGGCCGCCGGCATCGAGACTCACGCGCCGGATCGCGCGCGGGAGCACCTCGTCGATCCAGTGCTCGATGCCCAGGCGCCGGTCGGAGAACGCGACCATGCCGTAGTCGACGAGGTAGGTGTTGCGGCCGCCCTCGACCAGGTGCTCGACGAGGCTGCAGCCGCGGCGCAGGTCGAAGCAGATCGCCGGCGCCGCCAGCGGCGGTACCAGCAGGATCGGTGGTCCGGACACCGTGCCGCCGCGGTGGGTCATCCGGTACAGCGAGCGGTTGGGCCCCTGGTCGACCAGCACCCGCGGCATCGGGCGCAGGTCGGCGACACCGCCGTGCAGCACCTTGCCGAGCACGTTCGACGCCGCGGCGGCCAGCCGTGCGGGTGGTGAAACCATCGAGCCTCCCGAAGAACCGATCCGGGGGCAATCTTGCCGGGCCAGGCGAGTGGACTCAACACCCGCGCCCGGCAGAGACGTCTATTTCGGACAGTCACTGATCCGTTCGAGCTACCCCGGGCCCGCTCTCCGCGGCACGGGCTTCGTAGGCCGCACGCGCCGGGGAATGGGCTGCCGAGGCCAGCAGCCGGTCCGCCTTGAGCGCCCGCGACAGCGCTTCGCCGAACCGCCGCGGCAGCAGCCGGGTGAGCTTTCCCATAGTGCCCACCGACCGGGGCACGTAGACGTCGAAACGAGGCTTCCGCAGCGTGGCCACGATGGCGTCGGCCACATCTTCCGGCCGCGACGACTTGAACAGCTTCGCTTCGCCGAGGCCGCTCGCCAGTTCCGTCCGGACGATCGCCGGCATCACGCACGAAACGTGCACGCCGCTGCCGTGCAGCTCCAGGTGCACCGCCTCGGACAGCCCGACGACCGCGTGCTTGGTCGCGCAGTAGGTCGCCGCGCCGGGGAAGCCGGCCTTGCCCGCGAACGAAGCGACGTTGACGATGTGCCCGGACCGCCGTGGCCGCATCCGCTTCACCGCCTCGCGCGTGCCGTGGATGACGGCGTGCAGGTTGATCTCCAGCTGCCGCCGGGTCGTCGCGTCGCTCTCCTCCTCGAGGTTGCCGAGCGGCATGATGCTGGCGTTGTTGACCAGCACGTCGATCCGGCCGTGGCGGCGTTCGACCTCGTCGAGGAACTCGGTGAACCCGCGGATGTCGGTGACGTCCAGCGGCAGCGCGTCGGCCCCCAGCTCGCCGGCGGTCTTCTCGGCCCGGACCTGGTCGAGGTCGCCGATCACCACCCGCGCGCCCAGCCGGGCCAGCGCCGACGCGGTCGCCGCACCGATCCCCTGTCCGCCGCCGGTGATGACGACGACCTTGCCCGCGAGTTCCATGGCGACCCCTCCATCTGTTGGCACCGTGTCAACAGTGTCGTCCCGGAACCCGGTCAGCGCTACCCCACGCGCTGCTCCAGCACCTGCCCGACCCACTCCTCGACGCTGAACCGGACGGTCGGGGTGAACCCCTGGCTTTCGTAGTACCGCTGGAGTTCGCCGTCACCGCCGGCCCAGCAGTCGACGCGCACGAGGTCGATCCCGCGCCGCCGCGCCTCGTCGAGCGCGTACTCGATCAGGCGCCCGCCGACGTGCCGCCCGGTGAACCGCCGGGACGTGATGAGCAGCCGGATGTACAGCTCACGCTCGTCGACCGCCGGCACGTGCGGGTCGTGGTCCTCCGAGACGATCAGCGCGCCGGCGGGCTCGCCGTCGACCACCGCGATGCGCAGGCCCGGGTCCGCGGCCATGCCCTTGACCCGCTCGACGCGCTTCGGGACGCGGCTCCACGGCTCGGTCCCCCACTGCCCCGAACTGCCGCGCACGACCAGCCATCCGACCGCTTCGTCGAAGAAGCCCAGCAGGGTGTCGACGTCCCCGGAATCACCCGATCGGATGACGGTGTTGTCCATCCCCCCTGTCTACCGCACGGTGAGCACGCGCGGGCCGGCTTCGGTGATCGCGACGGTGTGCTCGACGTGCGCGGCCCGGCTGCCGTCGGCGGTGTGGATTGACCAGCCGTCCTCGGCGTACCGGTAGGCGTCGCCGCCCCGGGTGAGCATCGGCTCGATCGCCAGCACGAGCCCCGGCTTCAGCCGCATCCCGCGGCCCGGCCGGCCTTCGTTCGGCAGGTGCGGGTCCTCGTGCATCGCGCGGCCGATGCCGTGCCCGCCGTGGTCGTCGAGCATGCCGTGCCCCTGCGCGCGCCCGGCGACGCCGACGGCGTGGGAGATGTCGCCGAGCTTGCCGCCCGGCTGCGCGGCGGCGATCCCGGCCTGCAGCGCCCGTTCGGTGGCTTCGATGAGCGCGAGGTCGGCGGGATCGGCGGTGCCGACGACGAAGCTGATCGCCGCGTCGCCGTTCCAGCCGTCGAGGATCGCGCCGCAGTCGATGCTGACCAGGTCGCCGTCCCGGAGGCGGTAGGCCGTCGGGATCCCGTGCACGACGACGTCGTTGACGCTGGTGCACAGGACGTTCGGGTAGGGCGTCGGCGCGGACCGCGGCTGGTAGTGCAGGAACGACGGTTTCGCGCCGGCTTCACCGATGACGTGGGCGGCGACGTCGTCCAGTTCGCGCAGGGAGACGCCGATCGCGGCAGCCTCCTTGACCGCGTGCAGCGTGTTCGCCACCACCCGGCCGGCCTCCCGCATCATCGCCAGCTCGGACTCCGTTTTGATCTCAACCATGGCGATAACTATACCGGTATAGTTATCGCTGTCCAGTGCGCCCGTCCTGGGGGCGTTCAGCCGTCGGCTCCGTGCGTGTCATCCGCAGTTCAACCGGCGCTGATTGACTTCACCCGTTCATGACCTCTCTCGCGACGAGGACAAATTGACCCAGTCAGTGCCCGGCGGCGACCCGCTCGCCGCGTTCGGCGCCGAACTCGACGACATCCGGGCGAAAGCCGTTGCCGCCCAGGAGAAACTCCGCTCCGCCGTCGCCACCGTGCAGTCCCCGGACGGGGCGGTTTCGGTGACCGTCGGCCCGAGCGGCGTCCTCCAGGGCCTCCGGTTCGGCCCGCGCGCGTACGAGCGGCCCCCGCAAGCCCTTTCCGGCCTGGTGCTGCAGCTGATCGGCCGGGCGCAGCAGAAGGTCTCGGCCGAGGTGGCCGACGCCTTCGGCGGCATGGTCGGCGAGAACTCGGCCGCCCGCGAGCTGCTGGAGGAGTTCCTGCCCGCCCCTGAACCGGACGCCGGACCGCCCCCGGGCAAGAGCGACGTCTTCATGCCGGAGCAGGAGGCCGAGGACCGCCCGGCCGCGCCCCCGCCGCAACCGCAGCGCGGTCAGCCGCGCCGTCGTCCCCGGTCCGCGCCGGACGAGGACGACGGCGAAAGCAACCCCTGGTAGGACGGAGGAGAACCGGTGGTTTCCGGAGCAGGTTTCTCGGTCGACCCGGCCGAGCTGCAGAAGTTCAGCCAGTTCCTGTCGGGCACCACGCAGCCGGCGGTGCAGGACGCCGCGAACCGGATGCAGGCCGCCAACGGGTTCGACAACGCCGCGTTCGGCATCCTGCTGGCCCAGGTGCTCGCGGTGCCCTCGCGGATCACCATGGGCGTCATCACCGGCGAGATCGGCAAGCTCGCCGGGGACATCGGCAAGTCCGCCGCGGACGTCAAGAAGGCCGCCGAGACCTACACGACCCACGACTCGAACACCGCGCAGGGTTTGAGCACCTTCGAGACGGAGCTGGGCAAGTGACCGTTCCCATCACCGCGTCGAACTCCACGACCGGCGCCGGCGTCTTCGACAGCTGGAAGCAGGTGGGCGACTCGATCGGCAAGGTCCAGACCGAACACGGCGGCGACCTCGCGGCCGTCAGCGTGGAGCTCGGCATCAACATCGTCAGCGCCGCGCTGGACACCGTCGCGTTCGCCATGGACCCGCTGGCGAAGCTGATCGCCGCGGGCCTGGGCTGGCTGATCGAGCACGTTTCGTTCCTGAAGTGGCCGCTGGACCAGGTGGCGGGCAACCCGTCCGAGGTCACCAAGGTCGCCAACGAGCTGCACAAGATCGGCGAGTCGCTGCGCAACACCGGCACGCAGCTCGACGACACGCTCAAGTCGACGATCACCCAGTGGCAGGGCAAGGGCTACGACAGCTTCAAGAAGTCCATCGACGACCGGAAGGGCTGGATCGACGCGAACGCGAAGGCGTCGGACGTCGCCGGCTACATGGTCGAGACCACCGGGGCGCTGATCGCCGCGGTCCGCTCGCTGCTGCGCGACATCATCACGACGATCCTCGGCGACATCATCTCCACGATGCTGATCGCGCTCGCGATGGCCGCGTTCACCTTCGGCGCGTCGATCGCCGTCGGCGTCAGCAAGATCGTCGTGCAGGTTTCGGTGCAGGTCGCGGCGATGGCGGCCAAGCTCGCCAAGGTCGTCGCCTACGCCGGGCGGACCATGGCGCGGCTGACCCAGCTGTCGAAGCTGGTCAAGCCGAAGCCGGGTGCCTCGGGCGCGGGCCACGAGCTGACGCCGGTGCCGCGGCCGAACGGGAACAGCGTGCCGAACTTCTCGCGGCCGCTGCCGCCGCGACCGGGCGGAGGCGCAACTCCCGGCACCCGGCCGCCGGGTGACGGCACGGTCCCGAACTTCTCCCGGCCGCTGCCACCGCCGGGCACCGCGGTCACCCACGACACCCCCGGCACCGGGGGCGCGACGCCGAGCACACGGCCGCCGGGTGACGGCACGGTCCCGAACTTCTCCCGGCCGCTGCCGCCCCCGGCACCCGCACCGAAGCCGCCGTCGCCGCAGTCGCACCTGAGCGACCACGACTTCCCGATGATCAAGAAGCACGAAGACTGGCTGAAGACCAAGTTCGGCGACAGCTACAAGAAGATGAAGTTCGCCGACGACTGGATCAAGAAGAACCACCCGGAGTACTACCCGATGCTGAAGGCGCTGTCCGACGCCAAGAGCTCGAAGAACTTCGCGGGCTGGGCGGGCAAGGACATCGTGCAGGTCGACCGCGGCCTCACCGACATCCAGATGCAGGCGGAAGCCGCCTGGGCGGAAGAGGACAAGAAACAGCAGCAACCGCAGTGAAAGCCGGGCGGGGCACCTCGGTGGAGGTGTCCCGCCCGGTACGTCAGGCGACGCCGAGGTGCCGCGAGATCAGCATCTTCTGGACCTCGCTAGTGCCCTCACCGATCTCCAGGATCTTCGCGTCGCGGTAGAAGCGGCTGACCGGGTACTCGTTCATGAACCCGTACCCGCCGAAGATCTGCGTCGCGTCGCGCGCGTTGTCCATCGCGGCGTTGGAGGCCACCAGCTTCGCGATCGACGCCTCCTTCTTGAACGGCTCGCCGCGCAGCATCTTCGACGCCGCCTGGTAGTACGCCAGGCGCGCGGTGTGCGTGCGGACCTCCATGTCCGCGATCTTGAACTGGATCGCCTGGTACTCGCCGATCCGCTTGCCGAACGCGACCCGGTCCTTCACGTACTTGAGACACTCGTCGACGCAGCCCTGCGCCAGCCCCACCGACAACGCGGCGATCGCGACCCGGCCTTCATCCAGGATGGACAGGAACTGGGCGTACCCGCGGCCGCGGACGCCGACCAGGTTCTCCGCGGGCACCCGGACGTCCGAAAAGGACAGCTCGTGCGTGTCCGAGCAGTTCCAGCCGACCTTGGAGTACTTCGGCGCCACCTCGAAGCCCGGTGTGCCGGACGGGACGAGGATGGCCGAGATCTCCTTGCGGCCGTTCTCCATCACGTCGGTGACCGCGGTGGCCGTGACGAACCGGGTGATGTCCGTGCCCGAGTTCGTGATGAACGCCTTGCTGCCGTTGATGATCCACTCGTCACCGTCCTGGCGGGCCCGCGTGCGCGTCGCGCCCGCGTCCGAACCGCCGCCCGGTTCGGTCAGGCCGAAGCCGCCCAGCGCCGTCCCGGCGCACAGGTCGGGGAGCCACTTCTCCTTCTGCTCCTGCGTTCCGAAGCGGTGGATCGGCATCGCGCCGAGGGAAACACCGGCCTCCAGGGTGATCGCGACCGACGAGTCGACCCGGGCCAGCTCCTCCAGGGCCAGGCACAGCGCGAAGTAGTCGCCGCCCATGCCGCCGAACTCCTCGGGGAACGGCAGGCCGAACAGCCCCATCTCGCCCATCTTCGCGACGATGGCGTACGGGAATTCTTCCTTCTCGTACAGCTCGCCGATCACCGGCGCGACTTCGGCGTGCGCGAAGTCCTCGACGGTTTTGCGGAGGGACTCGTACTCCTCGTCCAGGCGGAAGTCGATCACTGCTGCTCCTCGTGGGGCGTCACTGTGCTGATGGTTACCAATCCGGCCACAGTCACGGCTGGAGGCTACTTTTGGCCGGACTGGTAACGATGGCAAGGGTTTCGTCGAGCGCGACCTGTTGGCCGGCCCGGACGGGGAGTTCACTGACGACGCCGTCGATCGGCGCGGTGACCGTGTGCTCCATCTTCATCGCCTCGACGACCAGCAACGGCGTCCCGGCCTTGACGACGTCACCCGCGGCGACCTTGACCACGAGCACCGTGCCCGGCATCGGGCTGGTGACGGGCCCGGCTCCGGCGGCCTCGCCGCGCGAGGCGAGCACGAACTCCTGCTCCCCGAACGGGAAGCTGAGGCCGTCACGCGCCAGCCAGACCGTCCGATCCGGACCGCAGGCCTGGCGGTAGCGGTGGAACCCGCCCGCGTGGCGGATTTCGAGCACGTCACCGTCGCGCCGGGCCGAAACCTCGACCGGCTCGGCGTCGTCGACGAACACCGTGGCGGCCGACGGCGTGCCCTGCACCCGGACCACCGCGCGCGCGGTGCCCGACTTCAACCGGAACGTCACGCCGCCGGACCCGCCCATCCGCCAGCCGTCCGGGACGTCCCACGGGTCCACCACGGGCCCGGACGGCTGCAGCTCCAGGAACCGGTCCAGCGCGGCCGCGACGAAGAACTCCGCGGGCACCTCGGTCGAGACCAAAGTGGACAGCCGCCGGTCGACGAGCTCGGTGTCGAGCCGTCCGGCGCGAACGTCCTCATCGGCCAGCAGGCCGCGCAGGAACGCCGTGTTCGTGCCGACGCCCAGCAGCGCCGTGTCGGCCAGCGCCAGGTCGAGCCGGTGCAGCGCCGCCGCCCGGTCCGGGCCCCACGCGATCACCTTGGCCAGCATCGGGTCGTAGTTCGAACCGACCACCGCGCCCGGCGTCATCCAGGAGTCGACGCGCACGCCGTCGCCGGCCGGCTCGTGCACCGCCAGCACCGTGCCGCCGGTCGGGATGAACCCGCGCGCCGGGTCCTCGGCGTACACCCGCGCCTCGACGGCGTGTCCATCGAGGACGACGTCTTCCTGCTTGACGGAGAGGTGTTCCCCGGCGGCCACCCGGACCTGCCACTCGACGAGGTCGAGACCGGTGACCAGTTCGGTGACCGGGTGCTCGACCTGCAGCCGGGTGTTCATCTCCATGAAGAAGAACTCGTCCGGGTTCTTCGCCGACATGATGAACTCGACGGTCCCGGCGCCCACGTACCCGACCGAACGCGCGGCTTCGGCCGCGGCCGAGCCCATCTTCTCGCGCGTGGCCTCGTCGAGCAGCACCGACGGCGCTTCCTCGATGATCTTCTGGTGCCGCCGCTGCAGGCTGCACTCGCGCTCGCCGAGGTGGATGACGTTCCCGTGCGTGTCGGCCAGCACCTGGATCTCGATGTGCCGCGGGGTCGTGACGAACCGCTCCACCAGCAGCGTGTCGTCGCCGAAGGACCCCTTGGCCTCCCGCCGCGCCGACTCGATCGCCGCGGCCAGCTCTTCGGGCGCGTGCACCAGCCGCATGCCCTTGCCACCGCCACCCGCGGATGGCTTGAGCAGCAGCGGGTAGCCGACCTTCGCGGCGGCGTCGGCGAAACCGCCCTCGGGGATGTCCACATCGGACGTGCCCGGCACGACCGGGACCCCGGCCTTCGACACCGTGGCCTTGGCGCGGATCTTGTCGCCCATGGCGTCGATGGCCGCGACCGGCGGGCCGATGAACACGAGCCCGGCGGCCTCGCAGGCGCGCGCGAACTCGGCGTTCTCGGCCAGGAAGCCGTAACCGGGGTGCACGGCCTGCGCACCGGCGGACACGGCCGCGTCCACGATGGCCGGGATGTTCAGGTAACTGCGGGCGGCTTCCGCCGGGCCGATGCGGACGGCCGTGTGCGCTTCGCGGACGTGCCGCGCGTCGGCGTCCGCGTCGCTGTACACGGCGACCGCGCGGATCCCGAGCGCCCGCAGCGTGCGGATGACCCGGACCGCGATCTCGCCCCGGTTCGCGACCAAAACTGAGTCGAACATGCCCCTCACATCCGGAAGACGCCGTAGTTGACCTCGGACAGCGGCGCGTTGGCCGCGGCCGAGAGGGCGAGGCCGAGCACCGTGCGGGTGTCCGCCGGGTCGATGACGCCGTCGTCCCACAGCCGCGCGGTGGAGTAGTACGGGCTGCCCTGCGCCTCGTACTGCTCGCGGATCGGGTCCTTGAACGCCTCTTCGTCCTCAGTGGACCATTCGCCGCCGCGCGCCTCGATCGAGTCGCGGCGGACCGTCGACAGCACGGAAGCCGCTTGCTCGCCGCCCATCACCGAGATCCGCGCGTTCGGCCACATCCAGAGGAACCGCGGCGAGTACGCCCGGCCGCACATCGAGTAGTTGCCCGCCCCGAACGAGCCGCCGATCACGACGGTCAGCTTCGGCACCCGCGCGCACGCCACCGCGGTGACCATCTTCGCGCCGTGCTTGGCGATGCCGCCGGCCTCGTACGCGCGCCCGACCATGAAGCCGGTGATGTTCTGCAGGAACAGCAGCGGGATCGAGCGCTTGTCGCACAGCTCGATGAAGTGCGCGCCCTTCATCGCCGACTCGGCGAAGAGCACGCCGTTGTTCGCGATGATGCCGACCGGGTGGCCGTGGATCCGGGCGAACCCGGTGACCAGCGTCGACCCGTACTCCTTCTTGAACTCGCCGAACCGGCTGCCGTCGACGATCCGGGCGATCACCTCGCGGACGTCGTAGGGCACGCGCGGGTCGGTCGGCACGACGCCGTACAGCTCGGCCGGGTCGACAGCGGGCGGCTCGGTCGGCAAGACGTCCCAGGGCCGCGGGGCGCGCGGCCCGAGCGTCGACACGATCGAGCGAACGATCCGCAGGGCGTGCGCGTCGTCGTCGGCCAGGTGGTCGGTGACGCCGGACTGGCGGGCGTGGACGTCCCCGCCGCCGAGCTCCTCCGCCGTGACGACCTCGCCGGTCGCCGCCTTCACCAGCGGCGGGCCGCCGAGGAAGATCGTGCCCTGGTTCCGGACGATGACGGCTTCGTCGCTCATCGCCGGGACGTACGCGCCGCCGGCGGTGCAGGAGCCGAGCACGGCGGCGATCTGCGGGATCCCGCGCGCGGACATCGTCGCCTGGTTGTAGAAGATCCGGCCGAAGTGCTCACGATCCGGGAAGACCTCGTCCTGCCGGGGCAGGAACGCGCCGCCGGAGTCCACCAGGTAGACGCACGGCAGGTTGTTGTGGAGGGCGACCTCCTGGGCGCGCAGGTGCTTCTTCACCGTCATCGGGTAGTACGTGCCGCCCTTGACGGTGGCGTCGTTGGCGACGACCACGCATTCCCGGCCCGAGACCCGGCCGACGCCGGTGATGATGCCCGCCGAGGGCGCCTCGTCGTCGTAGAGGCCGTTCGCCGCCAGCGGGGACAGCTCCAGGAACGGCGAACCCGGGTCCAGCAGCGTGTCGACGCGGTCGCGGGGCAGCAGCTTGCCGCGCTCGACGTGCCGGGCGCGGGCCTTCTCCGGGCCGCCGAGCCGGGCGCTCGCCAAGCGTTTGCGGAGGTCCTCGACCAGCTCCGCGTGCGATGTGGCGTTGCGGGCGTAGGCCTCGCTGTCCGGGGCAGCCGTAGTCCCCAGTGCCGGCGTGTCCATGGGCTCCCTCGAAGTTAGCCGTCGTTAACCTCCGCCTCGATGTTAGCGACGGCTAACGTGGGTGTCCAGTCGCCGGAACGCGGGAACGGCCACCCCGGCGGACCGGGGTGGCCGTTCGCGAGCGAGCTCAGCCGATCGCCGCCCGCAGCGGGGCGTAGTAGCCGCCCGACTGCCCGGCCACGGTCGGGTGGTAGGACTCGATCACCGGCCAGGTGAGGCTGTGCAGGTAGTCGTCCGCCGAAGAGCAGATGTTGTGCCCGACGAACGACGGCCGGACGTCGACGAAGGTCGCCCCCGCCGAGGCCGCCTGCGACTGGATCACCGACGCCAGCGTGTCCGCACCGGAGTTGATCGCGGTCCGCTTGGTGTCGCTCAGCCCGACCCAGCAGGAGCCGGGCACGGTGTAGAAGCGCGGGTAGGACAGGACGACGAGCTGGGCGCCCGGCGCCTTGGCCTTGATCGCGTTGTAGGTGTTGGTCAACAGCGGCGGCAGCGTGTTGTTGACGTAGGTCTTGGCCGTGTTGACGCGGTTCACGCAGTCGGAGTCACTGCCCAGGGTGCAGGTGGTGATCACGTCGCTGAACCCGGCGTCGTTCCCGCCGACGGTCACCGTGACGAGCGTGGCCGACGAAGGGATCGAGTTCGCCTGGTTGATCACGTCCCCGGTCTTCGCCCCCGAGCAGGCGAGGAACGTGAAGGAGGTTCCGCTGTGGGCGTTGGCCCACAGCTGCGGGTAGGCCTTGGAACTGCGGTAGCAGCTCCCGGAACTGCCGTAGCTGCCGGCCCCGACCCCGGAGGAGTAGGAGTCGCCGAGTGCGGCGTAGACGGTCCCGGCGGCGTGGGCGAGGCCCGTGACACCGAGAGTGGCAACGACAACGGCCCCCAGGGCCGTGCTCAACCGTAGGAGGGATCGCCGGAAATTACGGGTGGGAACAGCCATGGGTCACTCCTCTGTGACAGGGCCGACCCGATTAGGACAGCAGGTGAGAGGCTGACACGGAACCCCCGGTTACCGGTAGGTACCCACTCGGCCCACACCGGAAGTGTGAAACCCCAGCGGTTCGTCAGCGGGCCTCGAGTCGACGGCCGCTCCGGCTAAACCGCGGACCCGCGCCAGGCGAGTACTCCCGGAAGCCTCCGGAGACGACCGGGGCTCGACGAGAGGGGAACTTCCGATGACGTTCGCGCGCACGGCCTTCGCCGGCTTGACCACCATCGCCGCCGGCCTCGGGCTGGCCCTGACGACCACGGGCACCGCCGCGGCCGCGGAGACCGGCTCCTGGCACGCCTACGGCAACACCAACCCGATCACCTCCAGCTCCGCCACCTGGCACTGCGCCGGCTCGAAGACGGTCGCCACCAGCGTGGTCGCCCAGGTCTGCGCGATCAGGTCCGCGGGCGGGGGCGCCGTTCAGGGCGCGGTGATCGTGCGCAACAACCGGTCCGCCTTGTTCTCCGTGAGTGCGTCCATGGACCTCTACACGTCGTCCGGGGCCGGCCTCGGCGTCTGGACGTGTGCGTCGTCGGGGGTCGCGGCGAACTCGTGGTCGGTCTGCTTCGGCCGGACGCTCGCCCAGAGCAGCCCGGTGAACTCGATGGGCGACGCCAAGGGCGTGGACCTGGGCACGTCGCCGTTCGTGTGACAGGAGGGCCGGCATCCGACCACGGACCGGACGTTAGCGCTCGCTAACCTGCCGCTCTAAACTGACCGGATGCCGGCCAACCCCACCCCTCTCGTGAACGGCGAGAAGGCGAGCAGGCGCGAACAGATCCTGTCCGCGGCCGCCGAGCTGTTCGCCCACCACGGCTTCCACGGTGTCGGCATCGACGACATCGGGGCCGCCGTCGGCATCTCCGGCCCGGCGCTCTACCGCCACTTCCGCAGCAAGGACGCCATCCTCGGCGAGATGCTGAACTCGATCAGCCGCTACCTGCTCGACGGCGGCACCGCCCGGGCCGCCCGGCCCGGTGAACCCGACGACACGCTGACCGGCCTCGTGCGGTTCCACGTCGATTTCGCGCTCGCGCACCCGGCCTTGATCACCGTTCAAGAGCGGAACCTGGCGAACCTCACCGACGCCGACCGCAAGCAGGTGCGCGCGCTCCAGCGCCAGTACGTCGAGGTGTGGGTGCGGGTGATCCGTGAAGCCGTCCCGGACCTGGGTGAACGGCAGGCGCGGTCGGCGGCACACGCCGTGTTCGGACTGATCAACTCGACGCCGTACAACCGCCATCTCGGTGACGACGAACTCGCCGAACTGCTCTGCCGGCTCGCGCTGGGTGCCCTTCGCGCGGCCTGATGGCCCGCAAGGGATCAAGGTATCCCCACGGACGCCGTCGTGGTGTTTGATGGGGCACGTGGACCCGGACTGGAGCGAGCAGGAGCGCCGGCTCGTCGAGAAGGCTCAGCGCGCGTTGACCGCGCTGAGCCTCGGTGACGACGCCGAAGCACTGGGCGAGGTCGCCCCGTCGGCCGCCGAGCCCCAGGCCCGCGCGGACGAGACGAAGGCCCTCATGCTGCTGCTCTTCGGCGAGTGCAGCGCGATGGTCTCCACCCTCGGCGACGGCGGCAGCGCCCCGGTGAAGGTCCAGGTGTTCGACGAGGACGGCGAAGAGGTCTCGATCGACCAGGCCGACCCGCCGGTGCGGACGGCGGTCCGGACGCTGCTCGCCGAGGTCCACGGCAACACCGAAGCGGCGCAGGAGCAGGTCGAGATCGCCCTGGCCAACGCGGCGCCGGACGAGGTCGACAGCCTCGTCCTGCAGGCGCTGCGCTGGACCATCCGGCTGTCGGTGGAGTGCCTGGACCGCGACCTGCCGGTGGCCCCCTGGATCTCCGAGGCCGTCTCGGACTAGGCGCCCCGGAAGCGCCCCAAGGCCACATTGGGTGCGTCAGACGCACCGAAGGCGGCCTTCGGTGCGCTTCGAGGTCACCCGAGCAGGTGCTTCACCAGTGCCGCGATCTGACCGGTTTCGATGAGGAACGAGTCGTGCCCGTAGGGCGAGGTGACCACCGACGGCTCCGGCGCTCCGGGGACCCCCGCCGCGATCTCCGCCGACTGGTAGAGCGGGTAGAGCCGGTCGCTGTCGACGCCGCCGATCACCGCCCGCGCCGTCACCCGGCCCAGCGCCGCCGCCACGCCGCCGCGGTCGCGGCCGACGTCGTGGGTGTTCATCGACTCCGTCAGCACCAGGTAGCTGTTGGCGTCGAAGCGGTGCGCCAGCTTCTCCGCGTGGTGGTCCAAATAGGACTCCACGGCGAACCGGCCACCGCGCAGCGGGTCCTCGCCGTCCTGCGGGGCCCGGCCGAACCGCTCGGCCAGCTCGGGCTCGCTGCGGTAGGTGACGTGCGCGATCCGCCGCGCGATGCCGAGCCCGGCCACGGGACCCGCCGGCGCCGAGTAGTAGTCGCCGCCGTGGAAGCCCGGGTCGCTGCGGATGGCGTGCAGCTGCGGGGCGGCCCAGGCGATCTGCTCGGCCGACGCCCGCGCGGTCGAGGCCAGCACCAGCACCGAAGCGACCCGGGCGGGCAGCGAGACCGCCCACTCCAGCGCCCGCATCCCGCCCATCGAGCCGCCGATGACGGCCGCCCAGCGATCGATGCCGAGGTGGTCGGCCAGTACCGCCTCCGCGGCCACCTGGTCCCGGACCGTCACCGCCGGGAACCGGCTGCCCCACGGCGTCCCGTCGGGATCGGGTGACGACGGCCCGGTCGAGCCCTGGCAGCCGCCCAGCACGTTCGGCACGACGACGAAGAACTCGTTCGTGTCGACGGCCTTCCCCGGCCCGATCAGCCCGTCCCACCAGCCCGCGCTCGGGTGCCCGGGTCCGGCGGGGCCGGCCGCGTGGCTGTCCCCGGTCAGCGCGTGCTCGACGAGGATCGCGTTGGACGCGTCGGAGTCCAGCGTCCCCCACGTCTCGTACGCGAGCGAGAACGCGGGCAGCACGCCACCGGCCTCCAGCGCGAGCGCGCCGGGGCCGGTGACGAACTCCCGGCGGCCCGGCGGGTCACCGACCCGCCAGGCGCCGGTAACGGTCACAGTTCCGCCTTGGCCGCCCGAAATCCGGCTTCCAGGTCGGCCTTGAGGTCCTCGATGCCCTCCAGCCCGACGGCCAGCCGGACCAGGCCCGGCGTCACCCCGCTGGCGAGCTGCTCCTCCGGCGTCAGCTGGCTGTGGGTGGTCGACGCCGGGTGCACGATCAGGCTGCGCACGTCGCCGAGGTTGACCAGCTGGCTGTGCAGCTGCGTCCCGTCGACGAACTTCCGGCCCGCCTCGACCCCGCCGCGCAGGTCGAACGACAGCACCGCGCCCGCGCCGCGCGGCAGGTACTTCTGCGCCGCCGCGTGGAACGGGCTCGACGGCAGCCCGGCGTAGTAGACCTTCTCGACCTCGTCACGCTGCTCGAGCCACTCCGCAAGCGCTTGCGCGTTCGAGACGTGCCGCTCGATGCGCAGCGACAGCGTCTCGATGCCCTGCAGGATCAGGAAACTGTTCAGCGGCGCGATGGCCGCACCGGTGTCGCGCAGGAGCTGCACGCGCGCCTTGGCCGCGTACGCGCCCGGGCCGAGCGCCTCCCAGTACTTCAGGCCGTGGTAGCTCGGGTCGGGCTCGTTGAAGCCGGGGAACTTCTCCGGGTTCTTGCCGAAGTCGAACGTGCCGCCGTCCACCAGGACACCGGCGATCGTCGTGCCGTGGCCGCCGAGGTACTTGGTGGCCGAGTGGATCACGACGTCGGCGCCGTGCTCGATCGGGCGCACCAGGTACGGCGTCGGGATGGTGTTGTCGACCAGCAGCGGGACGCCGGCCTCGTGCGCGACGTCGGCGACGCCGCGGATGTCGAGGACGTTGCTGCCCGGGTTGGCGAGCGTCTCGGCGAAGAAGAACTTCGTGTTCGGCCGGACCGCGGCGCGCCACTGCTCGAGGTCGTCCTGGTCCTCGATGAAGGTGACCTCGACACCGAGCTTCGGCAGCGTGTAGTGGAAGAGGTTGTAGGTGCCGCCGTAGAGCGACGGGCTCGAGACGAAGTGGTCGCCCGCCCCGGCGAGGTTCAGGATCGCCGCCGTGGTCGCGGCCGAACCGGACGCGAACGCCAGCGCCGCGACGCCGCCTTCGAGCGAAGCGACGCGCTGCTCCAGCACGTCCTGGGTCGGGTTCATGATCCGCGTGTAGATGTTGCCGGGCTCGGCCAGGCTGAACAGGTCGGCGCCGTGCTGGCTGTCGCGGAAGACGTACGACGTCGTCTGGTAGATCGGCGTCGCGCGCGCCCCGGTGGCCGGGTCCGGCGCGGCGCCCGCGTGGATCTGCTTGGTCTCGAAGGACCACGCCGAAGTCTCGGTCATCGGTTTTCTCCTTGCGGCTCAAGGGGGTTCGTGAGGGCTGCCGGGACGAAGCTACTTGCGCCGAACGGCCTACCCAACCTTTCCCACCTCCTGGGAGCCGAGTTGCCTTGCCGGCCAAATCTCTCTGTGGCTAAGATATCTGTCAAGGGAGACTCACAGGCAGGGAGATAGTCGTGACGGAGCGGGTACAGGTGCTGGTCGTGGGGGCCGGGCTGGGCGGGTTGTCGGTGTCGCTGTTCCTGGCGCAGGCGGGAGTGGACGTGCTGACCGTCGAACGGCACGCGGGGACGTCGGTCCACTCGCGCGCCGCCGGGCAGAACTGGCGCACGATGGAGTTGTTCCACTGGGCGGGAATCGACCGTGAGGTGCTGACGGCGAGCCCGCGCGCGGCGCAGGGGCTGCGGATCACCGTCGCGACCAGCCTGGCCGGCCGGGTGCTGCACCGGCTGGTCCAGGACGGCAGCGAGTTCGACGTCTCGGCGTCGACGACGCTGCCCGCCGGCCTCGCGGGCCAGGACGTCGTGGAGCCGATCCTGCTGACCCACGCGGAGAAGGCCGGCGCGCGGGTGCGGTTCCGGACCGAGCTGACCGGCCTGGTGCCGGACGAAGACGGCGTCACCGCGACGCTGCGCCACCGCGAGACCGGCGAGGAGACCGTGGTGCGCGCGGACTACGTCATCGCCGCCGACGGCGGCCGCAGCGGCATCCGGCAGCGGCTCGGCATCGGGACCACCGGCCTGGACGCGCTGAGCCACTGCCTCGGCGTGGTGTTCGACGCCGACCTCGGCGACCGCGTCCACCCCGGCCTGTCCGACCTGTTCTACCTGCAGCACCCGGACTTCACCGCCGCATTGGTCACCACGGACCTGCCGAACCGGTACGTCTTCGCCCCGGACTACTTCCCGGACCGCGGCGAAAGCCCGGCCGACTTCACCCACGACCGGCTCGTCGCGATGATCCGCGCCGCCACCGACCTGCCGGAGCTGGAGCCGGAGATCGTCTGGACCGGCTCGTGGGAGGTGGCCGCGCGGCTCGCCGACCGGTTCCGCGCCGGGCGGGTCTTCCTGGTCGGCGACGCCGCGAAGGTGACTCCGCCGACCGGCGGGATGGGCGGCAACACGGCGGTCGGCGACGCCGCGGACATCGCGTGGAAGCTCGCCGCGGTGCTGCGCGGCGAAGCGGGCCCGGCCCTGCTCGACACCTACGAGGCCGAGCGGAAACCGATCGCGCGGATGGTCATCGACACGTCACTGCACAACATGAAGCAGCGCATGCACCCCGACCTCGACGTCTCGGGGCTGACGAAGGCCGAGGACCAGCTCGGCATCTTGCTCGGCTTCCGCTACCGCTCGACCGCGGTGCTCGCCGAGGAGCCGGACGACGGCGAGCGCGTCGAGGACGTGCACGCCCCGACCGGGCGGCCGGGCTTCCGGGCGCCCGGAATGGAGTCCACTGTGGACCTGCTCGGGCACTCGTGGGTGCTGCTGTGCGCCGCCGACGGCACGCGGTGGCAGCCCGCCGCGGCGGACATCGCGGCGGAGCTGGGCGTCCGCCTCGACTGCCACACGATCGACGGTGACGTCTTCGCGACCCGCTACGGCCTTTCGAACGGTGGCGCTTCGCTGGTGCGTCCCGACGGCATCGTCGCGTGGCGGTCCCCGGAGCCGGCCGAGGACCCGGCCGGCGAGCTCTGGCGGGTCCTGACGGCGGTCCTGTCCCGCTGACCGCTGCTCGAGGCCTGCCGAGCACCCGGTGGAACGTCGCCGGGCCCGCCGGCTCCTGCTGAAGAACATCGGCGCACCCGGCCACGAGACTGCCGTCCGGAAAGGACTCGGCCACGCTGTCGCAACCGCTTCCACGATCGCCGGGCATCGCCCACCCCGCCGACCCTGAGGAGCCTTCCCGGGGTTTCTCGGCGAGAATGCTCTCGTGGTTTCGGTGCGCAGCGTGGTCGACCGGGTGGGCCCGACGCTGCTCCACGCGCTCCAAGTGCCCGAAGAGTCGCCCGCGGTCGCCGACGTCGTCATCGCCGAACCGGGCGGGGCCCTCACGCTGTCCGCCGGCGACCTCGTGCTCGGCGTCGCCACCACCGGCCCCGAAGACGCCGCCGAGCTGGTGAAGCAGAGCGCCGCGCAGGGCGCCGCCGCGGTGCTGCTCAAGCCGCCGCTGGCCGCAAAACCGGCGGTGAAGCGGGCCGCGAAGGCCAGCGGGGTCGCGCTGATCCAAGTGCACGCCGCGACGTCGTGGGCGCAGCTGGTCTGGCTGCTGCGGACCGTCCTCGACGCCCTCGCCGACGAGTCGGAGGACCTCGACCCCGGCTCCGGGGACCTCTTCCGGCTGGCCGACGCCGTCGCGAGCGTCGTCGACGCGCCGGTGACCATCGAGGACACCAACTCGCGCGTGCTCGCCTACTCCGCGCGCCAGGACCTGACCGACCCCGCCCGCGTCGCCACGATCATGGGCCGCCGCATCCCCGACGACGTCCTCGCGCGGTTCCGGTCGCGCGGGGTGTTCCGCGAGCTGTCCCGCGGGCGGCAGACGATCTTCGTCCCGGCCCAGCGCGACGGCACCCTCCCGCGGCTGATCGTGCCCATCCGGATGGGCGGCGAGCTGCTCGGGTCGATGTGGGCGGTCGTCGCCGGGCCGGTGTCCGACGAGCGGGCGGCCGCCTTCGCCGACGCCGCCCCGGTCGTCGCGCTGCACCTGCTGCGGCACCGCGCGCACACCGACGCGCAGCGCCGCGCGTCGGCGGAGCTGCTGCGCGCGGTGCTGGAGGGCAGCGTGAACCCGCGGAAGGCGATGGCGGAGCTGGACCTGTCCGACGAGCCGCACCGCGTGGTCGTCATCGAGGTCACCGGCGGCGACGGGCGCGACACCGAAGGCCTCCGGCTCGCCCTCCTCGAGCGGATCTCCCAGGGCGTCGGCAGCCGCCCGGTGGCGACCGAGCTCGCCGGCCTGCTCTACGCCGTCGTGCCGGACCGGCCGGGCCCGGGCGGCTGGACCGAGCTGCGGCAGGCCCTGGCCGCGCAGCCGGCGACCCGGCGCGGCGGAGCCCCGCGCGCGGCGGCGGGCTCGCCCGGCGGGATCGGCGACCTGTCGACGTCACGCGCCGAGGCGGACGAGGCCCTCGGCCTGCTGCGCGCCGAAATCCGCACCGACCGCGTGCTCGCCTTCGACGAAGCTTGGACGGCGTTGACGCTGCACCGCGGCGCGACGGCGGCGGCCGCGGCGCGGGTCACCGACCTCGGCCCGCTGCGCACCCTGCGCGCGCACGACGCAACGGGCAAGGCGGGCTACGTCGAGACGCTGTACGAGTGGCTGCGCCATCCCGGCGACCCGCGCGCGGCGGCGCGGGAGCTGCGGATCCACCCGAACACCCTGCGGTACCGGATGCGGAAGCTGCTCGAGCTGGTGCCGCTGGACCTCGACGACCCCGACGTCCGGCTGGCCCTGCTGACCCAGCTGGTCGCGCTGCGCTGGAGCTGATTGGGCCGTTCAGCCCAATCCGTGACGTATGCACTACTCCGCATGGATCGCGCCGATCGTTCCGATTGTCTTTTCCAGCCGAAAGATGGTGGATTCTCCAAGATCGGTGCCGCATTTTCTCTTCACCACCCGGGGTAGCCGGGTCGTGGCAGAGGAGTTCGTCCATGAGCAGTTCCGAGCGGTTCGGTCGGGCCGTCAAGCTGGGTGCGGTGTCCGCGCTTTCCCTGGTCGCGCTGGTCGTCCCGGCGGCAGGAGCCGGCAGCGCCGTCGCGGCGCCCAGCGGCGACTGCTTCACCCCCGCGCACGCCGCGGACCGCGGCAAGGACGGCCACGCCGACACGGTGTCCCCGGCCGAGGCGGCCCGCATGGAAGCGGACCTGCAGAGCAAGCTGGCCGGCAAGCGCACGGCGTTCTCGGCGCAGGCGGCGGCGGTTTCGATCCCGGTGTACTTCCACGTGATCACCAGCGGTTCGACCGGCAACCTCCCGGCGGCGACGATCACCAAGCAGATCTCGGTCCTGAACAACGCGTACGCGTCGAGCGGCTTCAGCTTCTCGCTCGTCAGCACCGACTACACGAACAACTCGACCTGGTACAACGGCATCACCGACGGCACCTCGGCCGAGCGCAACATGAAGAACGCCCTGCGCAAGGGCGGCAAGAACGCGCTGAACATCTACACGGCCAACCTCGGCGACAGCCTCCTCGGCTGGGCGACGTTCCCGTCGAGCTACAACAGCCAGCCGAAGCTCGACGGCGTGGTCATCCTCGACGAGTCCCTTCCGGGCCGCTCGGCGACGAACTACAACGAAGGCGACACGGCGACCCACGAGGTGGGCCACTGGATGGGCCTGTACCACACGTTCCAGGGCGGCTGTTCCGGATCGGGCGACTACGTGTCGGACACCCCGGCGGAAGCCACGGCGACGTCGGGCTGCCCGACGAACAAGGACACGTGCACGTCGACCGGCAAGGACCCGGTGCACAACTTCATGGACTACAGCTACGACAGCTGCATGTACGAGTTCACGGCG
The DNA here is from genome assembly GCF_046548775.1 of Amycolatopsis sp. cmx-4-61. Lineage (NCBI taxonomy): Bacteria > Bacillati > Actinomycetota > Actinomycetes > Pseudonocardiales > Pseudonocardiaceae > Amycolatopsis > Amycolatopsis sp. cmx-4-61. Next base: position 17,892 of record NZ_JAEBEI010000004.1, on the reverse strand, counting down.
GGCCAGACCTCGCGGATGCAGAGCGCTTGGTCGGCGTACCGGGCTTGAGTCCCCGCACCCCGCGGCGGAAACCGTGAAGGCCACCTCGGCTCGAGGTGGCCTTCACGGCTTTCCGCGGGGTCTCGCGGTTCTCGCGGTTTTCCGTGGGTCTCGCGGCTTTCCGCGGGTCTCGCGGGCTTCCGCGGATCTCGCAGCCTCCCGCGGATCTTGCGGCTTCCCGCGAGCGGCGGTTCCCTCGGCTTCTCGACTTCCACGGCAGGCGGTTTTCTTGCCCTGGAACGCTTTCCAGACACAATGCCCCACCCCCGCTCCCCTCACGTCGACCGCTCACCCGGGTTGTCCACAGCCCCCAGCAGTTGTGGATGAACCCGGCCGCAACCCCCCGAAATCGCCAGAACCGTCGGCACCCACCGATAGACTGAGCGGGGCTCGTCCCCCAGGGATGGGTGGGGCGCGGTGGTCAGGCTCCGACGCCCGGAAATCGCTGCTCACCTCGTAACTGAGGTCCTTCGCCACCAGCTGTGAAGGCCGCAGGTACACCCACACCGCCCCGACGTCCCCACGCAAATACTCGCGGAACCGCGGGTCCCACCGCTCCTCCTCCGCCCCCAGATAACGCACCAGCTTCCGCCGTCCACGCGCCGCGTCGAACGGACGCACCGCCGCCTCGCCGCTCGCCAGCACCTGCCGGACCACCCCGGTTCCGAGCTCGCAAACATCGACACAAACGGCAATCCGCGGCCGCGCACGGACAAGCGCCGGCAAGCGCGACCACGGCCCGCTGAGGATCCAGAACGCTCCCTCTTCCCACAGGTACCACGTGGGCCGCACCGTCGGGCCGTCCGTGGCCACCCGCGCCGTCAACGGCAGCGCCAAGAACTCGTCGATCACGCGACCAGCAGCGTCTTGCCGACCGTCGTGCGCGACTCGATCGCCGCGTGGGCGTCCGCCGCCTTCTCCAGCAGGAACCGCTGGCCGATCACCGGCACCAGGTGGCCGCCGGCCGCCGACGCCAGTGCCGACTCCGTAAAGGCCCGCAGCTCCGCCGGCGAACCGATCGACCGCACCAGCGAAACCCCCCGCGCCGCAGCGTCCTCTTCGGACACTTCGGCCCACGAGCCGCCCGCCAGGCCGTACACCGCCATCCGGCCGCCCGGGCGCAGCAGGCCGAACGCCGCCGTGTCGATCGGCCCGCCCACGCCGTCGAACACCACGTCCACCGGGCCGACCGCGGACGTCCAGTCCGGCCGCGAGTAGTCGACCACCGAGTCCGCCCCGAGCACGTGCGCCACCTTCGCCGGCCCGCCCGCCGCGCCGATCACCGTCGCCCCCGCCGCCTTCGCCAGCTGGACCAGCAGGCCGCCGACCCCGCCCGCCGCCGCCTCGACCAGGACCCGATCGCCCGGGCGCACCCCGGTCGCGTGCACCAGGCCGGTCGCCGTCCGGCCGTCCGCGAGCAGCGCCACCGCCGCGTCGAGCGAGAGCGCGGGCGGCACCTCGAACACCGCCGCCGCGTCGACCGCGACGCGCTGGGCGTACCCGCCCGAGCCGCCCGTCGACGTGACCACCCGCTGCCCCGCCAGCCCCGGGTCCGCCCCCGCGCCGACCGCGCTGATCACCCCGCCGACGCCGTTGCCCGGGATCACCGGCAGCGACGCCCGGAACGGGCCCGGCGCCCCCGCCCGGAACTGCGTCTCGACGAACGTGATGTTCGCGTACGCCACCTCCACCAGGACCTGCCCCGGCCCGGGCACCGGGTCCGGCGCCTCCCCCGGGACCAGGACCTCCGGACCGCCGAACTCACTCATCCACACCGCACGCATGCCGCCACGGTGCAACTTCCAGTGAAGTCGAGGTCAAGCGCCTTGTCCGCGCAGCACCACGAATACGGCAGAGAACTGTCCGATCAGCACGATGACACCGCCGTCCGGGTGGTTCACCGTGAGTGGCAACACCGCACCATTCCGGACGCAGACCGACCCAGGAGGCCGACCGTGCGTATCGCCGTTCCCCGTGAGATCAAGAAGCACGAATACCGGGTCGCGCTTACCCCGGCCGGGGTGCACGAGCTGGTCGGGCGCGGGCACGACGTCTTCGTCGAGACCGGCGCCGGGGCGGGTTCGTCCATCACCGACCAGGAGTACGTCGCCGCCGGCGCGAAGGTCCTCGCGACCGCCGACGAGACCTGGGCCGAGGGCGAGCTCGTCCTGAAGGTCAAGGAGCCGATCGCCGAGGAGTACGGCCGTCTCCGGCGCGACCAGGTGCTCTTCACCTACCTGCACATCGCCGCCGACCGGCCGCTGACCGACGCGCTGCTGGCCGCCGGCACCACCGCGATCGCCTACGAGACGGTGCAGACGGCGACCGGCGCGCTCCCGCTGCTCGCCCCGATGTCCGAGGTCGCGGGCCGGCTGGCCCCGCAGGTCGGCGCCTTCTCGCTGATGAAGCCCAGCGGCGGGCGCGGTGTCCTGCCCGGCGGCATCCCCGGCGTGCACCCGGCGCGCGTCGTCGTCATCGGCGGCGGGGTCGCGGGCCTGAACGCCGCCCGCGTCGCGCTCGGCCTCGGCTCGGACGTCGAGATCCTGGACACGAACGTCGACCGCCTCCGCCAGATCGACAACGACTTCGGTGGCCGCATCCGCACGGTGACGTCGACCCGGCTGTCGGTCGAGGAGTCCGTGCTGCAGGCCGACCTGGTCATCGGCGCGGTGCTGGTCCCGGGCGCAAAGGCGCCGAAGCTGGTCTCGAACGACCTGGTCGCCCGCATGAAGCCGGGCAGCGTGCTGGTCGACATCGCAATCGACCAGGGCGGCTGCTTCGCCGACTCGCGCCCGACAACGCACGACGACCCGACCTACAAGGTGCACGAATCGGTCTTCTACTGCGTCGCGAACATGCCAGGCGCAGTCCCCCGCACCTCAACTTACGGCCTCACGAACGTAACGCTCCCGTACGCGGTCCAGCTGGCCGAGCAGGGCTGGAAGTCCGCCCTCCAGTCCGACGCAGCGCTGGCCAAGGGCCTGAACACCCACAACGGAGCCCTGACAAACGCCCCAGTAGCCGTAGCCCACAACCTCCCCCACACCCCCCTGAACACAATCCTGGCCTAAGACCCACCACCCCGAGCGGGCTCCTGTCGACCCCGACAGGAGCCCGTTCCCTTTCCAAAGACCCAACACCCACCACGGCAACCCCCGGCACACAAGCGCACGACCGTCCGACAGCGCACGAAGGCGAGCCAAAGGAAAATCCGGCAGCGCTGGAACCCGGACCGGAGGCACCGTGGGGGGTCCGGGGGGCTCGGCCCCCCGGGCAAAAGGACAAAGTCGACATGAGCGGCGAAGCCGCGATGCAGAGACGAAGGGGCGACCCGCTCAACCAGCCTGGGGGTCACTGGGAGCGGGCCGCCGAGTCCTAGCTTAGAGGGCCGTAGCCGACTTCGCTGCACCGGGTCGGCAAGTCGCACGAATTCTTTACCAAGATGATCTGCGCGCGGCTCGAAACCCTCTGGTCAGAGCAACGGCGAGCCTACCGGCCGGTAGCGGAAAGTGACGAAGGTCGCTCTGGGCCGTTCCGTGCGCGCGGGCGGCGCCGGTAGGGCAGGATGACGCCGCATCAGCGGGGAACGTTAGGGGACGGTATGCACGACGGCAGTGGCCGGATTGTGGTGCAGAACCTGAGCAAGCGGTTCGGCGAAGTGAACGCCGTGCAGAACCTGAGCTTCACGGTCGAGCCGGGTTCGGTGACGGGGTTCCTCGGCCCGAACGGCGCCGGCAAGACGACGACGTTGCGCATGTTGCTCGGTTTGGTGACACCCACATCGGGGACGGCGACGATCAACGGGCGGCCGCACTCGCAGCTGGGGAATCCGGCGCGGGTGGTGGGTTCGGTGCTGGAGAACGAGGGGTTCCACCCGGGCCGGACGGCGCGCAACCACCTCCGGGTGTACGCCGCGGCCATCGGGGTGCCGGATCGGCGTGCCGACGAGGTGCTCGGCCTGGTGGGCCTGGGCAGCGCCGCGGATCGGAAGGCGGGCGGGTTCTCGCTCGGCATGCGGCAGCGGCTGGCGCTGGCGACGGCGTTGCTGGGTGATCCGCAGGTGCTGGTGCTCGACGAGCCGACGAACGGTCTGGACCCGGAAGGCATTCTGTGGCTGCGCAATTTCCTGCGTGCGTACGCGCGGGAGCAGCGGCGGACGGTGCTGGTTTCGAGCCACCTGCTCAACGAGGTCGAGCAGCTGATCGACCAGGTCGTCATCATCAGCCAGGGCGTCACGCGGTACTACGGCCCGCTGGAGCAGCTGCGCAAGGGCCAGCAGTCGCGGGTGCTGGTGCAGCCCGCGGATCCGGCCGCGCTCGTGAAGGCGTTGCAGGACAACGGCATCCATCAGGTGTCGCCGACGCCGGACGGCCGGGTCGCCGTCGCCGGGTCGAGTGTCCAGCAGATCGGTGACCTGGCCGCGAAGGCCGGGATCGCGGTCTACGGGATGCAGGAGGAGCACGCCGACCTGGAGCGGATGTTCTTCCAGCTGACGCAGGGTCAGTACACCGGCGGCGCGCCCGGGTACGCGCCGCAGCCCCAGTACCAGGGCCCGCCGCCGCCCGGTTACCCGCCGCAGCAGCAGCACTACCAGCAGGGCCCGCCGTCGGGCCCGCAGCAGCAACAGCACTGGGGAGGACCGCAGCAGTGATGGGCAACCTGATCAAGGCGGAGTTCCGCAAGACGCTCACGCTGAACACGTGGTGGGTGCTGCTGATCCCGCTGGCACTGGTGGCGTTCTGGCTGACGTTCGTGTGGGGCAAGATCACGAACGACTTCGCGGACTTCATCGGCTCCAGCGACGCCCGCGAGGTCGCGGGCGCGGTCGGCCTGGACGCGAGCAAGCTGCCGGTCGGGCTGCTGGCGTTCGCGCACGGCGTCAACATCGCGCAGCTGATCCCGGGTCTCTTCGGCGTTTTCGCGCTGGCCGGCGAATACCGCAGCAAGACGATCACGACGACGTTCCTGACGGCGCCGAACCGGGTCACGGCGCTGACCGCGAAGATGCTCACCTACGTGGCGTGGGGCGCGATCTACGGCCTGGTCAGCTTCGGTGTCTCGGCGATCGCGGTGATGGCGTCGGTCGATTCGGGTCGCTGGCCGTCCGCCGGGCAGTGGCTGGCCGCGCTGGGCGGGACGGTGCTGGCCTCGGTGCTGGTGACGCTGTTCGGCATCGGGTTCGGCGCGGTGCTGCGCAGCGTGCCGCTGGCCGTCGTGCTCTTCCTGGTGTGGTTCCTCATCGTGGAGAACGTCCTGGTCATCGCCTTCTGGGGGCCGGCCGACATCCTGGGCGGGATCCTGCCGAACGGCACCGCCAACGGGATCGTGGGCGGGATCGCGGCGGACGCGTTCGGGATCAACTCGCTCAACCTGCCGGGCGGCGTCGACCACTGGTCGGCCCTCGGTCTCCAGCTGGCGGCGGGCGCGCCGGGCGTCATCTCGTGGTGGGCGTCGGCGCTGATCTTCTTCGCCTGGACGATGCTCTTCTTCGGCCTCGGCTGGGCGGGCAACCAGAAGCGCGACATCACCTGACCCCCCAAGCGCCCCAATGTGGCCTTCGGTGCGTCAGACGCACCGAAGGCCGCCTTGGGGCGCTTGGGTCGATCCGGGGCGCGCGGAAATATTTTGTCGGTGGTGGCGCTTACTGTGACAACGTGACCATCGCTCCGCCCCGCTCCCGTCAAGAGCTCCCACCCACCGAGACGGCCGGCTGGATCCGCCGGCTGTCCGCCGCGGCGTGGGAGCACCGCGTGCTCGTCGTGCTGTCGCTGCTCGCCGCCGCCATCGGCGTCGGCGTCCAGGCCGCGAGCCCGCTGCTGGTGCGCTCGGCGGTCGACGACGCGGTGGCCGGGCGGACCGGTGGGCTGACCGGGATCGCCGTCTTCCTCGTCGCGCTGCAGCTGGTCGCCTTCGGCACCGCGTTCGCGCGCCGCTACCTCGGCGGGAAGCTCGCCCTCGACGTGCAGCACGATCTGCGCCAGCGCGTCTTCAACGCGGTTTCGCGGCTGGACGGCGGCAAGCAGGACGCGCTGCGCACCGGCCAGGTCGCCTCGCGCGCGATCTCCGACCTGCAGCTGGTGACCGGGATCCTGATGCAGGTCCCGCTGTCGTTCGGTTCGGTGGTCTTCGCGCTGCTGTCGTTCGTCGCGATGCTGTGGCTGTCCCCGGTGCTGACGCTGATCGCGCTGGTGGTCACGCCGGCCGTCGGCATCATCGTGGCGCGCAGCCGCAAGCGGCTCTTCCCGGCGACGTGGTCGGCGCAGCAACGCGCGGCGGACGTCGCGCAGCAGGTCGAAGAGACCGTCACCGGCGTCCGGGTGGTCAAGGGGTTCGGCCAGGAGACGCGGGAAGTCTCGAAGCTGGAAGGAACCGCGCGCAAGTTGTTCGGCGAGCGGCTCCGCGCGGCGAAGCTCTCGGCGGTCCCGACGGCGACGACCGCCGCCCTGCCCGCCGCCGGCCAGGTCGCCGTGCTCGGCATCGGCGGTGTCCTCGCGCTGAACGGGTCCATCACCCTCGGCACGTTCCTGGCCTTCGCCACCTACCTCGCGACGCTGATCGGCCCGGCCCGGATGCTGTCCGGGCTGGTCGTGCAGGCCCAGCTGACCCGCGCCGGCGCCGAGCGCGTGTACGAGCTGATCGACGCGCAGACCGACGTCGTCGACGCGCCGGACGCGCGGCCGCTGCCCGACGGGCCGCTCGGCGTGGAGCTCGAGGGCGTCCGGTTCGGCTACACCCGCAGCGAGCCGGTCCTGGCCGGCCTTTCGGTGACCGCGAACCCGGGCGAAACCCTCGCGCTGGTGGGCACCGCGGGTTCGGGGAAGTCGACGATCTCCTTGCTGCTGCCCCGGTTCTACGACGTGCACGAGGGCGCGGTGCGGGTCGGCGGCCTCGACGTCCGCGACGTCCCGCTGCGGCAGCTGCGGCAGGCCATCGGCGTGGTGTTCGAGGAGGCCTTCCTGTTCTCCTCGTCGATCCGGGACAACATCGCCTACGGCCGCCCGGACGCGAGCGACGAAGAAGTCGTCGCGGCGGCCAAGGCGGCGGAGGCGGACGGCTTCATCCGCGCGCTGCCGGAGGGCTACGAAACGCTGGTCGGCGAGCGCGGGCTCACGCTTTCGGGCGGGCAGCGGCAACGGCTCGGGCTGGCCAGGGCGCTGATCACCGACCCGCGGATCCTCGTCCTCGACGACGCGACCTCGGCCATCGACACCGTCACCGAAGCGGCGATCCACGACACGCTGCGGTCGGTCACCGCGAGCCGGACCACCCTGCTGATCGCGCACCGGCGGTCCACCCTGGCGCTGGCCGACCGGATCGCCGTGCTGGACGAGGGCCGCGTCGTCGACGTCGGCACCGAGGCCGAGCTGATGGCGCGCTGCCCGCTGTTCCGCGAGCTGGTGGCGGGCCCGGGCGACGACGTCGAAGAGAAGCACCGCTGCGAAGGCCTCGACTGCGGCCAAGACGGCGTCACGCCGTCGCTGTGGCCGCGCGACGAGAGCCGCGACGAAGTCGACGAGCTGGCCGAAGCCGCGCGGATGCGCAGCGGCAACCCGAACAACAGCGGGTTCGTCGGCGGGGGCGGCGGCCTCGACGTGCCGCCGACCCCGGAGCTGATCGAGGGCGTGCGCAAGCTCCCGGCCGCCGTCGACGAGCCGCGGCTGCCCGGCGCCGACGTCACCGCGCCCGACCCGGAGTTCCGGCTGGCCGGGCTGCTGCGGCCGGTCCGCTGGCCGCTCGCCGTGGTGGTCGGGCTGGTGGCGGCGGACGCGCTGGCGTCGATCGCGCTGCCGGGGCTGTACCAGTTCGGCGTCGACCACGGGGTCCGCGCGGGCGTCGAGTGGATGATCTGGCTGGCCGCCGGGATCGGCGCGGCGGTGATCGCGGCCGACTGGCTGGTGGTCTTCGCGCAGACGCGGCTGACGTCCCGCGTGGGCGAGACGGTCCTGTACGCGCTGCGTGTGCGCAGCTACGCGCACCTGCAGCGGCTCGGGCTCGATTACTACGAGCGGGAGCTGTCCGGGAAGATCATGACCCGGATGACGACGGACGTCGACGCGCTCTCGGCGTTCCTGCAGACCGGCCTGGCCACCGCGGTGGTCAGCGCGCTGACGCTGGCCGGGATCACGGCCGCGCTGCTGGTCACCGACGCCGGGCTGGCGCTGTACGCGCTGGCGATGGTGCCGGTGCTGGCGGTGGCCACGGTGATCTTCCGGCGCTCGGCGTCGAAGGCGTACAACGAGGCCCGCGAGCGGGTCAGCGTCGTGAACGCGGACATGCAGGAGAACGTCAGCGGGCTGCGCGTCGCGCAGGCGTACACACGCGAAGACCGCTCCGCGGAGGCCTTCGCCTCACGCAGCGACGACTACCGGCGCTCGCGGCTGCGGGCCCAGCGGTACGTGGCGACGTACTTCCCGCTGGTGGCGCTGCTGTCGGACCTGGCGACGACGACGGTGCTGGTGGCGGGCGCGAACCGCGTTTCGGCGGGCACGCTGTCGGCCGGTGTGCTGCTCGCCTTCCTGCTGTACCTGCAGCAGTTCTTCTCGCCGATCCAGCAGCTGTCGGCGGTGTTCGACGGCTACCAGCAGGCGAGCGTCGGCCTGAACCGCATCGGCGACCTGCTGCGGACGCCGACGTCGGTGCCGGCGGCGGAGAACGCCGTGGCGGCGCCCGCCCGGCTGCGCGGCGAGGTCTCGTTCAAGGAGGTGGAGTTCGCCTACGCCGGCACCGAGGCCCCGGCGCTGTCGGAGTTCTCGCTGGACGTCGCGGCCGGCGAGACGATCGCGCTGGTCGGCGCGACCGGCGCGGGCAAGTCGACGGCGGTGAAGCTGGTGGCGCGCTACTACGACGTCACCGGCGGCGAGCTGCGGATCGACGGCACGGACGTCCGCGAGTACGACCTGGCCGGGCTGCGCCGCCGGATGGGCGTGGTCCCGCAGGAGGCGCACCTGTTCTCGGGCACGGTCGCCGACAACGTCCGCTACGGCCGCCCTGCCGCGACCGACGCGGAGGTCGAGGCGGCGGTCCGCGCGGTGGGCGCGCTCGACGGCGTCGCGGCTCTCCCCTCGGGTTTCCTGCAGCCGGTGGGCGAACGCGGCCGCTCGCTGTCGGCGGGCCAGCGCCAGCTGGTGGCCCTGGCCCGGGCGGAGCTGGTGGACCCGGACATCCTCCTGCTGGACGAGGCCACGGCCGCCCTGGACCCCTCGACGGAGGCAGCGGTCCTGCGGGCAACGGAGACGGTCGCCCGCCGCCGCACGACGTTCGTGGTCGCCCACCGCCTGGCCACCGCGGCCCGCGCGGACCGCATCGTGGTCCTGGACCACGGCCGCATCGCGGAAACCGGAACCCACGAAGAGCTCCTGGCCGCCAACGGCCCCTACGCCCGCCTCTGGGCCCTCGGCTGACCGTGCGAAAAGGGTCGACACGCGTGAGGGAAAGGTCGACTCGCGTGATTGAGGGGTCGACACGCCGGATCGCCCAAGCCTCGCCGTGTCGACCCTCCAATCACGCGTGTCGACCCTCCAATCACGCGTGTCGACCCTCCAATCACGGGTGTCGACCCTTCAATCACGGGTGTTGCCCTCTTGCGCACGAAAGTTCGTGGCCGGGTGGTCGGGGCGCTGGGAGCATGGCGGGCATGTTCGAAGAGAAGCGGGTTCCCGATCGGCAGATCCGGGCCATGCAGACCGAGACCACCGTCCGGGTCTACCTGGCCTGCTCGCCCGCCGACGCCGACGCCGCGCTCGAGAAGCAGTCCTTCGGGCGGGCGGGGACGGTGTGGGTCACGCCGTCGTTCCGCCTCGCGGCCCACCTCAGCAGCAACGGGAGCAAGCCGGGGCGTGAGCGCGTCTTGGCCGTCGACATCACCCGCGAAGGCTTCGAGCGGGCGCTCGCGCAGCACGTCGAGTGGGTCCCGGAGCGAGATCTCGACCACACGGCGCTGGACTTCCAGGCCGTCCGGGTCGACAGCGAGCTCCCCGACGAGTGGATCACCGCCATCACCGACGTCACCCCGGTCATCCGGGACATCGCCGGGCTGTTGGCCACCGACCAGCTCCACCTGGCGGTCAAGCTCGTCCCGTACGAGCCGCCGTACGAGCTCGGCTAAGGAAGCGCCCGCCAGGCCGGGAACCCTGTACCGGGTCCAGCGCTTAAGGTTCCCTTAGCACATCTTGATCGAATCAGTGACCGATACCCTAGTGCGCCACGCCTCACACAGACCGGTTCCATCACATCGCGGTCACCGAGGGGGTTAGCCTGGTAGGCGCATCAGCGGATTCAAGATCGAGATCGAGACGGATAGAGGCGAGCCCCAGCCGTGTCCAGCAGCAGCCCTGCGTCACAGTTCGGCCCCAACGAGTGGCTGGTCGAAGAGATGTACGACCAGTTCCTCGCCGACCCTTCCTCAGTCGATGCCGCATGGCACGACTTCTTCGCGGACTTCAAGCCGACGCAGAGCGCGCAGGCCAAGGCGGACACCGCCCGGCAGCAGGCCGACGCCAAGCCCGCCACCAACGGCCAGGCCACCCAGCCGTCGGCCAAGGCCAAGCAGAACGCGGAGTCGGCGGCCAAGCAGGCGGCCCCGGCGGCGAAGGCGGCCCCCAAGCCGGAGCCGAAGGCGGCCCCGAAGCCCGCGGCCAAGGCCGCCGAGCCCAAGGCGACCGAGCCCAAGGCGGCCGAGCCCAAGGCCGAGCCCAAGGCCGAGGCGAAGAAGGAAGAGCCGGAGTCGAAGCAGCTGCGCGGCGCCGCGGCGGCCATCGCCAAGAACATGGACGCCTCGCTGAGCGTCCCCACCGCGACCAGCGTGCGCGCGGTCCCGGCGAAGCTGATGGCGGACAACCGCATCGTCATCAACAACCACCTCAAGCGCACCCGCGGCGGCAAGATCTCCTTCACGCACCTCATCGGCTACGCCATGGTGCGGGCGCTGAAGGACTACCCGAACATGAACCGGCACTACCAGCAGATCGACGGCAAGCCGTTCGCGATCACGCCGGAGCACGTCAACTTCGGGCTCGCCATCGACATGAAGGGCAAGGACGGGTCGCGCAACCTCGTCGTGGCCTCGGTCAAGGGCGTCGAGGACATGTCCTTCCTGCAGTTCTGGCAGGCCTACGAGGACATCGTCAAGAAGGCCCGCAACAACAAGCTCACCGCGGACGACTTCTCGGGCACCACGATCTCGCTGACCAACCCGGGCGGCATCGGCACCAACCACTCGGTCCCGCGCCTGCAGGCCGGCCAGGGCGCCATCATCGGCGTCGGCGCCATGCAGTACCCGGCCGCGTTCGAGGGCACCAGCGAGAAGACCCTGGTCGACCTCGGCATCAGCAAGATCATGACGCTGACCTCGACCTACGACCACCGCATCATCCAGGGCGCGGAGTCGGGCGAGTTCCTCAAGCGCATCCACCAGCTGCTGCTCGGCGAAGACGGCTTCTACGACGACGTCTTCACCAGCCTGCGCCTGCCGTACGAGCCGATCCGCTGGGTCGCCGACATCCCGGACGGCCCGGTCGACAAGACCGCCCGCGTGATCGAGCTGATCGACGCGTTCCGGATGCGCGGCCACCTGATGGCCGACACCGACCCACTGAACTACCGCCAGCGCAGCCACGCCGACCTGGACGTCCTGTCCCACGGCCTGACGCTCTGGGACCTCGACCGCGAGTTCCCGGTCGGCGGCTTCGCCGGCCAGGAGCGGATGAAGCTGCGCGACATCCTGGGCGTGCTGCGCAACTCCTACTGCCGCACGGTCGGCATCGAGTACACGCACATCCTCGACCCCGAGGAGCGCCGCTGGATCCAGGAGCGCGTCGAGATCCCGCACGAGAAGCCGGACCCCGCGGTCCAGAAGTACGTGCTCTCGAAGCTGAACGCCGCCGAGGCGTTCGAGACGTTCCTGCAGACCAAGTACGTCGGCCAGAAGCGGTTCTCGCTCGAAGGCGGCGAGACGGCGATCCCGCTGCTCGACACGCTGCTGGACAAGGCCGCCGAGCACGAGCTCGACGAGGTCGTCATCGGCATGCCGCACCGCGGCCGGCTGAACGTGCTGGCCAACATCGTCGGCAAGCCGATCAGCCAGATCTTCCAGGAGTTCGAGGGCAACCTCGACCCCGGCCAGGCGCACGGCTCCGGTGACGTGAAGTACCACCTCGGCGCCGAGGGCAAGTACTTCCGGATGTTCGGCGACGGCGAGACGAAGGTGTCGCTGACGGCGAACCCGTCGCACCTGGAGACCGTGGACCCGGTGCTCGAGGGCATCGTCCGCGCGAAGCAGGACCTCTTGGACAAGGGCGGCGAGGGCTACACCGTATTGCCCGTCCTGATGCACGGCGACGCGGCCTTCGCGGGCCAGGGCGTCGTGGCCGAGACGCTGAACCTCGCGCTGCTGCGCGGCTACCGCACCGGCGGCACCGTGCACGTCATCGTCAACAACCAGGTCGGCTTCACGACCGCGCCGGAGCACTCGCGCTCCTCGCAGTACGCCACCGACGTCGCGAAGATGATCGGCTCGCCGATCTTCCACGTGAACGGCGACGACCCCGAAGCCGCGCACTGGGTGGCCAAGCTGGCCGTCGAGTACCGCCAGGCGTTCCACAAGGACGTCGTCATCGACCTCATCTGCTACCGCCGCCGCGGGCACAACGAGGGCGACGACCCGTCGATGACCCAGCCGGCGATGTACGACATCATCGACACGAAGCGCTCGGTCCGGAAGACCTACACCGAGTCGCTGATCGGCCGCGGTGACATCTCCGTCGAGGAGGCCGAGGCCGCGCTGCGCGACTTCTCGAGCCAGCTGGAGCACGTCTTCAACGAGGTCCGCGAGCTGGAGAAGCACCCCGCCAAGGCCAGCCCCTCCGTCGAGGAGGAGCAGCAGGTGCCGGCCAAGGTGAAGACGTCGGTCGCCACCGAGGTCATCGAGCGCATCGGCGACGCGTTCGTCCAGGTCCCGGAGGGCTTCACGCCGCACCCGCGCGTCAAGCCGGTGATGGAGCGGCGGCACAAGATGTCGCGCGAAGGCGACATCGACTGGGCGTTCGGCGAGCTGCTGGCCTTCGGGTCGCTGGCGATGGAGGGCCGGCTGGTCCGGCTGTCCGGCCAGGACTCGCGGCGCGGCACGTTCACCCAGCGGCACTCGGTCTTCATCGACCGCAAGACCGGCCAGGAGTACGCGCCGCTGCAGAACCTGGCCGACGGCCAGGGCCGCGTGATGATCTACGACTCGGCGCTGTCGGAGTACGCGGCCGTCGGCTTCGAGTACGGCTACTCGGTGGCCAACCCTGAGTCGCTGGTGATGTGGGAAGCGCAGTTCGGTGACTTCGTCAACGGCGCGCAGACCGTCATCGACGAGTACATCTCTTCGGGCGAGGCCAAGTGGGGCCAGCGTTCGGACGTCGTGCTGCTGCTGCCGCACGGCCACGAAGGCCAGGGCCCGGACCACACCTCCGGCCGCATCGAGCGGTTCCTCTCGCTGTGCGCGGAGGGCTCGATGACGGTGGCGGTCCCGTCCACGCCGGCGAACTACTTCCACCTGCTGCGCCGCCACGCCCTCGACGGCATCCAGCGCCCGCTGGTGGTCTTCACGCCGAAGTCGATGCTGCGCAACAAGGCGGCGACCTCGGCGGTCGGGGACTTCACGGGCGAGAGCCGGTTCATGTCCGTCATCGACGACGTCACGCCGGACCCGGCGAAGATCCGCAAGGTGCTGCTGACCTCCGGGAAGCTCTACTGGGAGCTGGTGGCGGAGCGGACGAAGCGCGAGGCCGACGACGTCGCCATCGTGCGGATCGAGCAGTACTACCCGCTGCCGAAGAAGAAGCTGCTGGCGGCGCTGGAGCGGTACACGAACGCGTCGCAGGTCGCCTGGGTCCAGGAGGAGCCGGAGAACCAGGGTGCGTGGCCGTTCTTCGGCCTGAACCTGCCCCGGAAGTTCCCGGAGGTGCTCTCGGGCCTGCAGGTCGTCTCGCGCCGCCCGATGGCGGCCCCGTCGGCGGGTTCGTCGAAGGTGCACGAGGTCGAGCAGAAGGCCCTGATCGCGAAGGCGTTCGAGTGATCGCTTGACCACGACGAAGGCCCCCGCGCTCCTGGTGCGGGGGCCTTCGTGTCCCGGGCCCCGAAAACTGTCGGTGCCCTCCGCTAGCGTGGCAACCGGGGGCGCAGCCCAAACCGTTTGCCCTCCGCAGCCGGTTCGGGGCAAGGTGGCGATCATGCTGATCCGCCGGGAAACCCCCGCCGACCAAGCTGCGATCCAGGCCGTCCACAGGGCAGCGTTCCGGCGCGAAGAAGGCGTGACGCCGGTCGAAGCGCCCCTCGTCGACGAACTCCGCGCCGAGGGCGACCTGATCAACGCCCTCTCCCTCGTCGCCGTCCGCGACGGCGAAGTCGTCGGGCACGTCTGCTGCAGCCGGGCCCGAGTCGGCGAGGACACCACCGCAGCCGTCGGGCTCGGGCCGCTCGGGGTGCTCCCCGCGCACCAGCGCAGCGGCGTCGGCTCCGCCCTCGTGCACACCGTCCTCGGCGCCGCCGACGCCCTCGGCCACGGACTGGTCGTCCTGCTCGGCAACCCGGCCTACTACTCCCGATTCGGCTTCGTCCTCGCGGACACGCTCTCGATCACCGCACCCGATCCGGCGTGGGGCCCGCACTTCCAGGCGCGCACGCTCACCCGCTACCACCCGGCACAGGCGGGCGCGTTCGAGTACGCGCCGGCGTTCTCCCGCATCTGAACAGGAGCCTGGCATGTACGCACCGACCTCCTCCGTCGGCGTCCGGATCAACCGCGAACAGCCGCCGGCCAAGCTGGTCGACCTCGCACGGCAGGCCGAAGCCGCGGGACTCGACGAAGTCTGGCTGGTCGAGGACTGCTTCTGGGCCGCGGGCATCGCCACGGTCGCGACCGCACTGGCGGTGACGTCGACGATCAAGGTCGGCATCGGCGTCCTGCCGGCGGTGGCGCGCAACCCGGCGATCGCGGCGATGGAACTGGCGGCGCTCGCGGAGCTGCACCCGGGCCGCCTGATCGGCGGGCTCGGGCACGGCGTGGCGTCGTGGATGCGCCAGATCGGCGCGTACCCCGAGTCTCCGCTGGCGGCGCTGGACGAAACGCTGGTGGCGGTGCGGCGGCTCCTGGCGGGTGAGCGCGTCTCGCTGGACGGCCGGCACGTCCACCTGGACGAGGTCGAGCTGGTGTTCCCGCCGAAGACCGTCCCGCCGGTGCTGGCGGGCGTCCGCCGGCCGAAGTCGCTGGCCGTGGCCGGGTCCTCGGCGGACGGGACGATCCTGGCCGAGCCGGCCCCGCCCGAGTTCGTCCGGACCGCGTTGGCCGGCATCGCGGCGACCGGCCCGCACGCCGTGGTGACGTACAACTGGCTGGCTCTCGGCGACCGCGAGCGGGCGCGCACGACGGTGGCGGAGTCCCTGAACCCGGGCTCTCGCGTGCAGGTGGAGGGCCTGCCGTTCGCCCCCGAGCTGCTGGCCCTCATGGATTCGTCGTCCACAGTGGACGAGCTGGCGGCCGGCCTGCGCCCGGAGTGGATCGACCGCCTGGCCATCTGCGGCGATCCGGACACCTGCGCGGCCGCCGTCCGGTCGCTCCACGAAGCCGGCAGCGGCTCGGTGGTGCTGCTGCCGCTGCCCGAGGAGCCGCCGGAGCGGGGCATCGAGGACGCCGCCCGCGTGGCGGCGGCCGTCCGCGGCTGACGCCGGAAAAGGAGTTCGTGCGGGGCGGCCGGCGTGTCAGGATCAGCCCATGCCGGTCGACCAGCACCTCCTCCTGGCCTTCCTCGTCACCACGGCCATCGCGATGGTGATGCCGGGTCCGGACATGCTCTTCATCCTCGGCTGCGGCATGCGCGGCGGCCCGAAGGCCGGTCTGCTCGCCACCGCCGGGGTCGCCACCAGCGAGGCCATCCACGTCGCCGTCGCCGCGGCCGGGCTGGCCGCGCTCTTCGCCGCCGTTCCGGTCGCCTTCACCGTCGTCCGCGTGGCCGGTGCCGCGTACCTGATCTACCTGGGCGTCCAGGCGATCCGGAACCGCAAGCCGCTCGTCGAGCGCAAGAGTGATCGCGCCTACCTGTCCGGGCTGCTCACCAACCTGCTCAACCCGAAGATGGTCACCTTCACCATCGCCTTCCTGCCGCAGTTCATCGACCCGGCCCGAGGCCACGTCTGGCTGCAGTTCGCCGTCCTCGGCGCGATCATGATCCTGTTCGAGTTCCTCGTCGACGGCACCGTCGGCGTCCTCGCCGGCCGCATCGGCGGGTGGGTGCGGCGGAAGCGGAACCAGCGGCGGATCGAGGTCGCTACCGGCGGCATCTTCATCGGCCTCGGCGTGAAACTGGCCGTGGACCACTGAGTCCTAGGCGCGCAGGCCGTCGACGATCACCGCCACGATCCGGGGCGCGCGCTCGGCCCAGTCGGCTTCGGGGATCCGCGACAGCGCCCCGAGGAGCAGGATGACGTCGGCGGCGTCGACCCCGGCGCGGATTTCCCCGGCGGCCTTCCCCCGGTCCAGCAGCGTTTCGAGCGCTTCGTCGAGCCGGTGGTGCTGGCCGGAGTAGAGGTCCTGCCACGCCGGCAGCTCGATCGCCGCCATGACGCCGCGTTTGACGCGCGCGTACTCGACCAGCCGGTCCAGCCAGCGGGACAGCGCGGCCAGCGGCGGGTGTTCCGCGAGCAGCGGCGCCACGGTGCCGATGAGCTGGGTCAGTTCGGCCCGGTACACCTCCGCCAGCAGGTGCTCGCGCGTCGGGAAGTGCCGGTAGAGCGTGCCCTGCCCGACCCCCGCGGCCTTGGCGACCCGGTGCAGTTTGAGGTCGTCGGCCGCGCCGTTGGACTCGCTCAGTTCCGCCCGGGCGGCCTCGACGATCCGGTCACGGTTGGCGACGGCGTCCGATCGGCGCTCACGCAAGAGACTGCTCCTCGCATAAGTGGACAAGTGTCCGGTAGGCTTAAGCGGACAGTTGTCAGCTTAGCGGGAGATGTACATGACGAACGGACTGGACAAGGTCGTCGCGATCACGGGCGCGAGCAGCGGGATCGGCGAGGCGACGGCCGTGGAGCTGGCGAGCCGCGGCGCGGCCGTCGTGCTCGGCGCCCGGCGCACCGACCGGCTGGAAGTGCTCGCGCGGAAGATCCGCGACGACGGCGGCCGCGCGGAGCTGCTGGACGTCGACGTGACCCGCCGGGTCGACCTCGAGCGGCTCGTCGCCCTCGCTGTCGACCGCTTCGGCCGCCTCGACGTCCTGGTGGCCAACGCCGGCGTCGCCCGGATCGCGCCGGTGAGCGCCCTCGACGTCGACGACTGGGACGCGATGATCGACGTCAACCTCCGCGGCGTGCTGCACGGCATCGCCGCCGCGCTCCCGGTGTTCCGGGCGCAGGGCCGCGGGCACTTCGTCACGACCGTCTCGACGTCGGGGCTGAAGATCGTGCCGACCCAGGCCGTCTACGCGGGGACGAAGAACGCCGTGCGCACGCTGCTGGAGGCGCTGCGGCAGGAGTCGACCGACGGCGTCCTGCGCACGACGGCCATCTCGCCGGGGTTCGTGCGTACCGAACTCGTCGACTACGTCCAGGACCCCGGGCAGCGCGAGCAGGCGCAGCAGGCGATGGCGGCGCTCGGCATCAGCCCCGACGCCGTCGCGCGGGCGATCGCGTTCGCCATCGAGCAGCCGGACGACGTCGAAATCGGCGACCTCACCATCCGGCCCACCCGGCAGGGCTAGGGCGTGTCTGACAAAGCCTTGGTCCAAGTGATCACTGCATGGAGAACAACCGCTGATCGGTAGACGATGGCGAGCTTGTCGTAGCGAGTGGCCAGGCCGCGCCATTGTTTGAGCAGGTTGAACC